>CAYLLI010000095.1:0-8515 GCA_964384295.1 uncultured Chromatiaceae bacterium
GGTGGCAGGGTAAACCCCACCCGGAGCAAGACCAAATAGGGGAGTCGGCTGTTCGCAGCCACCCGCGCCCACGGGACTCCCGGGTAGGTTGCTTGAGGTCGCTGGCGACAGCGGTCCCAGATGAATGATTGTCCACGACAGAACCCGGCTTATCGGCCAACTCCGCTTTATTTTCAATGACTTAGTGCGTTATTTCGATGCGATTCCGCCAATCTGGCGCAAAACTCAGTCGTTATGCGCGTTTCAGCGCATTTATCGTTAAAAAGCCCGTTCTTCACACGCTCTTCAAAGAAGGTTCTGTAACCTCCTGATTTTGCGTCAGCATTGTTCCGCCACGGGCGCAAAAACCACTCCTAAGTGGCTGTCCTGCAAGTAATTATCTTGTTGTTATGTTGACACTCGTTCCTGCGAGTTCATATAGTGTCAAGAAGTGGTGAAAAGTGGGAGAAAAGGGGTTTCCCTTTCTTTAAGAATGCTTCGAGGCGCAGCCAAAATCAGTCTGGATGCTAAGGGTCGTATGGCGATCCCGGCGCGATATCGCGACGAGATCAACGAGCGGTCCGGCGGCCGTGTCGTGTGCACGGTCGATCCGGAGCATTGCCTGCTGATCTATCCCCAGCCGGACTGGGAAGACCTTGAGCGCAGGTTGATGCGGTTGCCGGGCACGAAGCCAGCGAACCGCCGTTACCAGCGCCTGCTGGTGGGTCATGCCTCTGAACAGCAGATGGACAGCCACGGGCGAATTTTAATTCCCCGCGAATTGCGTGAATTTGCCGGGCTCGACAAGCAAGCCATGTTGTTGGGTCAGGGCACTAAGTTTGAACTCTGGGATGAGTCCCGCTGGACTGACAAAGTCGATGACTATCTCGGAGAGGATGCAACAGAAGGCGAACTGCCGGAAGAGCTTGAGTCTCTGTTGATCTAGCAGGTTTTGCCGGCGCAAGCCGGTCGGGTGAGGAAGCTGTAAAGACCATGCAGGAATTGCACGTTCCGGTGTTGTTGAATGAGGTGCTGGAACAACTGCAGGTGCAGCCGGACGGCTGTTACGTCGACGGCACGTTCGGTCGCGGCGGCCACTCCCGAAAAATATTAGAACAGCTGGGGCCGGATGGTCGGTTACTGGTGATTGACAGAGATTTGGACGCGATGCGGGTGGCGAAGAGTTTGGCGAAGGCCGACCCGCGGGTGATTGCAGAACATGCTGGTTTCGGGGGGTTAAAAGAGATTCTTGTGCGCCATGGAATCTTTGGTCAGGTCGACGGGCTGCTGCTCGATCTCGGGGTGTCTTCCCCGCAGCTGGACACGCCTGAGCGTGGCTTCAGCTTTCAGGCGGATGGTCCGCTGGATATGCGCATGGACACGTCGGCCGGAGCTACCGCAGAGGGTTGGGTCAACTCCGCAGCATTCGGCGAGATCGCCCGCGTGATCGCGAAGTACGGCGAAGATAAGAACGCCCGCAAAATTGCGAAAGCCATTTGCGCTGCTCGCGAAGAGTCGCCTCTGACTACCACTGCTGAACTTGCTGCCGTCATCGAACGTGCCGTGCCTCGCTACGGTAAGGGCAAGCATCCGGCCACGAAAACCTTCCAGGCGATTCGCATTCATTTGAATGATGAGCTCGGTCAGCTGCGCTCGGCGCTCGACAGCGCGGTTGATGCGCTGAGTGAGGGTGCCAGGCTGTGCATCATCAGTTTTCATTCTTTAGAAGACAGAATGGTGAAGCGTTTCATGCGCGATCACTCCCGAGTCGATCCCGCCTTGTCCCGTTTGCCGGTAGTGCCGGAGTCGGCGCAGCCCTCTCTGCAATTGGTCAACGGTGCTTTCAGAGCGGGTGATGCCGAGCTTGATGCAAACCCCCGGGCACGCAGTGCCGTGTTGCGCGTGGCGGAGGTGTTGTGATGCCGTTGCTGCAACGCCTTCCGGTCATGATTGCTGTTTTGACGCTTGCGGTCATGGGGTCAGCCATTGCCTGCGTGCATGCGAAGCACGAATCACGCAAGTTATTTGTCGAGCTCCAGAACCTGACCGCCGTGCGCGATGAGTTGCAGGTGAACTGGGGCCGGTTGCAGATTGAGCAAAGCACCTGGTCTGCTCATGCCCGTGTTGAACGGCTGGCCCGCAAGCAAATGAAGATGCGTTCTCCCGATCCTGCTGATATCCGGTTGGTGCAGCAATGAGAAAGCAGACGAGAAAACCGGGCCCAACGCGCAAGCGGCGCAAAGTGTCATCCGGCAAGCATTCGGCGGCACCCGGCTTTAACGGCCGTGCCTACTTCGCTGTGTTTTGTCTGGCCGTGGGAGCGGTCGGCTTATTTGCACGGGCCGTGTATTTACAGGTCGTTGATGAGGCATTCCTGGAGCGCCAGGCCGACGCGCGTCATATTCGTTATGCGAGTTTGTCGGCGCATCGCGGTTCGATTACCGACCGCAACGGCGAAGTCCTCGCGGTGAGCACACCCGTCGACAGCATCTTTGTGAATCCGCGGGTGCTGGTGAGCGCGCCGGAGCAGATTCCCACGCTCGCCCGTTTGCTGGATCTGAACAGCGCAAAGCTGAATGAAAAAATCAGTCGCAATGCCGGCAAAGAGTTTTTGTGGCTGAAGCGCCACATGAACCCGTCGGATGCTGCCAAGGTCCTCGAGCAGCAGGTGCCGGGTGTCTACGTGCAGCGTGAGTACCGGCGCTACTATCCGGCGGGTGAGGTGACCGGTCATCTGCTCGGCTTTACGAATATCGATGACGACGGTCAGGAGGGTTTGGAGCTCGCCTTTGATCATCGGCTTGCCGGTAAGTCTGGCAAAAAGAAAGTGTTAAAAGACCGCCTGGGCCGCTACGTCGAAGACATTGAAAGTGTTGAGGCGCCGGTTCACGGGCAGGATGTGGTGACCAGCATTGATCTGCGGATGCAGTATTTTGCGTATCGCGCGTTGCAGTCTGCAGTGAAAGAGCACAAGGCAAAATCCGGTTCTGCGGTTGTTGTGGATGTGGATACCGGCGAAGTGCTTGCGATGGTGAACCAGCCGAGCTACAACCCGAATAACCGTTCGAGCTTTTCAGCGTCACGCTATCGCAACCGTGCGATCACCGACATTCTCGAACCGGGCTCAGCGCTGAAACCGCTGATCGTTTCGGCAGCGCTTGAGAGCGGCAAGTATCGTAAAAACTCGTACATCGATACGTCGCCCGGTTTTGTGAATGTTGGTCCAAAGAAGATCATGGATAAACGCAATCTCGGCCGCATTAACATGCAAACGATTTTGCAGAAGTCGAGCAACGTTGGCGCAACGAAACTCGCAATGTCGATGGACTCCGAATATCTGTGGGATGTGCTGACCCGTTTCGGATTGGGGAAAGTCACGGCGAGTGGTTTTCCGGGCGAGTCAGCCGGTCTGCTCAGTCACTTTTCCAACTGGCGCGACATCAGTCAGGCGACGCTGGCCTACGGGTACGGTTTGTCGATGACGCCGCTGCAGTTGGCGCAGGCGTATGCTGCGCTGGGCTCGCAGGGACTGCAGCATCCGGTGTCTTTGTTGCGTGTTGAACAAGGGCCGATCGCCCGTCGCGTGATTCAGGCGGAGACGGCGAACGACGTGCTGCACATGATGGAGAGTGTGGTGCAAGCGGGAGGCACCGGCACGCAGGCCGCGATTGCCGGGTACCGGATTGCCGGGAAGACCGGCACCAGCCGCAAGGCCTCCGCCGGTGGATACGCTGACGACCGGTATTCAGCCGTATTCGCCGGTCTTGCTCCGGCGAGTGATCCGCGGCTTGCCATCGTGGTTGTTGTCGATGAACCGACTGCCGGCGAGTACTACGGTGGTCAGGTTGCTGCTCCGGTGTTTTCGAGCATTGCTTCCGGGTCGCTCCGGATTCTGGCGGTCGCTCCGGACAACGTGCGTGGCGCTCAGCCGAAAACGCTGCGACTTGCGGAGGCTGAGCAATGAGTCCGGTTTTGCTCAGCGAGCTATTTGCCGGCCTGATGGAAGGCTTGCCTGCAACACCCGTGAAAGGCATGACATCCAACAGTAACGCGGCGGTTGACGGTGGTTTGTTTCTGGCATTTCGCGGGGTACAGGCCCACGGGTTGGAGTACTTGCCGCAGGCGCTTGCCGCAGGCGTCGCGTTCGTCGCCTGGGAGCCGGAAGCGGATCTTGCCGAGCCTGAGCTTCCCGACGGAGTGCTTGGTTTTGCAGTGCCCGGGCTCGGTAATGCAGCGGGGCTTTTGGCGGATCGTTTTTTTGCGATGCCGTCAGCCGCTATGCAGGTTTCCGGAATTACCGGAACGAATGGCAAAACCACAACGGCGTGGCTGGTTGCACAAGCGATGCAGTCGTTGGACGTCGACGCGGCCTATATGGGAACGCTTGGTTACGGGCGCATTGACCAGGTGCTGGAGCATAGTTCGCTGACCACGCCCGGCGTGATCGGCGTTCATCGTCGCTTGCGCGAACTCTCGGATAGCGGTGCTCGGTATGTTGCTTTGGAAGCCTCATCTCACGGACTTGATCAGGGGCGCCTCGATGGCGTTCGCTTTGATACTGTGGCGTTCATCAATTTATCGCGTGATCACCTTGATTATCACGGTGACATGCAAAGCTATGCGGCCGCAAAGCGGAAGCTGTTTACCGAATTCGAATACTCAACCGCAATCGTTAATGTCGCGAACGACTATGGCAGGGAATTGGCCGCGTTATTGCACAAGGATGTGCATCTTTTAACCGTGTCTACCTCTGCAGCTGACGGCGCGATGCTAACTGCTGAGCTTGTTTCCTCTGATGCCGGGGGTCTTTGTATTCGGCTCTCGGGAGAGTTTGGTGATGCTGAACTGAGCTCACCGCTATGGGGTGACTTTAATGTTGAGAACCTGGTCGTCGCGCTGGGTATTCTGATTGCCGGCGGTGTTTCACTCACTGATGCCGCAGGTGCATTGAGTGAGTGCCGGGCACCTGCCGGGCGCATGGAAGCGTTGCAGGGTAGTGCTGATAAACCACAGGTGGTCATTGATTTTGCGCACACTCCGGACGCGCTAGCCAAGGTGCTGGCGACGGTTCGAGATCATTGCTCGGGCGAAGTTTGGTGCGTGTTTGGTTGCGGCGGCGATCGTGACCAGGGCAAGCGCAGTGAGATGGGTCACGTTGCCGGTGAATTTGCCGATCACACCATTCTGACTGACGACAATCCCCGGGATGAAGATCCTGCAGCGATTGTTGCCGACATTCTGCAAGGGTTTGCCGTCGGACAGTCGCCTGAGGTTGTGCATGACCGCGCGGCTGCGATTGGCCGGGCCGTTACAGCGGCAGCTGCGGACGATGTGGTGTTGATCGCCGGTAAAGGTGCTGAGAATTATCAGATTGTCGGCGCTCGTTCGCTGCCGTTTTCGGATCGGGACGTTGCGTTGAGTTGTTTGGGGGAAGTCGCATGAGTATCGCCCGGTTGGCAGCAGTAGCGAATGCCGTCGGTGGCAGTCTTAACGGTGCGGATGCAGCCTTTTCTGACGTATCAACGGATACCCGGACCCTGCAGCAGGGCGAGTTGTTGTTTGCATTGAAAGGCGACAACTTTGACGGCGCAGATTATCTGCAGGACGCTGCTGACAAGGGCGCGGCCGGTGCTGTCGTCAGCAAACTCATGGATGTCGATATTCCGCAGATTGTTGTCAACGACACCCGCCGGGCGCTGGGTGACTATGCCGTTGCGTGGCGCGATGCGTTTCCTGTTCCGGCCGTGGGAATCACCGGCAGCAACGGCAAAACCACCGTTAAAGAAATGGTGGCTTCAATTCTGGCGGCTACGTTCGGCTCGACCGACGTCGTGCTGGCGACCCGCGGCAATTTCAACAACGACATCGGGGTGCCGTTGACGGTGTTCCGGTTGAACGAGCAGCATCAGGCAGCCGTGTTCGAGATGGGCGCCAATGGTGCCGGACAAATTCAGTATCTGGCAGGAATTGCGAAGCCGCAGGTCGGCATTGTTGTAAATGCAGCTGCCGCACATTTGGAAGGTTTTGGGAGTCTTGCCGGGGTTGCCAGTGCAAAGGGTGAAATGTTCACGTCACTGCCCGAAAACGGCATCGCCATCATGAATCGCGACGACTCCTTCTACGAGTATTGGCGGGACCGTTCACCGAATGTCACTCAATATTCGTTCGGGCAAAACAACGCCGCCGATTTTTTTGCGACGGACATCGAGGAAGATCTCGCTGTTCCGGAGTTGAGGTTTGCGCTGCATTCGCCGCTGGGTGACGCGCAAGTTGTTTTGCCTATGGCTGGCAGGCACAACGTATTAAACGCATTGGCGGCTGCCGCCGCATCAGTTGCCGTCGGCGCCGATCTTGAAGCCGTGGTCAACGGACTGCAGCAAACCGGTAACGTCGGCGGCCGTTTGCAAGCTGTGCAAGCGCAGAACGGCATGCACATTTTTGATGACAGCTATAACGCCAATCCTGATTCCGTGGCTGCTGCCATCGATTTTTTGGCGTCCCAAAGCGGGAAGCGCTGGTTGGTTTTGGGAGACATGGGTGAGTTGGGGCCGGATGAGGCTGCCATGCATAAGCGCGTTGGTGAGAAAGCAGCGGCAATGGGCATTGACCGGTTGCTGTGTACCGGAGAGCTCAGTCGCGAGACGGCCGCTGGGTTCGGCGACGCTGCGGAATGGTTCGGTGATTGCGATGCCATCATCGACTTGCTGCAAAAGGAAGCGGATGACTCCGTCACGCTGTTGGTGAAGGGTTCGCGCTTTATGGGTCTGGAGCGGGTCGTCAAAGCGCTGGCTGTGCCGGCAACGCAGGGGGCAAACAACTGATGCTAATTTACCTCGCCGACTATATGAAAGACATCTACTCAGGCTTCAATGTCTTCGGCTATATCACGTTCCGCGCCATTCTTGCTGCGCTGACTGCATTGGTGATTTCGCTCGTTGTTGGTCCTGTCATGATTCGCCGGCTGATGGAACGTCAGGTCGGTCAGACCGTGCGTCTGGACGGACCCGAATCGCACTTGCCGAAGCAGGGTACGCCAACGATGGGCGGCGCGTTAATTATTGTTGCGATTGCTATCAGCACTCTGCTCTGGGCAGACCTGAACAATCGCTATGTATGGATTGTTCTCGGCGTCACTGTGTCATTCGGCATCATCGGCTTTATCGACGACTGGAAAAAATTGGTCTTGAAAGACCCGAACGGGATGTCAGCGCGCACCAAGTTTTTGTCGCAGTCACTGGCCGGTGGTATTGCCGCGGTGGTGCTTTACGCGGGCGCACAGGAGTCGTATGAAACGGCACTGCTGATTCCGTACTTTAAAGATGTGCTGATTCCTCTCGGCGGTCTGTACGTCGTGTTCGTCTACCTCGTTATCGTGGGCACCAGCAATGCCGTGAACCTGACGGACGGTCTGGACGGTTTGGCGATCATGCCGGCTGTGCTGGTGTCCGGTGCTCTGGGTATTTTCGCGTACGCCGCCGGCAACATTAATTTCTCTGAGTATCTCGGCATTCCGTACATCTTTGGTGCCGGCGAGATGATGATTTACTGCGCAGCGCTTGCCGGTGCCGGTCTCGGATTTCTGTGGTTTAACACGTATCCCGCTCAGGTATTTATGGGGGACGTCGGTGCGCTCGCGCTCGGTGCGGCACTCGGCACCGTTGCGGTGGTGGTCCGTCAGGAGTTGGTGCTGTTCATCATGGGCGGCGTGTTCGTGATGGAAACGGTTTCAGTAATGATGCAGGTCGCTTCGTTTAAGTTGCGTGGCAAGCGCATCTTTCGCATGGCGCCGCTGCATCATCACTATGAATTGAAAGGCTGGGCGGAACCCAAGGTGATCGTCCGGTTTTGGATTATTACGGTAATACTCGTTTTGGTTGGTTTGTCCAGCCTCAAGATTCGGTAATGGTAGACGCTGCTTTGAAGATAGCCGACGCGCTTAAGCCCACCGTTCTGGTTCTCGGAGCCGGAGCGACAGGTGCGTCGTGCGCGCGGTATCTGGCAGCAAAAGGTGTTGTTGCGATGTTTGCCGACACGCGGCAGCAACCGTCGGGGCAGGCGGCGATTGAGGCGGCGATGCCTGAGTGCATCTGGCATCTTGGCGCACTGCCCGGGTCGGTTCCTGCGGGTATCGAACAAATTGTGGTTTCACCGGGTCTGAGCATGCCAACGGAATTGTTGGCTGCGTCCCGGTCTGACGGTGTGTCGGTGGTCAGCGATATCGACCTGTTTTTGGCCGAAGAGGCCGGGACGGTATTGCTGGTCACCGGATCCAATGGCAAGAGTACGGTGACTTCCTTACTCAATCACTTGCTGAACGCTGCGGGTCGCAACTCAGTTGCGGGCGGCAACCTCGGTGTGCCTGCGCTTGATCTCGCGAACGAGCCCCACGACACAGTCGTGCTTGAGCTGTCGAGTTTTCAGCTCGAGCGCAGCGAGCTGCCGGCCTCGGCGGTAGCGACGGTGCTGAATTTTGCGGTCGACCACCTTGATCAGCATGGCAGCATGGAGAGCTACCGTGCGGCAAAACTGCGCATCT
>CAYLLI010000096.1:0-8465 GCA_964384295.1 uncultured Chromatiaceae bacterium
CGGTAGTTCACCGTGACATTCATGTTGATGTTGCTCCTAAGCCCATCTCTGACCGAAGCGGCGTAGCTGGTAGGAATCTGGGTACGAATCTCGGTAGCAGCCGGGTTCTGCAGGCGCATCAGCGTGTCACCCGGTCCGACCCGATCGCCGATAGAGACACTGAACTCTGACAGCACGCCGTCAAAGGGCGCGGTAATTCGGGTGCGATCCAACGCAAGTTGTGCCTGATCTTGTTGTGCGGATGCGCGCATCAACTGCGCTTCAAGCTGAGTGATGTTGATCCGGTTTTCTTCAACGCTGAGCTGCGACTGGTTGACATTCAACTGCTGCCGCTTCAACGATTCCATCGATGTATCGAGGTCGGATTTGGACAGTAAGCCCTCGGCAGCCAACTCCTGAGCCCGGGAAGCCTGACTCTCGGTAATGTCGAGCAGTTCGTTTTCTTTTTGCAGCACCAGTTCGCTGCTTTTCAGGCGGGTCTTGGCAAGCCGAAGTTGTGCCTGCAATTCCGCGACTTCAGCATCCCGCTCACGCAGGTCAAGAATGGCATCGCGATCATCGAGCAGTACGAGCAAATCGCCACGCTGCACGGACTGGCCTTCGCGGACGGGCACGCTCATCACTTCGGCCTCGACAGCAGGCCTTAGAGTGGTGTCCTGCGGAGACTCGATGGTGCCGAACAGCTCAATGTTAGGCTGCCGGTTAGCAGTATCGACGGCAGCAGTTTTTACGATCCACGCTTTTTCAGGCGCTTCGGTTTGAATGTCGGCCGGCCGCGTCGCCACCAACGCAAAAGCGGTGGTCACGGAGCCAAGCACGATCACCAACGGAAGCCTGCGCTTCACGAACTGACCTGCCGAACTTAATACTTTGTTTTTGGGCATGAGAATGTCGCTGTGTTCATGACTTAATGGATACCCCTGACAGTTCGCTCAGGTGTGTCCATCAGATTCAGCAGCAGCGGCGTTTTCAGGCCTTTTTGAGTCGGCTTGAGCAACCCGGTTGGTTTCTGTAAGCCTATGATTTCGCGTTTATTTGTTTAGCCCGAACAAATGCCTCAATGATCAATGCTGTGTTGCGGCTAGAAGAGTCTGTATTTAGCGGTTTTTGTAGCGATTTAAATCGAAGATGCCGGACTCGATCGCGTCCTGTTGCCTGGCTGTGGCATGGAACCAGTCAGACTGATCCCAGAACCCGCTGTTGGTGCGCCTTACTCCGTACAGCGCCACAAAGCGTTCGTAATCATCCCGGTTTTGCAGTCCTGCCAGGCGGGCAGCGAAGTTTTCGATGTCATCCAGCTCAACGACATAGAAGAAATTCGGGTACGAGCCCACCAGTCCCGGAAGAATGGTGAGTGTGTCGTCATCGGGGCTGCGGTTGTCTTCACTTTCAAACATTGTGGTCAGGTCTTTGTAACCTTTGTTGACGATGATCGAGTAGGCCAGATCGGGCTGACCCTCGGGCGTGACCACTCGTAAGAAACTGTTGTCGGGAAATGCCAGCAGCTTTCGGCCGGTAATTTTGGTTGCCTGTTGCAGTGCTTGCTCCACGCGGGCGTTGGCATCGCCGGCAAAGCAGGGGGCTTTCGAGCATCGGTTAATCGGATCACCGGGCCCGGCCATCGCGCCGATGCGTGCATGAATCAGCTGGAACAGCTCCGCTACCGGGTCATCGCTGGTCAGCTCAACTCCGGATTCAACTTTGAGGTACTCCTCGGACTCGTCAAAGTTTTTCTTCACTTTGGCGTGCACGCCGACGTACCAGCTATCGCGAACCGCTTTGCGTTGCTCCGGCCGCATCAGGCTCAGAAACATGTCCTCGCCTTCCATGCGCAGGAAGTCCATGAACAGGCGGGTATTGAACTGATGACCCACGTTGCCGTATACGTCATAGCCGACGACGAGCAGATAGTGGATTCGCTCAAGCAACGGAAAGTCAATGATCCATGCGGTTTCAGGGTAGTCGCCCAGATGACCGAAGCTGACCGAGGCACTGTCCTGATGGCGGAATATGGTCAGCGCCGCGTTCCGGTTAACGCCATCGCCATCCCAAATGTATTCCAGTTCGCTGATGGTTGATTTGCCGGCCATCTCGTCAAATAAACCCACGCGCGCCTGCAGATACTTTTGCTGCCGTTTCCAGTAGTCGGTCCAGATGGCCGGCACGTTGAGCGTGTTGCCGCGATTGTCGGGCAGTTCGAGATCATCGATCAACGCATTCAGGTATTCCGGTTGCTGTGTCATTGAATGCAAATCGGGTTCGACAAAATTAACCCAGAAGTGATCTTCAATAACGTTCAGTGCAATTTGTCCGCGACAGACAGGTCCTTTCATGAAACCCTGAATGTAGAAGCGTGCATCGTCGAGCATAAAGCGATAACGGGAATCGGGCGGCAGTTCCTTAAAAACCCGAAACGGGTTGGCCGCCAGCTCCTGCCCGTACGGTGCGGCCTCCGTCACTTCATACTCGACATCGTAAAAGAGCTCGGTATAGCGCTGCATTTTGGCCGGCGACCATTGATACGGCACATGGTCTTTAATAACGATGTGCGGCTCATAGCGCTTGACCCGATACCAGAACGGCTGACCCGGATCGCTGTAGGGTCGTTCACTGGCGATTTCGATGGCCGGTTTTCCCGGAGGGTTGGCGGAGCGAATCAGCCGGAAGAACTCATTGTCGGGTGAGCCTTTAAAATAGATATGCCCCTGAACCAGATGCTCATAGATGTAGCGGCTGACAAGTTGGCCTTTCAGATCTTTGCGGTTCAGAAAGGCTTCCCAGTCCGCGACTTGTTGTTTGCTGCTTTCGCTCAACTCAGGTTGTGCTGATGGCTTCGCACCTTGCGCCAGCCATTGCACGAGCGTGGCGTATTCCTGATCCGGCAGATTGGGCAGACCATAGGGCATGCCCCATTCCGGATGCTCCTCGGCGAACTTGTCGAACGTGTCGAGGGTGGTGCAGACCTGCGCGCGGTCGAGCGCTGTATCGACATCCGCGCTCAGCATGCCGGTTTTGGGCTGCGGGTATAGCTGCTTCAGACGCAGCATTCGATACATCACCGAGTTGCTGAGGTTCGATTTGGGTGTGCCCTCAGGCCCTTCGCTGATAACCGGCGTGAAGTCCATCTCACGCCATTCGGCGGTCGAGTTGGCATCAACAAACAGCCGGGTTTTGGGCATCGGCTTAATGCGGCTCCCGTTGTAGACCTTCTCTTTGTTGGCGCCCCGGGCAATGCCTGCAAACGAATTTAACTTCAGCTGGCAGGGCGCATCGTAGCAGCCGTGACAGACCACGCAGCGCTTATCGAGGACGGGTTGCACATCGTCCATGAACGACAGGGGCTTATCCGGCATGGCCAGCAAAATGTCGTAATCAACATTCGCCTGATTCTCAATAAGTGCTTGTTGCGGGCTCGGATTGCTGCACGCTGTAATGATCAGCAATGAGAATAAACCAAGGGCAGCAAGTCGCATGAAATCGTCGTCCGTAGTGAGAGGTTAGAGCTTAATAAACCATAGTAGACCAAGCGACTTATTTGCGGAATCGGGCGAAGAAATCATCGTCCATACCCGATTCTGCAGCGCAGGCTTTAAAGAGCGGCACTGTGACTTTCGTGCCGCCCTGGGCCTTTACCCAGTCTTCCGTTTGTGTGCAGACCATTTTGCGCACGCCTGCCGGGATATTCATAAGAATGGTTTGCGCGTCTGCCTCCCAGGGCAGCGTTGTGCTGACATCTCTTGCCCGTGCTGAGCCGGGCGGATCTGCCAGTGTATGTACGGTGATGTTGTCTGCCGTGCAGTGAAAATAATCCCGTCGATCTTCATCACCCAGTCCGATTGGCAGGTTCATGGCCCGAATCCGGTCGCCACGGCCCATGTCTTTAAGGCCCTTGTCCATGACAATAGCTTCAATGTTCGCGATAACAATGCCGGCGCTTTGCGGCAGCTCGTAGCAATCATCGACCGTGCACTCCATGATTTGCGGACACTCTGCAATGCTCGGAGGGCTGACTTTGCGTGACGGAATTGGTGTCAGGCTTGTGTGCTCAAGTTCATTCACTCCTTCCGGCCAGAACCTTGCCGTCTCCATCATGTCGTCAAGATGCTCAGCGCCCGGGCAATTGATGACCAGCTCGCCGGTGCTTTTAATGTTGTTATAGGTATGAGAATCCTGCCTGAAGCCCAGCATCATTCTGGGCCGTTTCGCCATCACGTCATATTGCATGATGAACGAATAGGGTGCGGCGTTAACTCTGCCGTCCTTATCCAGCGTTGTGATGATGTTGATCAGTTTTGGAAACACCCAGATGTCCGAGTACCAGAACGGCCGGATCTTAATTTCTTCTTTTTCGGGCAGCGGCTTGTCGGGCATGGTGTAGCGTACTCCTAAATGACTATTTTATAGGTGATTTTTTAGGTAATGGAAAGGATTCGGGCGTTTCTGATCTGATCCCGGGGTGACGCTTCTGCGACGCCGGTCATGGTTTGCCGACCATGCCGATTTTATAGTGTTTGACATATTTTGCCGTTTGGTCGGGTCGGGCCTCACTATGAATGAAACTCATGATCTTGATTTGATGCTCGAGTCGGGCGCGCCGCTGGTTGTCGTCGAGACAGCTGATGAGCGCCGCTTTCTTGAGCTGCTGTCCGGCATCGCTGTGGGCAATGGACGCGAGGCCTATCGGCCGTTGTTCCGCTGGTCAATCACGGACGGGGTGCAGCGTTTGGACATTGATCTCGAGCCCCAGCTGCACAACGCAAAGCCCGAGGAAGTGCTGCGGCATATTCGGGCAGTGGAGCAACCCGGTATCTATGCCTTGCTCGATTTTCACCCGTATCTGGATGATCCCGTCAACATTCGTTTGTTAAAAGATATTGCCCTGACAGCAGCAGAGACCGGGCGCACCGTGCTGCTGGTGAGCGGCCGGATTTCTGTGCCGGCTGAACTGGAACGGTTGTCGGTACGGTTCGAAATGTCGCTGCCGGATGAGGCACAGAGGGAACAGATAGTTCGTCAGGTAATCAATGAGTGGAATGCGCGGCACCCCGGCGAAGTTGAGGTCGACCAAACTGCATTCAATCTGTTGGTTCGCAACTTGTCGGGCCTCACGCGGGACGACACTGCGCGACTGGCGCGCAACGCGATTTTCGATGATGGCGTGCTCGAGAACTCGGATATTCCCGGAGCTTTGCAGGCCAAATACGAACTGCTTAACAACGATGGCGTGCTTAGTTTCGAGTATGACACCGCCCGGTTTTCTGAAGTCGGCGGCTTGCGCAAACTGAAAGTCTGGCTCGAGCAGCGCCGCCGGGTCCTGGCGGCAGCGCCCGGGTCGACGCCACTGGAGCCGCCCCGCGGACTGATGCTGATCGGCGTTCAAGGTTGCGGCAAGAGTCTGGCTGCCAAAGCCACGGCCGGCATTTTGAACATGCCTCTGCTACGTCTTGATTTCGCGTCGCTCTACAACAAGTACCACGGTGAGTCGGAGCGTAATATTCGCGAAGCGCTGCAGCAGGCAGAAACGATGAGTCCCTGCGTACTGTGGATTGATGAGATTGAAAAAGGGCTCAGTACCGGCCAGAACGATGGCGGCCTTTCCCAACGGCTTCTGGGTACCTTTTTGACCTGGCTTGCGGAGAACCAGAGTCGTGTTTTTGTCGTGGCTACTGCTAATGATGTTTCTGCACTGCCGCCGGAGTTGCTCCGCAAGGGACGTTTCGATGAGATTTTCTTCGTTGATTTGCCGTCTCCGACAGTGCGTGCAAACATTATTGATATTCACCTGACCCGCAGGGAGCTTAATCCTGACCATTTCGACCATGTCGCTTTGGTAGAAGCAACGGATGGATTTTCGGGCGCAGAACTTGAGCAGGGTTTGGTATCGGCACTGTATGCGGCGCACGCATCGCAAACGGGGCTGACCACCGAACAGCTGCTCAGTGAGTATCGTCGGACCCGACCGTTGTCGGTTTTGATGGCGGAGAAAGTCGGCGCACTGCGGGCGTGGGCTGCTGACCGGACGGTTCCCGCTGATTGAGCATGCGGAGGGAGAAGGCAAATGAGTGGCAGAGAAGTTGACTACGATTATCTCGACCGACGCATCGGCCAGATGCTGGCCGACAAGCTAGGCGAAGGTCACGAGCTTTTGCACGATTGCGGGCTGGCCGCCATCATGGCATCGCTATTGCTGCGGGCTGCACGGGCTGACGGATCGATCAGTGCCGAGGAATCGCACATGATTCTGGTGTCCCTGCAGGAAGTATTTGATATCACCGGCGCCAAAGCGCTTGAACTGGTCAATTCGGTAGCGAGCCAGTTGGCCTCTGAATCCGAGCTGATGAATGTCTTCAGTGGCCTGCAGTTTATTCTTACCGATGAAGACAAAGAAACTGTGCTCATTCTGTTGTTGCGAATCATCGCAGCGGACGGGCAACAGGCCAGTGAGGAAATGGCGGTGTTTTCAGAAACGGTAGAGGCGCTGAGCATATCGCCCGAGGTTGTGCACCGAGTGTTCGACCGGTATTTTGAAGAGACTATGGTGAGTGATTCGGACGTGTGAGGAGCGCAGGCATCGATGAGCACCGTTCGCATTGCACATGCCTATGACTTCGGAACCTACGTGGTCATGAAATCGCTGCTTGAAAGCGAAGGCTTGCATGTGACCGACGCAGCGTTCGGCGGGCATCTCAGTATCGCCGGCGCGGATCAGGGTTACTTCATTCAGGTTCAGTCCGCCGACCAAGGCAAAGCCCGCACGCTGCTGTGGGAAAACTCACTCGCAAAGTATCTGTTGCAGGAGTCGTTGTGACGTTGTTGTGTTGGTCGTGTGGTGCGTCGCTGGATAAGTTAACCCCGCCTGTCGGGCATCGTGATCAGTGCCCGCAGTGTTCCAACTATCTGCACGTTTGCAAAATGTGCGAGTTCTACGATCCCTCGGTTGCCCGATCGTGTCGCGAAGACGATGCCGACGACGTAGTCCACAAAAACCGGGTTAACTTCTGCGATTATTTTCGACCTTCGGCAGTGGCATTTGATGCGGGCGCCAAAGCTGCCGGTGATGCCGCGGAAAGCGCCTTTAATGCCTTGTTCGATGATGCCGCCGATCCGGCCAAAGGCCCTGATGACAGCCTGTCTGAAGCGGAATCATTATTCTCCAAAGACTGACTTCCCGCCCTGAAATCTTCATCCCCTGTTAATACACCTGTCACCGGGCTGTAACCGGTCTGCCTCAGGATTGCTGGCGTCGGAATGGTCCGGCATCAAGTAGGCCCTGATCGGGGCAAGGAGAAAGTAAGTCATGAAACGCATCGTGCTCTTGGTGAGTCTGTTGCTTGCCGTTGCAGCAAATGCAGAAAGTCCTGCTGGCTTTGACCAGCGAATTCAGTCGGAGATGGCGGCGCTGATGCAACAGCAGTCTGCCGCAATTGCATCGAAGACGCTGGAAGTTGCTGACGGTATCGTTGGCAGTAACGAGGAACCTGAGGCGGCAACTGCTCAGTCAGCCGAAAAGCAGAACGAAATTGTTTCTGCTGAAGCAGAGAACGCGGCCACGCGTGCGTTCCTGACTTCGTCCCGCGGGGTTGCGCTGCGCTATTAGCCCCGTCGCACCCTGCGGTTCGCGCAGCCGGTGCACATCCAGTTTATATGCCTACATCAGGCCCTTTTCGGGCACAGAACGACTCGCCCTGACGGTGGCGTTTCAGAGTAGGCGGTCGCGTTTGTATTTCTCCAACGCATCGGCTCTGCGCGCTGTTCTCCATTTTGTTGGCCGATCAAGTAGACTGAGCCTGAAACAGGCGGAGTTCAGTAGGAGTTCTCAGTGGAATTGAAAGATCAGATCGCCGGAGAGCGCAGGCGCTTGCGGGAGGTTCGTCAGGCATTGACGGTTGCAGTCGCACAGGGATCTCAGGGTGCTGCGTCATGGTTGCCGTTTTATCAGGCCGTGGGTGATTACTTTGCGGCGGCTATGCATCGCCTGCATGTTCAGGATGTGCGTATGGGTGATTTGCTGCGTGAGAAGGCGGATCTCACTACGCCGGCTGCTCAGCAGGCAATGCAGGAACTGAAAGACCGTCTTGATGGCAACCAGATGCATCTGGAGCGATTTCTGGCGGGGCACACCCGGCTGGCAACAGATGGCCTGGGTGCCATGCCCGAGTTTGAGGCCGCTGCTGCGGCTTATACAGACTATATTGTTGCCAATATGGGCCATCACGATGGCACCACGAGCCTTGCGAGAGATGCGTTTACCCCCGAGGATTGGCAGCACATGGCTTTGGTCAGCGATGCCGATGCTCAGCGAGAGAAAAATCTGTACGAAGCTGTTTTTGCTGCAGTTCCTGACGATCTGGAGCTGCCTCAGGAGTAACCGAAGACGGGCGGTATGACGCTTGCGGCGCAGTGTTTGATAGGCGGATGCCCGCGGATCCGCCAGACCAAATACAGCACAGGATATTGCCGTTTCG
>CAYLLI010000097.1:0-8360 GCA_964384295.1 uncultured Chromatiaceae bacterium
TGTGGTCCAGTCGGTGGCGCCGATGTACAGCGGTGCGGCTGCTGCGACACCGGGAACGGTGAGTGCCTGGAACAAATATCGCCGCGAGATGTTGGAGCCGTCGACGAGCGTGTTCGCGTCGGAGGCAGAGATAATGATGTCGGCATTAAACGGGGAGTAGGCAAAGCCGATGGAGCTGTTCAGTGCGCCCAATACACCCAATTGCACGAACACCAGAATATTGGCAAACGCCACACCCGCAGTGGCTGCCGCCATCCGTGTTTTGTTGTGCGTCAGCTGAAGCCAGCCGATGGGCAAGCGCCCGAGCAAACTGCCAAGAAACTCAGTCACCGCGGCTATAGAACCTGAATCGTGCCGGTCACCTGAAGCCCGGTTAACGTGGCGGCGCGGTTCGAAGAGTCGCGGTCCAGTATGGCCCGGACCAGCACGACGCGCGCATCGGTGTTGGCGGCCGGGTCATCATCCACCAGCTGTTGGCGTTTTACCTCAAGGCCCACACTGACTACGGTGCCTTTTAATGTCGTGTCGCCGAGCGCGGCCGAGTTGATTTCGACCGTCTGACCGACAGCAACGTTTGCCACGTCCTGCTGGTAAACCTCGAGTTCGACTTCCATTTGATCTGTGTTGCCCAGTGTCGCAATGCCGTCTTCCCCGGGACGTTCGCCGCGCCGGGCATTGATCGCCAGCACCTGACCGTCGCTGACGGCAATGACGCGCGCCTTATCCAGATCCGCCTGCGCTTTTTTGAGGTCTGCTTCAGCGTTTTCCAGGTTCCGCTTCGCCAGCAGAATATCGGCCTGTTTGTCGTCTTCAATACCTTCATAGCGGGACAGGTTGGCTTTGGCTTTCGCGCTCTCGCTGCGCGCCTCTTTGGCACTGGCCTGCAAGCGCTCCAAATCCGCGCGTGATAACTGGTCCCCGGCGCGGAGCTTTTCACCGCGTGCCAGATCCTGATTCGCCAGCTCTTCTGTCGCTACCGCCCGCTCAAAGCTTGCCAACGCTTCCATGTAGTTGGCGCGAATGCTGGTTTCCGTTTGATTCAGTTCGGCAGTGCGCACATCAACGCTGGTGCGGGCGTTCTCCAATGCCGCCTGCAGCGTTTGTTCATTGTCGAGCGTCGCAATGACCTGACCTTGCTGCACGTAGTCGCCTTCATTGACTTCGATGGATTGAATGCGGGCGTCGCCGGCGCCATAAGGGGGCGCGATGGTAATGACGTCGTTAAACGGCATCAGCCGGCCCAGCGCAATAACGACGTTGTCGCGTTGTGCAGCGTCGGTGGGTGCAGGCTTGGGTGCAGGGACCGCTATGGGATTCGCGTTGCCGCCGCCCGGTTCCAGACCGGTGATGCCGAAAAACAGCTTCAGACCCGGCGGTTGAAAGTACAGGCCAATGATTCCGCCTAAAGCAAACAGCAGCATCAGCGCCGGAATAATCAGCCAGCGGCGTGGTCTGCCGGGTTTGGTTGCTTCAGGTTTAGTGCTGTCCGAAGCAGCAGTGCCGTTGTCCATCAGCGGCAGGTCCTTTTCGTTCCCGGTAGGCTGGTCGGGCGAACTCATTTCACAATCTCCTGCAGGCTAAGGCTTTGAGGGCACGGTTAGCGTGGGGTGAACGGCCGAAATGACTATAGCACCGTACCGTGACGCTGCGCATAGTCTGGCGGTAGAATCCCCCACACACTGACGAACGTCTAAGAATTTGTCGACGCCTTGCCGGACGACCTAAAAGAGCAACTATGAAACGCAGAGATCTCATTATTGGTGCAGGCGCGCTTGGCGTGACCGGCTGTGCCAAAAGCAACACTGACAATGCCGCCGCTTGTGCGGATGGCCAGACGTTTAATTGGAAGATGGTGACGACCTGGCCGCCGAACTTTCCGGGACTGGGCACGCAGGCTGAGAAGTTGGCGGAGCACATTGAAACGGCATCCAACGGACGCATCAAAATTCGCGTGTTTTCGGGTGGCGAACTGGTGCCACCGTTTGAAGTGTTCGGCGCTGTGTCGCAGGGCATGGCCGAGATGGGCCACGGCGCGGCCTACTATTGGAAGGGTAAGTCTGAAGCTGCACAGTTCTTTACCGCATTGCCGTTTGGCTTGAGTGCCCCCGAATTGAACGGCTGGTTCTACTTCGGCGGCGGGCTCGAGCTGTACCGGGAGCTGTATGAGCCCTTTAATCTGGTGCCGTTTCCGGCGGGTAACAGCGGCGTGCAGATGGGGGGCTGGTTCAATAAAGAGATCAACAGCGTTGCCGATCTTAAGGGCCTGAAAATGCGCATTCCGGGGCTTGGCGGTGAAGTGTTGTCGCGCGCCGGCGGTACGCCTGTTGCTACACCGGGGGCTGAAATATTCACGGCTCTGCAAACCGGCGCGATCGATGCCACCGAATGGGTCGGGCCTTACAACGACATGGCAACCGGGCTGCATCAGGCGGCGCGTTACTACTATTACCCCGGTTGGCAGGAACCCGGTCCGGCGCTTGAGGCGATCTTTAATAAAGACGCGTTCGATGCGTTGCCGCCCGATCTGCAGAAGATTGTCGAACTGGCGTGCAGTGCCGTGAACGATCAGATGTTCGCCGAGTTCATGGCGCGCAATGCGCAGTCACTCGAACAGCTGTTGGAACTTGAAGCAAATGGTGACATCGAAATTCGCAAGTTCCCCGATGATGTGTTGGTGGAGTTGCGCCGCATTTCTAATGAAGTGATTGCAGACATTGTTGAGCGCGACCCGGCAGCCGCCAAAATTTATGAATCTTTTGAAACCTATCGCAAACGCACGGCGCGTTGGACGGCGATTTCAGAGCAAGCGATGCTCGACGTACGGAATCTGCCGGAGTAAACCGCGGATGCCGTTGCGAAGCCGGGTTCTGCTGGCGTTATCGCTGATCGCGTTGCTCGGTAGCGGCTGCGCGCCGCAGTCGGGCGATGACAGCGGCGGCGCAGCCAGCGGCAAAGTCTTCCGCTTTGCGATGAACGGCTCGCCGACCAGTCTTGACCCGGTGCAGTCGGGCAACACCTACGCCAACGTGATTGTGGCGAACGTGTTCGACACGCTCTACACCTATAAATACCTGGCCCGCCCTCCTGAGCTAAAGCCGGCGTTGGCTGAAGCGATGCCGGAGGTGTCGGACGATGGCCTGGTTTACATCTTCAAGCTGAAGCAAGGCGTGCGCTTTGCCGATGATGCGGCGTTTGAGAACGGCGTCGGGCGTGAAGTGACCGCCGATGATTTTGTCTACTCCATCAAACGTCACTTTGACCCGGCGACCCGGCCGCAGGGCGCGTGGTTATGGCAGGGCCGCATCAAAGGTATTGATGACTGGAAAGCAGCGGGCTCTGACTACGCAGCCGAGGTAGAAGGTTTGCGCGCGCTTGACCGCTACACCGTCCGCATTGAGCTGAATCGTCCTTACCCACAGCTGCTGTACACGCTGGCGATGGGCTTCTCGGCGGTTGTACCGGTTGAGGCCGTCGAGGCTTACGGTCGCGAGTTCGGGATTCGGCCGGTGGGCTCGGGAGCGTTTCGACTCGAATCGTTTAACACCGCGAAAGCCATTCTTACCCCCAATGAGAACTACCGCGAAGAACCGTTTGATCTGGACTATGAAGGCTACGACCCGCAGACCCAGGCGTACACCCGTGTTGCTGAGCTCGAAGGCCGGGCACCGCCGTTTCTCGATCGTTTAGAAATCGATTTTATTCAGGAAGGCTCGGCACTGTGGAACTCGTTTACCAAAGGTGACGAGGTACAGATGGCGGGCTTGCCCGACGAGCAGGTGAAGTTCGTGCTCGACTCGATCCGGCCCGTGGTTTTGAAACCGGAGTTTGCCGCCAAGTACCAGATGGCGACGGGGCCTGAAGCGGGCTTTGTCTACAGCAACTTCAATCTCGACTTTCCCGAGACCGGATACAACCCGGATCCTGAGCGCAACGGGCGTAACCGCGCACTGCGCTGTGCGGTGATTCGCGGCTTCGACTGGACGGCACGCAACGACAGTTTCTACATGGGTCTCGGGCAGGTCTTTCCGGGCGTGATACCACCGGTGGTGCCGGAGTACGACCCGGAGATGTCGTTCACGAGCGTCACCCGTGATGTTGAGTATGCGAAACAACTGCTGGCGGACAACGGCTGGAACGCCGACAACCTGCCGCCCATCGTGTACGGCTCGGTGGCAGGCGTGAAAAGCCGGCTGTTCTTTGAGCAGTTCAGGGCCTTCATGAAAGACATCGGTTATCCGCCCGAGAAAATCACGCTGAAGCGCTACGCTACGTTCGGCGATCTGGTGCGCGCCTGGTCGCGCAGCGAATTGCCGTTTGTCAGCAAAGGCTGGGGGCTCGATTACCCCGATGCCGAGAATACGCTGCAACTGTTTTACGGGCCGAACGGCTCACCCGGCTCCAACGATGCGAACTACGCCAACCCTGAATACGACGCGCTGTTTGAGCAGGCAGCTGTGATGCCGCCGTCGCCGGAACGCACCGCGATCTACCGGCGCATGAATCAAATGCTGGTGGACGACTGCGTGGCTGTTACCGGGCTTACCCGCACCCGCATCGTGCTTTGGCACAACAACGTGATTGCCGTGCCCGATTCGTCGATTGTTGCGGGCAACTTTCTGCGTTATGTGGATGTAGACTGAGCCACTGATGGAGCTACTCAGATACACAGTCCGCAAACTGCTTGCCGGCATTCCGCTGGTGTTTGGCGTGACGTTCATCAGCTTTCTGCTGATGGTGTATTTCGGCCCGGACAAAACCTACGAGCTGCTCGGTAAGAACCCGACCGAGCAACAGATTGCTGAAGTGCGCGCTGAACTCGGCTACGACCAGCCGTTTGTCACACGCTACGTGCGCTACGTGACTGAGCTCGCAACACTCGATTTCGGCCGTAGTGAATCGACCGGCGAGAAGGTCAACGATCTGCTCGCGCGCACGATTCCGGTGTCGCTCGCACTCGTCACGCCCGGCTTTATTCTCGGCAATTTGTTTGGCGTATTACTGGCGCTATATGCCGCCAGACGCCGCGGCAGCTGGGTGGATAAGACCATCATGGGCTTTTCCGCGGTCGGCATGAGCATCAGCTTTTTGATCGCGATCATCGCGTTTCAGCTGCTGTTGTCATCCAACTACGGGCTCGGCTGGTTCCCGGTGCGCGGCTGGAACATCGCCACGCCGCTCGACTACTTTCGCTATGTGACGGTGCCGACACTGGCCACCGTGTTTGTCGCGCTCGGTTACAACACGCGTTTCTACCGCGCGGTGATTGTTGAAGAGATGTCGCGCGATCACGTGCGCACTGCCAAAGCGTTCGGTGTGCCGCCCGGCAAAATCATGACGGTGCACGTGTTGAAGAACTGCATGATTCCGATCATCACGCGCATCGTATTTTCGATTCCGCTGATTGTGATTAGTGGCAGCCTGCTGTTGGAAACCTACTTTGGTATTCCCGGTGTCGGCAAAGTGGCGTTCGATGCAATTACCACCGGCGACCAGCCGGTGCTAAAAGCCGTCGTGGGCTGGACGGCGGTGCTGTTTGTGCTCGCACAATTATTGACCGACATTCTGTACCGCATGGCTGATCCCAGAGTGAGTCTCAATTGATGGCTGGGCCTTCCGATATTCAGGCAATGCCGCCGCGGCAAACGCTGTGGACGAAAGCCATCTACAAGTTCCGGCGCGACCGCGCAGGGCTTATCGGGCTTGGCATTGTGCTGATTTACGCCGTCGTTGCTTTGGGTGTCTGGCTCGGCCTCTGGGCCGGCAACTGGGCGGATGTGTCGGGGCCGAAGTGGGGCCCGATGTCTTCTGAATACTGGTTCGGCACGAACCTGATCGGCCAGGACATTTTCGCCCGCTCGCTGTACAGCACGCGCACCGCGTTTGAAGTGGGACTTGTCGTGGCGGTGTTGTCGACATTGCTTGGTGCCGTCTTCGGTGCGTTCGCCGGCTTCTTCAGCGGCAGCTGGATTGATGAGCTGATTGTCTGGCTGATGGGTGTGCTCGATTCGATTCCGTTTTATCTGCTGGTGGCTGCCATTGCGTTTTCGCTCGGCGAAAACCCGTACGCGATGCACATCGCGATGATCGCCACGTTCTGGATCGGCACGAGTCGGCTCGTGCGCGGCGAAGTGATTAAGCTGAAGCAGTTTGAGTTCGTTGAAGCGGCGCGCGCGATCGGGCTTAGTGAGTTCACGATTATCTTCCGGCACATTCTGCCGAACACGTTCCACATCCTTCTGGTGCAGGCGACGATCACGTTCGTTGCGGCAATTAAATCCGAAGTGATTCTGAGCTTCCTCGGCATCGGCGTGCAGGACGGCATGAGCTGGGGCCTGATGATTTCGGAAAGCACGCTTGAGGTGCTGGCGGGCTTCTTTAATAACTTTATCGCCGCATCGGTACTGATGTTCGGCCTCGTCATGGCGTTCAACATGTTCTCCGACGCGCTGCAGGATGCGCTGGACCCGAGGTCGGTGCGATGACGGCTCCGGTGCTTGAGGTTCGCAATCTGTCGGTGGAGTTCACGACCGAACGCGGCATCATTCGTGCCGTGGATAACGTCAGCTTTAGCGTCGCAGCCGGCGAAATCGTTGGCCTGGTTGGCGAATCGGGCTGCGGCAAAACTGTCACCGGGCTGTCTATTCTGGGCTTGATTCCGAGCCCGCCGGGCAAGGTCGTGAGCGGTGAAATTTTATTAGGTGGCCGCGACCTGTTGCAGCTCGACGAAGCCGGCATGCGCGACGTGCGCGGTCGCGATGTGTCGATGATTTTTCAGGAGCCGATGACCGCATTGAATCCGGTGTTAACCGTCGGTTATCAGATGATCGAGATTCTGCGTCTGCACAAAAACCTGTCGGCGGCTCAGGCACGCGCAGCTGCAATTGAGATGCTCGGCGTGGTTGGCATTCCGTCGCCGGCGAACCGTATTGATGAATACCCGCATCAGCTGTCGGGCGGCATGCGCCAACGGGTCATGATTGCGATGGCTTTGAGTTGCGGGCCAAAGGTTTTGATTGCCGATGAGCCGACCACTGCGCTGGATGTGACCACCCAGGCGCAGGTGCTCGACGAGATTGTGAGGCTGCAGCAGCAGTTTGAAATGGCGGTGGTGCTGGTGACGCACGATCTCGGCGTGGTTGCTGAAACCTGTCAGCGCGCGCTGGTCATGTACTGCGGCGAGGTGGTGGAAGCAGCACCCGTCGAGCAACTGTTTACGACTCCACATCATCCCTACACCAAAGGCCTGATGAACTCGATTCCACGCATTCGCGGTGAGCGGATCGAGCGCCTGCCGGTGATTCCCGGCATGGTGCCGGATCTCGCAGCGCTGCCTGAAGGCTGTCGTTACGCTGGCCGGTGCGATGCGGCAACCGACCGGTGTCGCAGTCAGTCACCAACGCTTGAGGCGGACAACAATCGCAGCGTTGCCTGCTGGCATCCTTTGGAGGCGGGCAATGAATGATTCTGCGACGCCATTGCTCAAAGTCGACGGGCTGCAAAAGCATTTCGCGCAAGGCGGCGGACTGCTGTCGGGCAAACGCTCGGTGGTCAAAGCCGTTGATGATGTCAGCTTTGAAATCTATCCGGGTGAGACACTCGGCTTAGTGGGCGAATCGGGCTGCGGCAAATCGACTTTGGGTCGTGCGCTGTTGCGGCTGCATGAGCCGACGGCCGGCCGCGTCGTGTTCGGCGGGCAGGACATTCTGCAGCTGGATAAGGCCGCGTTGAAACAGCAGCGGCGTGAAATGCAGATGATCTTTCAGGATCCGTTTGCATCATTGAGCCCGCGCCGGACTATCGGTCAGACGATTCGCGAACCGCTCGACCTGCACAACATCGGCACCAAAGCGGAGCGGCAGCGCAAAGTCGAAGAACTGATCGAGGTGGTCGGTTTGCGCGCCAGCATTCTGGACCGGTATCCGCACGAGTTCTCGGGTGGTCAACGCCAGCGCATCGGTATTGCCCGGGCATTAACGCTGAATCCGAAGTTTATTGTCGCGGATGAGCCGGTGTCGGCGCTTGATGTGTCGGTGCAGTCGCAGGTGTTGAATCTGATTAAAGATTTGCAGCGCGACTTCGGCATTGCATTCCTATTTATCTCTCACGATCTCGCCGTGGTTCAGCATGTCTGTGATCGCGTGGCCGTGATGTATCTCGGGCGTATTGTGGAACTGGGCACCGCCGGGCAGATCTACACCAACCCGCAACACCCGTACACCAAGGCACTGCTGTCCGCGGTGCCCGTCCCCGATCCGTCGCAGCGCTCGCAGCGCATGATTCTGCAGGGCGATGTGCCGTCGCCGCTAAACCCGCCTTCAGGCTGCCCGTTTCATCCGCGGTGTCCGATAGCAGAGCCTCAG
>CAYLLI010000098.1:0-8314 GCA_964384295.1 uncultured Chromatiaceae bacterium
GCGGCCGACAATATGTCGGATCCAGTTTTTGTCAACCTCGACAAAATTTAGCGCACACTTATTTACTTTATGAATATTCGGTTCAGTGTTTGAACCCCGACGACTGCACACAATAAACAAGCGACCGCCGATTACCTCAAACGGAAACGTCAGCTGATACGGTCCGATATTGGTGTTGCCGTCTTCATCCACCGTAGTGATTAATGCAAACGACGACGGCCAGTAAGAACTGGCTTGGTACCAGTTGTCCCGCATCGGGCTGTCGACAAATGACTCATTTCTGGTATCCGGATGGAACCAGCGATCAAAAAACCCCATTACTTCTCCCCGTTAATAAATTAAGACCTGGGCTCGAACAAGCCGGCCTGCAGAATGCTCCCGCAACCGGCTACTCCGGCATCAGAATGACTTCAGATTCTGTATTTAAGTCGATCGCCCGGTCGCTATACCACCAGTATGAGGGCTCGCCGGTGCGCCACAACTGCATCTGATCCTTCAAATGCTTATCAAACAGCCTGCCGCTTACGCCCCCGGAAACGACACCCATGACTTTGTCAGGGTCACCCATGTCAGCGACAAAGCGCATCGAATCGATAAACGTTGCATCGTACGCTTTCGACAACTTGAACTTGGCCCGATTCAAGGTTTCTCCGGAGCCTTCTTTCGGAAAGGTACCGCCGCCGACAAATCGCGCCGCCGCTTTACCCGGCACCACAGGACTGGCAAACGTCACCGTATGCACGTCACCCCAGACAAGGTCACGCGGGTCTTTGCCGGTCCGTTCACGCAAATCTGCCATCGCGCGTTTGGCAGCGCGGTACATCAGTTCATCCCGGTCCTCAATGGAGAATGTGTTGCCGTCGTCGAACCAGGGCGATTCGTTATCAACAACCAACAGCATGAGCCGCTGTTGCCAGTAGTACTGGTCATCAACCATCTTGCCGGCAAGGTCACCACCCAAATCATCGGCAAACGTCGCATAAACAAACGTTCGTAAAATGGCCTGAAACAACAAAGGCGCGAGCTCATCGGCGTTATCGTGGAAGTCCCACTGCCGCAGTTCAGCCGCAATCCAGCCGGTCTCTGGCCGCACCGCCAGGGCGCGGACCATATAAGGGGTGAGCTTCTCTGCCATGACGTTTTTAACATCAAACATCGTGTCCCATTGCTGCAGGGCCGTGGTCATGCCGTTAACATCAAGCAGCTCCTGCATCCGTTCATAGCGCCAGGAATGCGCGAAGTATGTGGAGTAGTTGTACGGATAATCGTCCGGCAACGTGCGGTGATTCGCATTGCCTACCCAACCGCGTGCGGGGTTTATGGTCTTTGGCATATCCGCGGCAGGAATCACTCCACGCCAGTTATCTTTGCCCGATGTCACTATAAATGGTCTGGAACCGTCACCGGATACCCGGTTGGGTATGCGACCCGACGTAAAGTGTGCAATTGTTCCGTCCGCCATGGCGATCGTGTAGTTGTACGGCGCATCGACGTCCGCAACGGCAGCTTCAAACTCTTCGAGCGTTTTCGCTTCCATGAGCTTTGCCAATCCGTAACCGGCTGCCGGGTATTCTGCCGCTGCCCAACGCAGCGTAATAACACGACCGTCATCCAACGTCAGACCATGATCAGAAATAACCGGTCCGCGCGCTGTAAACCGAACCTGAACTGACTCAATGTTGTAGTCGCCGCTCTTGCGATTGCGCACGAGAAAGGTCTCATCAACCACGTCGAACGGTAGCGACTTACCGTTTTCGATGTAACGATTCGGGTCTTCCGGATCGACCGTCTCAATGTAAAGATCAATGCCGTCGCCATATGAATTGGTAACGCCATAAGCAGCGTGAGCCGTGCGAGCGACGGCAAACCCCGGCGCGCCCGGACCGGCAGCACCGACAATGCGATGCTTCGGAGTAATGATGCCCATCGGGTACCAGATACCGGGCAGAGTACGACTGTCGATATGCGGGTTGTTAACCAGCATGGCGGCACCGGAGGCATTGCGTTTAGGTCCGATGGCCCAGTGATTACTGCCCAGCTCAATCCGTTGCCCTGTTCTCGCGGCAAAGGCGTTGCTGAGATCAAGATTAAGCCCTGCAGCCGCAGCCGCTGGCTCAGCTGCGTGGTATTCATCTGCATCCGGGTTAATGCTGACGATACTGATCTGATCCGCTTTGTCTGGCCCGACTTTGTCGATGATGGCCTGCGCAATCAGCTCCGCCTCCAGGTTCGCCGTACTGCTCCAGTTGGTAAACGCTTTGACAATCATCAAATCGTCGACCGTCCACGGCTGCGGCGTCACTCCCAAAACCTGCAAACCAAGCTGAAATTCTGACTCGTAGTTTTCGATGTAGGCGTTAATGCCATCAACGTACCGCTGCATGACTGCCCGCGCATCGTCATTTAGCGCGGCCGCACTCTTAACACCGAGCCGGGGAATTCCAACGACACGCAGTTGAATATCAGATTCCAGTCCGGCTGGGCCGATCAACTCCGCCAAGCGCCCCTGCGAAAGATGGCGAACAATCTCCAGCTGAAAAAGACGATCCTGCGCAATCACAAAACCCTGAGCACGAATCGCATCGTCCAAAGACTCGGCGTAAATGTACGGCACGCTGAGCCGGTCCCTGACGACCCGTACCGGCTGCTCAAGTCCTGCGAAACGCATTTCTCCCGACGTTTGCTGGTCATTAATCTGACTCAGCCAAAGTCCGGTTGCCAGAAACACAATCGCGATCGTGGAAAAGAACAGCAGCAATATTCGTCGGGTCATGCGGTATTCCGAAATAATGGGTCGGTAAAAAGTTTTACAGGGTCGACAGCGATAGCGTGTTAGCCTGTCACACAGGGCTTAAATCGCCTTCGGGCAAGCACTGCCGCACTTCTATAGAATCATATAACTGCTCTTAATTTCCATTAAATGCGGTGAATGAGCGGATATTTTCGACGAAATGCTGAATCTGCAGATGCTCTTGCAGCGAAATTGTTTATAATCCGTCTACGGTATTACAAAAAAACAAAGGTCTGCCGGTGTCTCAATCCGCCAAACTCAGCCGCTCGGTGCTTTATATGCCGGGCTCTAATCAGCGCGCGCTCGAAAAAGCCCGTAGCCTGAAAGCTGATGTTTTTATTATGGATTTGGAAGATGCGGTAGCCCCGGAAGCCAAGCTGCAGGCACGCGACCAGGTTGCACAGACCGTGTCTGAAGGCGGGTTCAAAGACGCTCAGGTCGTCGTGCGTATCAACGCGCTGGACACTGAATGGGGCAAATCCGATGCCCGGGCCCTCGCCGGAATCGGCGCTGACGCAATACTTCTCCCCAAAGTGGAATCCCGCGCCGAGCTGGATGAACTGCGAAGCATTCTGATCGCAGCAGACGGCCCGGAGGATCAGGCGTTGTGGATGATGGCGGAGACGCCGCGCGGGATTCTGGATCTCGACAACATTTGCAGCGCAGAAGGACTTGAAGCCATCGTCCTCGGCACTTCCGACCTGAGTAAAGAGCTCAGAGTACCCGCCGTGTTTCCCCGCACCGGTTTGCTGCACGCATTAAGCCACTGCGTTCTGATCGCCAGAGCTCACGGCTTGACAGTGCTTGACGGCGTGCATCCCGGCATCGACGCCGATTCTGACTTTCTTGCCGTGTGCCAACAAGGTCGCGACCTCGGTTTCGATGGTAAGACTCTTATCCATCCGCGCCAGATTGATTCGGCAAATCAAACGTTTGGCATTTCTGATGCCGAGGCCGAGCATGCCGAAGCGCTGCTGTCTGCGTGGCAGGAAGCACGCGATGCAGGGGAAGGCATTGCGGTGCTTAACGGCCAACTGATCGAACAATTACATATCGACGAAGCTAACCGGGTTTTGGCGCTGCATCACGCAGCTTCCCGATAGCGACAGGAGTCAATACAGTGACTGACAGCAAACAACCAGACATCAACGACTGGAAAGAACTCGCGGAAAAAGAACTGCGCGGCAAACCACTCGATGACCTGACGTGGAAGACACCTGAAGGCATTGACGTAAAACCGGTTTACACCGCTGCCGATCTTGAAAACCTCGACCACGTTAACAGCCTGCCAGGATTCGCACCCTTTGTGCGCGGGCCGAAAGCCACAATGTACGCGGGCCGGCCCTGGACCGTGCGTCAGTACGCCGGTTTCTCAACGGCGGAAGAATCCAACGCGTTCTATCGTAAGAACCTGGCTGCCGGACAAACCGGTCTGTCGGTCGCATTCGACCTCGCGACACACCGCGGTTACGACTCAGATCACGAACGGGTGGTCGGCGACGTTGGTAAGGCCGGCGTTGCGATCGACACTGTAGAAGACATGAAAGTCCTGTTCGACGGAATCCCGCTCGACAAGATGTCAGTCTCGATGACGATGAACGGTGCGGTACTGCCGGTAATGGCCATGTACATCGTGGCAGCAGAAGAGCAAGGCGTCACTCCCGAACAACTCGCCGGAACTCTGCAGAACGACATCCTGAAAGAGTTCATGGTGCGCAACACCTATATCTATCCGCCGGCGCCCTCAATGCGGATTGTCTCCGACATTATTGCGTTCACAGCGGGCAACATGCCCCGCTACAACTCGATTTCGATCTCCGGCTATCACATGCAGGAAGCCGGCGCGACCTGCGTGCAGGAACTCGCCTTTACGCTGGCTGATGGTCTCGAGTATGTGAAAGCGGCGATCGACAGTGGCCTGGAAGTCGATCAGTTTGCACCACGACTCTCATTCTTCTTTGCGATCGGCATGAACTTCTTTATGGAAGTCGCGAAGCTGCGTGCAGCGCGTTTGCTGTGGGCCGAACTGATGGCCGAGCGTTTCTCACCGAAGAACAATAAGTCGCTGATGCTGCGCACGCATTGTCAGACATCAGGTGTCAGCCTGACCAGCCTCGACCCTTACAACAACGTCATGCGCACCACCATTGAAGCAATGGCGGCAGCACTGGGCGGCACTCAGTCGCTGCACACCAACTCGTTTGACGAAGCACTGGGTCTGCCAACGGAATTCTCGGCGCGGATTGCCCGCAACACCCAGCTGGTGCTGCAGGAAGAAACGGGCATTACTAATGTCGTCGATCCGCTCGCCGGCTCTTACTATGTTGAAAGCCTGACCGCCGAGCTGGTAGCCGAAGCACGCAAACTGATTGCCGAAGTTGATGAACTGGGCGGCATGACCAAGGCCGTTGAGTCGGGCATGCCCAAGCTGCAGATCGAACAGGCAGCTGCCGTGCGCCAGGCTCGGATCGACCGGGGCGAAGAAGTCATCGTCGGCGTCAACAAGTACCAGCAGGAGAATGAGTCGGAGATTGATGTGCTGGACATCGACAACACGAGCGTACGTGAAGCTCAGGTGGCTCGCCTGCAGCAGGTTCGCGCAAACCGTGATGCCGACGCCTGCAATGCTGCGCTGGACGCGCTGACTGCGGCGGCTGAAGCCGGCACCGGCAACCTTTTGGCTCTTGCAGTTGATGCTGCTCGCGCCCGCGCCAGTGTTGGAGAGATTTCGGACGCACTGGAGAAGGTCTACAAGCGTCACAGCGCTGTCATTCAGTCGATCTCAGGCGTCTATGGCGCCGCCTACGAGGGGGATCAGAACTACATGGACATTCAAAGCGACATCGAAGCCTTTACTGAAGAACAGGGCCGCCGGCCGAGAATGCTGGTTGTAAAACTCGGTCAGGACGGCCACGACCGCGGCGCAAAAGTCATTGCAACGGCGTTTGCAGACATCGGCTTTGATGTCGACATCGGCCCGCTGTTCCAGACACCGGAAGAAGGTGCCAGACACGCGATTGAAAACGATGTACACGTGGTCGGCGTGTCCTCGCAGGCGGCCGGACACAAAACGCTGGTACCGCAGCTGATCAAAGCACTGAAAGAACAGGGTGCTGACGATGTGCTGGTGGTTTGCGGCGGGGTCATTCCGCCGCAGGACTACGACGCGTTGTATGAAGAAGGTGTTGCAGCCGTATACGGCCCCGGCACCAACATTCCCGAAGCAGCGAAGCAGGTACTGGAGCTAATCAGGAAACAGGACGAAGCGGCGTAACGGCTTGTCGTTGCGCCGTCACAGTGTAGTAACGCATTTGAATAATTATTGACGATGAATTAGTCGGAGATTTTGCATGCAGGACATTATCAACCAGTTGGAAGCCAAGCGCGTCAAAGCCAGACTTGGTGGCGGCGAGAAACGAATTGAAAAGCAACATGCGAAGGGCAAGTTAACGGCCCGTGAGCGGATTGAACTGTTCCTGGACGAAGGCAGCTTCGAAGAGTGGGACATGTTCGTCGAGCATCGCTGCGTCGACTTCGGTATGGAAGAAGAAAAAATCCCGGGCGATGGCGTTGTGACCGGTTACGGCACGGTAAACGGCCGCCTGATCTTTGTGTTCAGTCAGGACTTCACCGTATTCGGCGGCTCGCTGTCTGAAACGCACGCCGCGAAAATCGTGAAGATCATGAAGCAGGCAATGAAAGCAGGCGCTCCGGTTGTCGGTCTGTCGGACTCCGGTGGTGCACGAATTCAGGAAGGCGTTTCATCACTGGCCGGCTACTCCGACGTATTCCAACAAAACGTGCTCGCCTCAGGCGTGATCCCGCAGATTTCGGTCATGATGGGGCCTTCGGCAGGCGGCGCTGTGTACTCGCCGGCCATCACCGACTACATCTTCATGGTTCGCGACAGCGCCTACATGTTCGTCACCGGCCCGGACGTTGTTAAAACCGTGACACATGAAACCGTGACCGCAGAAGAACTCGGTGGCGCGGACACCCACAGCACCAAATCCGGCGTGTGCCATGCTGCATTCGATAACGATGTTGAAGCGTTGCTGATGACGCGCCGGTTTGTGTCTTACCTGCCTTCGAGCAATCGCGAGAAGCCGCCGGTTTGGCCAACAAACGATCCGGCTAAGCGCGTCGAGCCATCGCTCGACACGATCATTCCGGATGACCCTTCAAAGCCATACGATATGAAGGAAGTCATTCTGAAACTGGCTGACGAAGGCAGCTTCTTTGAAATTCAGCCGGACTACGCAAAGAACATCATTGTCGGGTTCATCCGCATGGAAGGTTCTACCGTCGGTGTGGTCGCCAACCAGCCGATGGTTCTTGCCGGCTGCCTCGACATCAACTCGTCGATGAAGTCTGCCCGCTTCGTGCGGTTCTGCGATGCCTTCAACATTCCGCTGCTCACTCTGATCGACGTACCGGGCTTTATGCCGGGCACGTCACAGGAATACGGCGGCATCATTAAGCACGGCGCAAAACTGCTGTATGCGTATGCGGAAGCCACCGTGCCGAAAGTCACGCTGATTACCCGCAAAGCTTACGGCGGTGCCTACTGCGTGATGAGTTCCAAGCATCTGCGCGGCGACGTGAACTTTGCCTGGCCGAGTGCGGAGATTGCGGTGATGGGGCCGAAAGGTGCGGTGGAGATTATCTTCCGCGAGAACATCGGCGATGAAAAGGCCATTGAAGCACGTACTGAAGAGTACCGCGAGAAATTTGCCAACCCGTTTATCGCGGGCGCACGCGGCTACATCGACGACGTGATCATGCCACGCAACACACGCTCAAGAATCTGTCGTTCATTGAACATGCTGCACGATAAGAAGCTTGAGAACCCGTGGCGCAAGCACGGCAACATTCCCCTTTAACGAATACAGGCAGAGAACTTACATGTTTGACAAAATTCTTATAGCTAACCGCGGTGAAATTGCCTGTCGTGTCATTAAAACGGCGCGCCTGATGGGCATTAAAACTGTTGCTGTCTACTCCGACGCCGACAGAGAAGCACTGCACGTCTCGATGGCCGATGAAGCGTTTCATATCGGCCCTCCTCCATCGGCCGAAAGCTACCTTGTCATCGACAAGATTCTTGAGGTCTGCAAGCAAACCGGTGCACAGGCAGTGCATCCCGGTTACGGCTTCCTTTCAGAAAACTCCGCTTTCTGCGAAGCACTGGCTGAAGCGGGTATTGCCTTTATCGGCCCGGGTGTAAAAGCCATCGAAAGCATGGGCGACAAGATCACGTCCAAGCTGATCGCGCAGGAAGCCGGCGTGAGTATCGTGCCCGGCTACACCGATGTCATTCGTGATGCCGAGCATGCCGTCGAAATCTGTCAGGACATCGGCTATCCGGTGATGCTGAAAGCCAGCGCCGGCGGTGGTGGTAAAGGTATGCGCATCGTTCGTGACGACGACGAATGTCGCGACGGCTTTACCCGCGCCACCAACGAAGCTGTATCAAGCTTCGGCGACGGCCGCGTGTTTGCCGAGAAATTCATCGAAGAGCCA
>CAYLLI010000099.1:0-8297 GCA_964384295.1 uncultured Chromatiaceae bacterium
AAGCTCTGCATTCGCACGCGCACCGGCGACACTGCGCGCCTCGCCTTCAACACCGGTGACATGTGCGGTTAAACGCGCCAGCGGCAAGCTGAAATTGCCGAGACCACTGAACAGATCGAGCACGCGATCGGTTTTTCGAGGCTTAAGCCAGTCAATCGCCTGCTGAATCATTTTGAGGTTGATCTCGTGATTCACCTGAATGAAATCCACAGGCCCAAACTCGATGCGTACGTCAAAATCGGGAATACTGAAGTACAGATTTTCAGGCGGTGCATCGCTTCGTAGCTGCGTGATCGTGTCCGGGCCTTTTCGCTGCAGCAGCACCGTCACATCATTAGCGACCTCGAATTCGGCCAGCTTGTCGATATCGGCCTGTGGCGGCTCATCGAGCACACGAAACACCAGGCTGGTGGCCGCTTCGCCAACACTGGCTTCCACCTGCGGAATGCGTCGCACCAACTCCATCGAACCGATCACGTCCTGCAGCTTCGGCAGCAACGCGCTTAGCGTCGGGTCGACCGTTTCACAGCTGTCCATGACGGCCACGTAGGGTTTGACGCGTTCGCGAAAGCCCACCAGCATTTTCTGCTTGCCGTCGACATAGCGTGCTGCAAACCGCGCACGCCGGCGATACCCCCAGGGACTGCCGGTTAACGGCGGCATCACCGTGCCGGGTTCCACGTCACCCAGGCGCGAAAAGGCCTGCAGCAAGGCTTCCTGTTTCATCAGAATCTGTTGCTCGGCAGCCAGATGCTGCCAGGTGCAGCCGCCGCAGCTGGCGAAGAACTCACACTGCGGTTCAACGCGCTGGTCTGACGGCTCCAACACCTCCAGCAGTTCGGCTTCGTCGTAGTTACGCCGGCGGCGCTTGCGCTGAAAGCGCACTTTCTCACCGGTAAGTGCGCCGTACACAAAGACCGTTTTGCCGTCCTCGCCCCCGATAACGCCATTGCCCTCGGTGGTCACATCACGAACCACCCCTTCTTCCGGCGGGGTGTCCAGTCTCGAACGTCGTCGGCTCACCCGGATTACGCTCCGGTCCAGGCAGTCAGGAATTCATCCAGATGCGGTTTGCCCGACTCGCGCAGCAAGGTTTGCAGGGCTTCCTCTTCTTTATCGAGCTGCACTTCGTCAATCAGGCCGCGCATCAACTGCAGCCGCAGATACACCAGATACGTGTTCAACACGTCGGTCTCGCAGTAGTTGCGAATGCCGGCAATATTGCCGTTCATGTACTCCTGCCACACCTGCTTGCCGTCCATACCCATCTTGCCGGGGTAACCCAGCATCGTTGCAATCACATCAAGCCCTGCACGGGCGCGCGGCTGAAAACCGGACAACACGTCCATCACATCCAGGTGCCGCCAGTGAAAGCGGCTTAAGTAATTGTTCCATTTGAAGTCTCGGTTGATGTCACCGTGATCCCAATACGTCGGCGCCTGCACTTTGTGGCGCAGTGCCCGGTAGTGCAGCACCGGCAGATCAAAACCGCCGCCGTTCCACGACACGATTTCCGGTGAGTACTTATCGATACTCTTGTAGAACATCCGGATCAGATCCGGCTCGTCAGTGTTCTCATCACCGAGGCTCAGGACCGAGAGCTCGCCGTCGTTTTTCCGGACGACAACCGAGATCGCAACCACCCGATGCTGATAAAGCGGCAAAAACTCGGTGCCGGCGGCCTGCAGATTGTGAAACGCCATCGCTTTCGCAGTGTCTTCGTCGTTCACACCGTCAAGGCCCAGCAGTTTCCGGCCGAGTTCAATGTCGGGCACGGTTTCGATATCAAAGACCACAGTGGTCATACAGTTCTCCGGGTTAGTGTCAGTCGGATTTCAGGCGAGATATCACGTCAAAGCACGGCGTTCCCGCAAGCCTTCGTCGAGCAGACGTTTCATATCGCTGACCGCAGGTTCAAGCCCTGCGATGACGGCACGGGCAACAATCGAATGACCGATGTTGAGTTCAACAATCTGCGGAATCAGCGCAATCGGCTGCACGTTTTCATAGTGCAACCCGTGACCGGCATGCACCCGCAGGCCGATGTCGTGCGCGTGCGCTGCCGCGAGCTGAATCCGCACCAACTCCTGTTCGCGTTCAGCATCGGTTTCGGCGTCGGCATAACAGCCCGTGTGCAGCTCAACGACCGGCGCGCCCGCTTTGACACAGGCGTCGAGTTGCTTCAGGTCGGGATCCACAAACAGCGACGCGCGAATGTTTTCAGACTCGAGCCGCTGACAGGCGGCGAGCACGCGATCAAAGCCTCCGATCACGTCCAGACCACCTTCCGTGGTCAGCTCTTCGCGCTTTTCAGGCACCAGACACACATCGGCAGGACCCACCTCACAGGCAATGCCGAGCATCTCGTCGGTAACGGCCATTTCAAGGTTCATCCGGGTTTTCATGACGTCCTGCAGTCGGCGCACGTCATGATCCTGAATGTGGCGGCGGTCCTCGCGCAGGTGCACGGTGATGCTGTCAGCGCCGGCGGTTTCAGCCAGCAACGCTGCCGCAACAGGATCGGGGTATTCGGTGCCACGCGCCTGCCGAAGGGTGGCGACATGGTCGACGTTCACGCCGAGCAACAGCTCATCGGGCGCGGATGTTTCAGAACTCATGGAAACCTTAGGAGTACATTGATGAAGTGATAACGAAGTGTGGCACCCTGCCCCTGCCAGCACAAGCGCCGGGAGTATTCTGCAGGGCTATCCGGGTTGGCTTTTCTGGTTGGAACTCTGGTTGGAACTCTGGTTGGAACTCTGATTGGAACTCCGGTCGTCTATTCCCGACTTCCGCCAGCGGACAGCATGGCCGCGTAAACCCGGCGGGTTTTCAGCTCGCGGCCATCCAGGTAATAGTCGATCGTATAGCGCAACAGGCGTTTGGCTGAGCGCAGCGCGTCGGGCACGGTCCAGTCGTGCGACTGCACGGCCGTCAGCACGGAGCCTTTAAACACCATCGCCGTATCATCGGGGCCGGCGACCGGCACAACACCGCGCTCCAGATGGTATTCGTACCATTGCTCCGGCTCGACGGCACTGCCATCGATGGCCGACAGGGTCAGACTCAAGCCGACACCCAGTTCCTCCAGCAAGCGCATCTCAAACTGTCTGAGTGCCGGTTCGATGCGTTCGCTGCTGGTTAACTCTTCGAGCAGTGCCGAATACGCCGCAAACAACACCGGATGGGCGTCGCGCCGCTCCAGCAGCCTGATCAATAGTTCGTTCACGTAGAACCCGGCAGCAAGACCAGCTCCGGTTAGCACCACGCCCGAACCGATGCGTTCCGCCTGTTGCAGCGTGGCCAGATCACCACGACCGGACCACGACAGCACCAACGGCTCAAACGGTCGCAACAACGCTCTCAATGGAGATTTGGGGCGGCGCGCGCCTCTGGCGACCAGACCGATGCGCCCTGCCGTGGGCGTAAACGCTTCAAGCATGACACTCGTCTCGCGATACTGGCGCGTGTGCAGCACCCAGGCGGGTTCGAGTTCAACGCGGGTGGCGGTGCTCACAGGCCGCAGCCATCCGATGACAAGCCGGCACGTTTGCCAGTACTCGCACCCTTACTTTTACTGGTGCTCAAACCAGTACTTTTACTGGCACTCAAATTAGTACTCGTCATAACCCAATTGACGCAGCGCCTGCGCACTGTCCGCCCAGTTGCTTTTCACTTTGACGCGGGTCTGCAGATGAAACCGGCGGCCGAAGATCTCATTAAGCTCCAGACGCGCCGCCCGGCCGATGCCTTTCAGGCGCCCGCCGCCTTTGCCGACCACAATGCCCTTATGGGATTCGCGGTCGACCCAGATCGTGGCGTCCACCTTCAGCTGATCGTCGCTGTCTTCCAGCACGTTGACTTCGACACCGAGGCCGTAAGGCACTTCGTCGTGCAGCGACAGCATCAGCTTTTCACGCAGCACTTCACCGACGCGAAACCCGACACCCCGGTCGGTCATCATGTCATCCGGAAAGAGTTGCGGCCCGGCGGGCAATTCGCCCACGACCAGATCTTTCACCAGATCGACCTGCTGCTGTTTCAGTGCCGTCATCGGCACCACTTCGCGAAACTCGTACTTACCACTGACCTCCTGCAAATACGGAAACAACTGCTCTTTGTTTTTGATGTAGTCGATTTTGTTGATCAGCAGAATGCACGGCACTTTCGCCTCACGAATGCGCGTCATGATGTCTTCGTCATCGTCCGTCCAGCCGCGCGCGTCGACCATGAACAGCACGAGGTCCGCCCCTTCCAGTGACGCCACCGCTGCTTTGTTCATCGCTTTGTTGATCAGCTTGCCGGAGACCTTGTGCAGGCCGGGTGTGTCGACAAACACCGCCTGAAACATCGGGTCGTTCAGAATGCCGAGAATGGCGTGGCGCGTGGTCTGCGGCTTGGCGGTCACAATACTGATCTTGTGACCGATCAACGCATTGATCAGCGTCGACTTGCCGGCATTCGGGCGACCGACCACGGCCACCATGCCACTTTTAAAATCGGGGTAAATACCGCCTTCAACCACCGGACTGCCTCAGCTAAGAATGTTTAAAGGCGTAGTTTAGAGCGTTACGCCCGGAAGCACTACGCGAAAGCGGGCTGAAGAACCCCTATTGCGCTGACTGCAACTGCTCAAGAACGGCGGCAGCGGCCTGCTGCTCGGCTTTGCGGCGGCTGCTGCCGCTGGCTTCCACTTCCAAATCGCGTGCCGCCACCCTGCACACCACCGTAAAGTGCTGTTTGTGCGCCTTGCCGGTAATGGCCAGCACCTCGTACTCAGGCGGCAACTCGGATTGTGCCTGCAGATACTCCTGCAGCGCGGTTTTCGGATCTTTCAGCGACGCTTCTTCCGGCAGGTCATCGAGCCGGGATTTGAACAAGCGATGAATCACGGTTTCTGCCGCAGGATAGCCACCGTCTAAGTACACAGCACCCAAAATGGCTTCCACGGTGTCGGCAAGAATCGAGGCGCGTTGATGGCCGCCCGTGCGCTTTTCGCCGGAACCGAGCACCACCTGCTGCGCGACACCGATCTCGGTACCGATCTCGGCCAGCGTGCCTTTGCGAACCAGGAAAGACCGCAGGCGACTTAACCCGCCTTCGTCGGTATCGGGTTTACTGCGGTAAAGCGCGTCGGTGATGACGAGTTCGAGCACGGCGTCGCCGAGATACTCGAGCCGTTCGTTGTGATTAGAAGCAGCGCTGCGGTGAGTGAGTGCAAGCTGCAGCAAGTCAGGCTGGCTGAACTCGTATTGCAATGCGCCCGCGGCCCACTGCAGCGCATCGCTCACTGCTTAACCTCAACCGTTTTGTCGTACTTCACGGTGAGGTAAAGGTTACCGGCGTAACGCACTTCGCGATCGTACGCGACACCGACTTCAAACTGCCGGTTGACCGGTTTCACGACGAAGTTGCGCACATTCACGCTGGTCACACTCTCAACGTTCAGACGTTTCTCAATCACGCTACGAATTTGCGACGCGTTCGTCGGCTTGCCGGCGAACTGCGCTTCGACGTCTTTCAGAATCGTATCGACCTTGGTCGTTTCAAGGTAGATGGGAGTCACGATAAAACCGGCGTAGCCGATCATGCCGACCAGCGCCAGAATAAACGCAAACCCGATCGCGGTAATACCGCGCTGTCGGCCGGGCAGTTTTGATCTCAACATGTGCTCTCTCCTTACTCCCGGCTATGAGGCGTTATTCGATGGCCATGCCAATTCGACGCCACTGCATTGAGCCCGGGAAATCCCAGTTCATCCAGATCCACACTGCCCGCCCGACGATGTTCTCAGCCGGCACAAACCCCACACCGGGGTAACGACTGTCGCGACTGTTGTCGCGGTTGTCGCCCATCATGAAGTAATGCCCTTCCGGCACAATAAAGGTGCCCTCGAGGCTCTTCTGATACGGCATCAGCAGCACGTTATGGTCCACATTGTCGAGATATTCTCGCGCGATTCGGGCGTCGTTTCCGAGACCCGTTTCATATAAACCCTCAAATTCCAGCTTTACAGGCTCATTATTCACGTACAAACGCTTGTTCCGGTAGGTGATTTTGTCGCCCGGCAGGCCAATGAGCCGCTTGATGTAGTTCACACTCGGGTCGGACGGCAGGCGAAACACCACGACATCGCCCTGCTGCGGTTCGCCGAAATCGACAATCTCGGTGTGCGTCACCGGCAGTCTGAGGCCGTACTGAAACTTGTTCACAAAGATAAAGTCGCCGATCAGCAGCGTGGGCATCATCGAACTCGACGGAATCCGAAACGGCTCGTACAAAAACGAGCGCACGACCAGCACGATCAGCAGCACCGGAAAAAACGACCGCGCGTATTCGACGATGACCGGTTCATGAATCGCATTCGGCGATTCGGGCGCTTCACCCGCTTCACGCTGTTCGCTGGTGCTGGCTTCTTTACCGGTCTGTTTCAGGTATACAAGCCATGCGCCCCAGACGATTCCGCTGACAAAGGTCGCGACTACGAGAATGAGAGAAAAATCGAGCGTCATGCGGAATTAAACCTTTATCGGTCGGGCCCCAATAATCAGACCAAAATTAAAGAGACTAGGATTTTGACGGACTCTCGCCCGACTGCAACACGGCAAGAAACGCTTCCTGCGGAATCTCCACCGAACCAAACTGCTTCATGCGCTTTTTGCCCTTCTTTTGCTTCTCGAGCAACTTGCGCTTCCGCGAAATATCGCCGCCGTAACATTTGGCCGTCACGTTCTTTCTGAGTGCACGCACGGAAGAGCGCGCCACAATCTGCGAACCGATGGCCGCCTGAATCGCAATCTCAAACATCTGCCGGGGAATCAGCTCACGGAGCTTGTCGACGAGCTGGCGACCGCGGGCGTACGCGGACTCGCGGTGCACAATGAGTGACAGCGCATCGACCTTCTCTTTGTTGATCATCACATCGAGGCGCACCAGATCACCCTGGCGGAAGTCGGCCAGGTGGTAGTCGAGTGACGCAAAGCCTCGGCTGATGGACTTCAGCCGGTCGAAGAAGTCGAGCACGATCTCGGCAAGCGGCAGTTCGTAATCCATCGTCACGTTGGTGCCATGGTGCTTCATACCCACCTGCACGCCGCGCTTTTCGATGCACAGCTGCATGATTTTGCCGACGTAATCGGGCGGCGTCATGATGGAGGCCACCACATAGGGCTCCAGTACTTCATCAATCTGCGTAACAGGCGGCAGTGCTGCCGGATTATCCAGCTGAATCTCTTCGCCGTCGGTCGTCATGACTTTGTAGATAACGGTGGGCGCCGTGCTAATCAGCTCAAGGTTGTACTCGCGCTCGAGCCGCTCCTGCACGATCTCCATGTGCAGCGTGCCCAAAAAGCCGCAGCGGAAACCAAAGCCCAGAGCTGCTGACGATTCCGGTTCGTACTGCAACGCTGCGTCGTTCAGGTTCAGCTTACCGAGCGCATCGCGGAAGTTTTCGAAGTCTTCGGAGTTAATCGGAAACAAGCCTGCAAACACGCGCGGCTGCACTTCGACAAACCCCGGCAACGGCTCGTCGACGCCTTTTTCGGTGGTCGTGACCGTGTCACCCACCGGTGCACCGTGAATGTCTTTAATGCCGGCGATCAGATAGCCGACCTCACCGGTGAGAAGCTCGGCACGCGCCGTTTTCTTCGGCGTGAACACACCGACATCGTTGGCCAGATACGACATGCCGGTCGACATGACCGTCATCTTCGTGCCCTTTTGCAACGAGCCCGCCATGATCCGCACCAACGACACCACGCCGACGTAGCTGTCAAACCAGGAATCCATGATCAGCGATTTCAGCGGTGCATCGGGGTCACCCTCGGGCGGCGGAATCATGCGCACCAACTGTTCAAGCAGATCGCGCACGCCAACACCGGTTTTGGCACTAACTTCGAGCGCTTCGCTGGCATCAATGCCGATAACGTCTTCGATTTCTTTTTTGACCCGCTCGGGCTCGGCCGCCGGCAGGTCGATTTTGTTCAGTACCGGAATGACTTCAAGGCCGAGATCAATGGCCGTGTAGCAGTTCGCCACACTCTGCGCTTCCACACCCTGACTGGCATCAACCACCAGCAACGCGCCTTCGCAGGCGGCCAGTGAGCGTGACACTTCGTAGGAGAAGTCGACGTGGCCCGGGGTATCGATCATGTTGAGCTGATAGGTGTTGCCGTCTTCCGAGGTAAATTCAAGCGCCACACTCTGGGCTTTAATGGTGATGCCGCGCTCACGTTCGATATCCATCGAGTCGAGCTCCTGTTATGCCATTTCGCGGTCTTCCAGACCGCCGCACAGCT
>CAYLLI010000100.1:0-8251 GCA_964384295.1 uncultured Chromatiaceae bacterium
TGGGAGGAACAGCCCGGCATTCCCCGCTCAGGGCTGCACGCCGCGCTGTTTCATCCGGCAACGGGTTATTCCCTGCCGGATGCGGTGCGACTGGCCGACAGGCTGGCAGCCGAGTTTGCCCGGAACCCTGACTGGACCGCAGCAGACGCGCACCGGATCACCCGCGACGTCAGCGTGCAACTTTGGCGCGATACCGGGTTCTATCGAATACTGAACCGAATGCTGTTTCTGGCAGCTGCCCCCGCTGAACGGCGGCATGTGCTGGAACGGTTTTACGGCCTGGGTAACGGCTTGATTCAGCGGTTCTACTCCGGCCGCAACACACTGTGGGATAAACTCCGCATTCTGTCAGGCAAGCCGCCGGTCAAAATCAGCAAGGCAATCGATGCCGTGTTCTTTTATCGACAGGGTGCCGGCAGACACAAGCAAACGAATTGATATGTGCTCATCCGGAGCCCGACTTGGAACGAATACTTCATTAACCCTGCAGACAGGCGTAACCGCTCTGTCTTAGAAACGGAATCCGTTCACCATGAACAACTCAGAATCACAACGTGCCATTGTCATCGGCAGCGGCTTCGGCGGACTTGCGCTGGCCATTCGACTGCAGGCGGCGGGCATTCCGACCACGATCCTGGAGTCGCGCGATAAGCCCGGCGGCCGTGCCTACGTTTGGGAGCAGGACGGATTTACGTTTGATGCCGGCCCTACGGTGCTGACAGCACCGCAGGTGGTTGATGATCTGTTCACCGCGGCGGGCAAGCAGCGCGAGGACTACATCAAGTTCGAGGAACTGACGCCGTTTTACCGCCTGATCTGGCAGGACGACACGGTATTTGATTACGTCGGCGATGAAGCAAAACTCGAAGCGGCAATTGCCGAGTTCAGTCCCGAGGATATCGAGGGTTACCGGGAATTCCGTAAATACTCCGCCGCGGTGTTTGCGGAGGGCTATGAGAAACTGGCCCATGTACCCTTTCTCGACATCTGGAGCATGGTCAAAGCGGCACCGAACCTGGTGCAGCTGCAGGCCTATCGCTCGGTGTACAGCAAGGTTTCCAGTTACATCAAGAATCCGAAGCTGCGGCAGGCATTCAGTTACCACACGCTGCTCGTCGGCGGTAACCCGTTCTCAACCTCCTCCATCTACGCATTGATTCACGCACTGGAACTGAAATGGGGCGTGCACTTTCCGCGCGGCGGCACCGGCGCACTCGTTCAGTCGCTGGTAAAACTGTTCACTGATATTGGTGGCGAAATCCGGCTGAACTCGCCGGTGGATGAAATCGTCACCGAGAACAACGCCGTGACGGGCGTGCGCTTAAAAGACGGCGAGTATATTCCCAGTCATTATGTGGGCAGCAATGCGGATGTGGTCTACACCTACAAACACCTGCTCCGCCAGTCAGCGCCGGCGCGCTCTGCAGCACGCAAATTGGAACGTAACGATCATTCGATGTCGCTGTTTTTGATTTACTTCGGCGTCAAAGGTAAGTACGACACACTGGCGCACCATTCGATTCTGTTTGGCCCGCGTTACAAAGAACTGCTGAAAGACATTTTCGACCGTGGCGAACTGGCGGACGACTACTCGCTGTACCTGCATTCGCCGTCTGTCAGCGACGACAGTCTGGCGCCCGAGGGTCATTCAACGCACTACGTGCTGGCGCCGGTTCCGCATCTTGGTAAAGGCAAGGTCGATTGGGACACCGCAGGGCCGAAATTGCGCGACAGTATTCTGCAAAGCCTTGAGGAGCGGGTGATGCCGGAGCTGCGAGACCGTATTGTCAGCATGAAGATCTTCACGCCGCCTGACTTCGAGACGCATCTGAACGCGCATCTGGGCTCTGCGTTCTCGCTGCAGCCAACACTGATGCAAAGCGCGTACTTTAGAGTCCATAATAGAGACAGCTCGATCAAAGGCCTCTACTTTGTCGGTGCCGGTACCCACCCCGGCGCAGGCATACCCGGAGTCATCAATTCGGCACGCGCAACCGCCGGAATCATGCAGGATGAATGGAGCACCGAGTGAACGAGAACGAACACGCGGCGCTGGTAGACACCAGCCGGCTGATCATTCAAAAAGGGTCCAAGAGTTTCGCTACTGCTGCGAAACTGTTTGACGATGAGACCCGCGATAATGCGTACCTGCTGTACGCATGGTGCCGGCACTGCGATGACGTGATCGACAATCAGGAGCTGGGCTTTAACAGTCAACCGCAGGAAGCTGCGGTGACTCAGCAGATTCTCGATGAACTGCGCGCCAAAACTCAGGCCGCCATCGACGACATCCCGTCTGATGATCCGATCTTCGAGGGCCTGCGCTACGTTCTGAAGAAAAACGAGATTCCCGGGCGTTACCCGCTGGAACTGCTCGAAGGCTTTGCGATGGACTCGCAGGAGCACCGCTACAAAACTTTCGATGAGACGCTGCTGTACTGCTACTACGTGGCCGGTGTTGTCGGCGTCATGATGGCCTACGTCATGGGCGCCCGCGACGAGGCAGCTCTGCAGCGTGCCACGGATCTTGGCATTGCGTTTCAGCTGACCAACATTTCACGCGACGTGCGTGAAGACGCGATGATCGATCGCGTCTACATTCCGGAGGAATGGATTGTCGAAGCCGGCATTCCGCCGGAAGACCTGCTGAACCCCGAATACTCCGAAGCGTTAGTCAGCGTGGTGGAACGCATGTTGAATGAGGCCGATCGCTACTACGCGTCAGCGAACGAGGGTTTGCGGGCACTGGGCTTTCGCTCTGCCTGGGCGGTTGCCGCCGCACGCGGTGTCTACAAAGCGATTGGTGACACCGTCCGCAAACGCGGCGTATCTGCATTGACCGAACGGGTGATTGTGCGCAAACGGCGCAAGCTGCTCGGAGTGATTGAAGGCATGCTCGATGCGGCAAGAGCATCACTGCTCGACAAAGACACCTACCCGCAGCCGCGCGCCAGCGACCTGTGGACGGCACCCGCCGAACACCAGCCGGCCCATCAATAATTCAGCTTGGGAAAAACCGGTTCAGGCTGCGCCGTGCGGCTTCAGTGACGCGTCTTTGCGCAGTTTGGCAAGCTCATCACGCTCGCGAAGCAAATCAGCCACCGGCTTTGAATAAATAAAGCCGAACGACACCGCACCTTCCTTACCCTTCGTCGAATGATGCACCCAGTGTGCTTCGACAATACGGCGCATGTACGCACTCTTCGGAATGTAACCGGTGCGAACACGGCGGTGAACGATGATGTCGTGAAACACGAAGTACACCAGACCGTACAGCGCGATACCGATACCTGCCCACAGCAGCAACGGGTAACCCGACGTACCCAGCCAGATGCAGACAATCGAAGGGATCGCGAACATAAACGCGAACAGGTCGTTCTTCTCAAACCAGCTTTCGCGCGGCGTGTGATGAGACTCGTGCCAGCACCACATAAAACCATGCATCACGTACTTGTGGCTTAAGTAAGCAACACCTTCCATGCCAAAGAAAAACACCAGCATGACGGCAAGATTAATCAGAACCTGAGACATAGCGGAATTGTAATTGAAGCCTTTAAAAAATACGGGTTTTCCCAGTGCGGGATTACCGAGATAAGGTTCTACAGCGTGGCTCTTTGTGAAGCGGTGCGCTGAGCCAACAGCAGGCAGAACGCAGCCAGACCGAGCAGCAAACTGCAGGGCAGAATCAGACTTTCGTACCCCTGATTGCGCCAGAAAATGCCGGTGTACGCCTCCAATACCCACGTGTTGGGCGTGATCCAGCCGAAATCCCTCAGCCACGGCGGCATAAAGAACCGCGGCACCATGCTGCCTCCGATAACGGACAGCACGATGACGACAATGTTCGACAGGTTGCGCGCCTGTGCCGGCGTGCGGCACGCCGCTGCCAACAACAACGACATGCCCGATGCGCACAAACAGGCTACTGCGGTAATCACAATCCACGGCAACCAGTGGGCCGGCAGGTTAACGCCATACACCAGCCACGCGGTGATAAATATCAGCAGCACCTGCGCAAAGCCCTGCACCGCGATAAACAGAAACTTGCCGTTCACCAGCACCCGCATGCCGCCGGGCCCTGCCAGAATGCGGTCCAGAATGCCGGACTCGCGCTCTTCGGTAAGCGACACCGCTGCACTCATCGACGAGAACAGCAAAAACATAAAGGCCACCGCACCGGCGTAATAGGACACATGGTTTGTCGCCATGCCCTGGCCGGCTACCGCCTCCGGCTCAACGATGCTGTTTAGTGACCAGCCGACTTCCTGACCCTGCTCCGCAGCGGCTGCCATGTCGCTGAAACCATCATCGAGATCGGCACGTTGCTGCTCGTCCAGTTCAATAAACTGCTCTTCCAGCACATTCACAACACTACCAAGCGCAACGTCAGGCAACGCCGAAAAATACGCTTGCTGAATCTGCCCCGATAACATCGCGACCGCCACGGCCCGCGACGGATCGTTCACCAGCAACAGCGGCGCAGGCCCGAAACCGGTTGCGTCATCCAGCGCCCTGCCGTCTGCCCGGACTACGACACCAACGTCGGCCGTACCGCTGATGACCAGCTGACCCACGCCGTCACGGTCGAGCCCTTCTGTGCCGATGACGCGGATTGAATCGCTCTGTTTGAGCGCTCCCAGCAAGCGCCGGGTCAATTCATCGTCGACCTCATCAAGAAACGCGACCCGCATCTGCATCTCGGCGCCTGATGCGCTGCTGAAGATCTCCGCCATAATCAAAAAGAACAGCACCGGCATAATGAAAGCCATGGTCAGCGCGCCACGGTCATTAAACAGGTTCAGCCACATCGCCCGAAACATCGCCGCGGTCATGACTGTCGCTCCGCTAAGTGCATAAACACGCCGTTAAGGCCCGGGGTTCGCAGCCGGATTTCAGCCACGTTAAAACCCGCTTGCTCAAGATTCTTCTCAAGCGTGGTCAAAAACTCATAGCCATCAATCACCGGACCACTCCATAAGCGACTGTCGCTGGTAGCACTGAAGCCGGCGCTCGCCAAAATAGCTGCAGCGGCCTCCCCCACCGGATCATTGAAAGCAACCACACCTTCCTTGGCATCACCGAATACCTGATGAATCAGGCCGTCAACCGGCCCGTCAGCCAGCAGACGACCTTGCGCCATAAACGCAACACGGCCGGCAATCTCGGCGGCCTGTTCGAAGTCATGGGTACTCACCAGAATCGACATGCCGGCAGCGCGCAGATCACTGAGCAACGCGTGAATGGTTTGGCGGGCATCAAGGTCAACACCCACCGTCGGTTCGTCCAGCAGCAACAACAACGGATCATGCAGCGTTCCGGCAACAATGTTCAGCCGCCGCTGCATGCCACCCGACAAACTGCCCAACGGCTCGTCGGCACGATCGGTGAGTTGCGCACGTTCCAGTGCACGGTGAACCGCCGGCTTCAAGGCCTCGCCGTGAACGCCTGCGAGGCGGGCAAACACATCAAGGTTCTGGCGCGGCGTGAGGCTGGGATACAACGCAATGGTTTGCGGCACGATCCCCAACAGCGACCGGGCGGCAGCGTTGCTGTATGGATCCAGACCGCCGACGCGAACCGAACCGGAATCGAGTTTCAAACGGCCCGCGATGGCGCGCATCAACGTCGTTTTACCCGCGCCGTTGGGTCCCAGCAGCGCAATGACCTCGCCGGGCCCGGCGCTAAGAGTCACTTCATGCAACGCCTGACGGTCGGCAAACGCACGAGCAGCTTCTGACACTGCAAGCACCGGCGCTTCTGTAACCGCTTCAGACATCTTCTCGTTGCACTCGTGGACTCTGGGTGACCAGCATCAAATGGTACGCGGATAACCCGCCGGACGTAAGTGCTGTGCCTGCAATTTCACGACAGCGTCACATTGGCTGACTTGTTGGACGCTGCACGCTGCTGCGGCAGTACACGTCCGGTCGCCGGATCAGGCAGTGACATTGAACTGCACACCGGACTCTGCGGTCACACAGCCCGTAACCACTTGTCGCCGAGCTTATTTTTCGCCAAACTTTCGCCATGCTTATACTCATCTCACCCGCAAAAACCCTCGATTTCGAAACGCCTGTCAGCGCAAAAACCGGCACCCAGCCGGTTTTTCTGAAAGATTCGCAGTTACTCATCGATGACTTGCAGAAGCTGACCCCCGGCGACGTTTCGTCACTGATGAACATCAGCGAGAAGCTCGGCAATCTGAATTTCGAGCGTTTCATGGACTGGCAAACGCCGTTCACCCGCAAAAATGCCAAGCAGGCGGCAATGGCCTTTAAAGGCGATGTCTACACAGGGCTCGAAGCAGAAACTCTATCGGAGGATGAGCTGAAGTTTGCGCAACAGCACCTGCGGATTCTGTCAGGGCTTTACGGCGTGCTGCGCCCGATGGACTTAATTCAGCCCTATCGCCTCGAGATGGGCACCAAATTCGCCAACACGCGCGGCAAGAACCTCTACGAATTCTGGGGCGACCGGATCAGTGCAGAGCTCAACAAACAGCTGAAGAAGCAAAAATCGACCACGGTCATCAATCTGGCTTCAAACGAATACTTTAAAGCCGTGGACAAAAAAGCACTGCAGGCAGACGTGATAACGCCTGTCTTTAAAGATCTGAAAAACGGCAATTACAAAATCATCAGCTTCTATGCGAAGAAAGCGCGCGGCATGATGAGCGCCTGGATTATTCGCAAAGGCATCACCGATGCGAGCAAGCTCAAAAAGTTTAACGTTGCCGGCTACCGCTATAACGCAGAAATGTCATCACCGGCAGAACCGGTATTTACGCGCGACGAACCCGCATAGCGCGCCCGGTTAGTCCGGCTCAGGTATTACGCTCTCCGGCGGATTAGCGAGCTGCTCCTCTCCTTTCGGATCCAGACCTTCGTCGGAACCGTCCATTGACGCCCAGCGCACCGGACCGGCATCGGGATCTGCAATTTCACTGCCGTCGGCATTGAACTGCATGCGCCGAATCTCATTGCCATTGCCGTCAAACACAACCCGCTCGGTGTTGTTGCCCGCGGCATCGTAGAGGTAATCAATCGCCGCTTTTAGCTGCTCCCCCGCCGCGTATGTCTCGATACGCACGAGTCGATGGTCGTCGTCGTAGCAACGGACAGTCTGTCCGCCATCATCAAAACGTTCGGTTTGGCATCGCATGATTGTGAGTCACTCGTATCTTAAATTTAGCCGGTATTAGACGCGAAAACGCAGCGCAACTGAAGTCGCTATCTACAGGCTCATGCCACCGTCGACAAACAGCGTGGTGCCGGTCACGAACGAGCTGCGGTCCGAAATCAGATAGGCCGCCGCCTCACCGGCATCGTGTTCAGGATCACCGAGCCGACCGATGTGATGTTTGCCGAGGTTCTTTTCATGCATCTCCGGCATCGCCTGATGCAACTGCTGCGCTTTTTCAGTTTCGAACACACCAAACAACAGCGTGTTCACACGAATGCCCTGACCGGAATACTCGACAGCCGCGGCACGGGTCAACCCTTCAACCGCGAACTTCGACGCAATGTAGGGCGCCATGCGCATACCGGTATCGCGACTGGCACCGGAACTGATATTAATAATCGAGTAGTTGTCGCCCGCTGCTGCACCCTGCGCCAGGAACTGTCGGGTCGCGGCGCGCATCCCGAGAAACGTGCCGGTGATATTGGTATCGACAACCTGCTGAAAACTTTCCAGAGACTCATCGGCCAGCAGCTGAAAATCACCCGGATGGACCGCGTTATTGATGATTGCATCGAGCCGGCCGAATTCGCTCACCGCAAACGCGACCGCCGCATCATTGTCCTGCTCGGATGTGATATCCATTTGGAAGTAGCGCACGGCCGTGCTGCCTTCGCCGGCAAACTGCTGCAGGCGCCCGAGCGCTGCCTCACCGCCGTCGGCATTGCGACTGGTAATCACGACGCTGGCACCGTAACGCAGTAGCCGTGACGTCATGCCAAAGCCGATGCCCATCGTTCCGCCGGTAATCAGAACGACCTTGCCTGCCAACTCCTGCTCCTGACTCATGCGCTTGCCTGCATCGGGCTAACCACCCGCCTGCTTTGCCTGTAACTCTTCAAGCAATGCCACAGTCACAAAGTTGCTGCCATTTTCACGGGCAGCTTGCTCGGCATTCTTGATGATCGCCGGTTGCACGAAGCTCGGCGCCTTTTCGATGCGGGCAAGTGCTGCGTCCTCCCACTCCAGCGTCGCTGTGGAGTTCGCATCGCGGGGTACGACAGGCTCCGAC
>CAYLLI010000101.1:0-8188 GCA_964384295.1 uncultured Chromatiaceae bacterium
CGCGCACCATACCGAGCGCTGCGCGGTCTTTTACCGAGCCGCCCGGATTCATGAATTCGGCTTTGCCGAGAATCTCACAGCCGGTTGCTTCAGAAGCGGCGTTCAGCCGGATAAGAGGAGTGTTGCCAATAGTGTCGACAAGTGCAGTCATGGTGATGTCCGTTGGTTATTCGTTGCCTTCAATCGCTGCCAGCTGATCCGCCTGATACTCATTATTGAGTGGCTCGATCAGCGGCGTGATATCGCCGGCGATAATGGTGTCGAGTTTGTATAGGGTCAGGTTGATCCGGTGATCGGTGACCCGCCCCTGCGGATAGTTGTAGGTGCGAATGCGTTCCGAGCGGTCGCCGCTACCGACCAGCAGTTTGCGCTGTTCAGCCTGTTCGCTGGCCTGCGCTTCCTGTTGACTGTCGAGCAGGCGTGCCTGCAGCAGTGACATCGCGCGGGCGCGGTTCTTGTGCTGCGAGCGTTCGTCCTGACATTCGACCACGGTGCCGGTCGGAATGTGCGTCAGTCGCACTGCCGAGTCGGTTTTGTTCACGTGCTGTCCGCCGGCTCCTGAGGCCCGGTAGGTATCGACGCGAATGTCTGCGGGGTTGATGTCGACATCTTCGATCGCGTCGGCCTCGGGCAGGATGGCGACGGTGCAGGCGGATGTATGAATACGACCCTGGGTTTCTGTTTCGGGCACGCGCTGCACGCGATGGGCTCCGGACTCAAACTTCAGTCGTGAATACGCACCGTTGCCTTCAACGCGGGAGATGATCTCTTTATAACCACCATGATCGCCTTCACTGGCACTCAGTATTTCGATGCGCCAGCCCTGGTTCTCGGCATAGCGGGAATACATACGAAACAGGTCGCCGGCAAAAATAGCGGCTTCGTCACCGCCGGTGCCGGCACGCACTTCCAGAAAGATGTTGCTCTTGTCGTGAGGGTCTGCCGGAATCAGTTGTTTCTTGAGGTCGACTTCGAGTCGCTCAAGGTTGTCTTTCAGGTCCGGTATTTCTTCCTGACCCATCGCGCGAATCTCAGGATCGCTGTCGTTCAGCATGTCTTCTGCAGCGGTAAGATCGTCCTGAGCTGACTTGTAGCTATTGAACAGCGCGACGACCGGATCCAGCTCGGCATACTCCCTGGACAGATCGCGGAACCGGTTTTGGTTGCCGATAACGTCCGGGTCGGACAGCAGGCCGCCAACCTCTTCATGGCGGCTAACCAGTTGTTCCAGCTTGTTGCGAATGGAGTCTTTCAAGTTTCGTCCGGTGTGATCGGGCGGTTACGCTGCCAAACCGGTTGGCGCGAATGCCTGCATTTGAGTCGACGCGGAGTGTACCCTGAATCCCTGCTGCTGCGAACTGCAACTAAAACGGGGGCTGTGGGTCAGTAGTTATTGTTAATGTTGTCTGATTTGCCGCCGTAGCTGTGTATTATCGTTGATATGACTGTTTTGACCAGAGTTTTCCGCGGGTTATGCCTGAGCGGCACAGTGTTGTTGTTGGCGGCGTGTGCGACGGTTTCCGAGGATGTGGCTCCGCCACCATCAGCCGCCGCGCCTGACTATGTGCCGGATGCCGGCTATCACATGCTGATGGGCGAGATTGCTCTGCAGCGCGGCGATTATCACGTCACTGCACAAGAGTATCTGGCCGCAACCCGCTTATCTCAGGATGTTGAGATGGCGCAGCGGGCAACCGAATACGCGTATGAGTACGGCTTCCAGTCATACTTTTTTGCCTCGGCGACCCGCTGGGTTCAGCTTGATCCGGAGAGCCGCGCCGCTCAGGGGTTCCTTGGTGTTGGCTATCTGCGACGCAATGATGCGCAAGCAGCTTTCGAGCATTTTGACCGTTCAATGCCGCCGGAACGCACCGAAGGCGATTATCTGGTCTTGCAGCGTGAGATGTCGGCCGCCGGCGGCGAACCGCAGGCAGTGATCGATGTGCTGCAGTTATTCCTGGAGAAGTATCCGAATCGCCCGGGCTTGCAACTTGGGTTGGCGTACGCGGCGGCAAGAGCGAATCAGGGTGAGCTAACTGTGGCTAATGCTGATGCGGTGCTGGTGGCAGAACCGGGCATGCGTGAGGCTGAGTTGTTGCGGGTCCGCGGCCTGATGATCTCAGGCTTGGAGGAGGAAGGCCTTAACGAGCTGGCTTCCCTCATCGAGTTGGAGGGTGATGTTGAGCTGGAGCTGGAGTATGCGCGGTTGTTGGCAGGCTCCGGTGACGTTGAGCAGTCGCTGGCGTATCTGGCTGATATGTCCGAGCGCTATGGCTTCGTGCCGGAGATTGTGCGGCTGCAGGGACTGATTCGCCTCAGCGAAGATGATCAGGCGGAAGCGTGGAACGACTTCAACAAGTTGCTGGCGGCCAATGTCTACACGAACGAGAGTAATTTCTATCTCGCAGAGATGTCTGAAGGCTCGCGGGAGTACCTGCAGGCGCTGAGGTATTACTCGCAAGTGCGCTCAGGGTCGTTGCTCCTGCCGGCTCAGATCGCCGTTGCTGAGGTGCTGGGCACCGTGGGTGATCTCGATGCCGGCATTGCCCATCTCGATGATGTGTATGCGCAATTCCCGCAGTTGGGCTACGACATCTGGACAGCCAAGGCGGGGCTATACGCCAAGTACTGGCGCAGCGCGGAATCCTACGAGGCCTACAACCGCAGTCTCGAGTATCAGCCCGACAACATCAGCTTGATGCTCGGTCGGGCTGCGGCGCTTGATCTGATGGGTGAGACGGATCGGGCAATCACCGCATTCCGACAAGTGCTTGAGATTGACCCGGGTAATCCGAACGGCATGAATTCGCTGGGCTATACATTGGCAAACCGTGACAGAAAGCTCCGCGAAGCCCGTCGCCTGGTCGACAAGGCGCTGCAACAGCAGCCCGACAACCCGGCGTTTCTCGACAGCATGGGTTGGGTGTTGTTTCGTGAAGGCAAAAGTGCCGAAGCACTCGACTATCTTGAGCGCGCCTACGACATTGATGGCGATCCCGAAATCGCTGCGCATCTCGGTGAAGTGCTGTGGAGCTTAGGCCGCGATGGCGAAGCCAACATCGTCTGGGCCCTCGCACTGCAGTCGTATCCGCGTCATCAGGTATTGCTTGAAACCATCGAGCGGTTCACGTCTTGATTCGTTTTTGCGTTGTCGTCGCAGCCTTGGTGGCTGTGTCCGCGTGTAGCTCACTGCAACAAGCTGACTCACCGCAATCTGCAGCCATTGAACAGCGGATGGCTGAAGTTGCTGGCATGCAGGAGTGGTCGATGCAGGGTCGCATCGCTGTCCGGGCATCCGGAGCGAGTGGTCAGGGCAAGCTGGATTGGCGTCAACAGGATGAAGTTGCCGATATTCGACTGTCCGGCCCGCTCGGCGCCGGCGCATTGAGTATTCACTGGACTCCTGATGACGTTACCGTGGCTGACGGGGATTCTGAGCATCGGTATCGTGGCGACGATGCGGCCGGGCAGTTTCTCGCCGACCGCCTCGGCTGGCAGTTTCCGGCACGAAGCATTCGCTACTGGTTGCTCGGTGTGCCTGATCCTGAAGAGCCTTATGAGCAGGTTTCTGATGAAGCCGGTGCTTTGCGCACGCTGAAGCAGTCGGGTTGGCAGATTGATTATCAGCGTTTCACTTCGGTAGGTGAGCGCATCCTGCCCGCCAAGTTGCAGGTGCAGGGGGCCGATGTCCGGCTGCGCGTCATTGTCGACGGCTGGGATGTCCGCTAAATCGCCGAAATTCAGCGGCTTGTAATCCGGCCTTTCGCACGCCGTTTCGGCGACGGCATTCGGGTTTGACAGTGCCGAGGCTGCGCCGTCACAATAGCCGCTTGCTGCCGGTCCCGAAGCCCCGTCGTAAAGCCCGATGGGAGTTTCAGACGCCCGCAGTAAGCCCAGTCAGAACACAATTGGGGCGTAGCCAAGTGGTAAGGCAACGGGTTTTGATCCCGTGATTCGCAGGTTCGATCCCTGCCGCCCCAGCCAATTTTTCACCTGCCGGGAGTCGGGTAAATCATGGTTCAGTTGCGCACCGACAGAGATGTCGACACCGGAAATATGATGCTATTGACGGGTAACGCGAACCCGCAGCTGGCTCAGAATATCGCGCGACACCTGCAACTGCCGCTGGGTAAAGCGTCGGTTGGCACCTTCAGCGATGGCGAGATTGCCGTCGAGATCCTCGAAAACATTCGCGGCCGCGAAGTTTACTTGCTCCAGCCGACCTGCCCGCCGGTCAACGATAACCTGATGGAACTGCTGATCATGGCCGACGCCTGCATGCGTGCGTCTGCCGCCCGCGTGACCGCGGTTATTCCTTACTACGGTTATGCCCGTCAGGACCGCCGTCCAAGAGCCGCGCGTTCGCCGATCACCGCGAAACTCGTTGCCGACATGATTGCGGCTGCCGGTATCGACCGCGTTGTGACGATCGACCTGCATGCTGATCAGATTCAGGGCTTCTTCTCCATTCCGGTTGATAACGTCTACGCTTCGCCGGTGTTGCTGGGCGATGTCTGGAAGAAAGATACCGAGAACCTGGTGGTTGTCTCGCCTGACGTCGGCGGCGTGGTTCGCGCCAGAGCGTTAGCGAAACGGGTCGACGATGCCGATCTGGCGATTATCGATAAACGTCGTCCGCGCGCGAACGAGCTTGAGGTGATGAACATCATCGGTGAGGTCGACGGCAAAGACTGCGTGCTGATTGACGACATGGTCGATACGGCAGGTACGCTGTGTCAGGCTGCCGGTGCGCTGAAGAGCAAGGGCGCGAAAAGCGTCACTGCCTATATCACGCATCCGATTTTGTCCGGGCCGGCCATCGAGCGCATTACCACCTCTGATCTTGATGAGCTCGTGGTCACCGACACCCTGCCGCTGAGCCGTCCGGCCACTGATTGCAGCAAAATCAGGCAGTTAAGTGTGGCTGAGCTGCTCGCAGAGACCATTCGCCGGATTAGCCAGGACGAGTCAGTTAGCTCGCTGTACGTCGATTAGTCGCGATATTAGTGCTTCTCAGGCACTTTCCATAAAACCGTCTTGATGCACCGCAGTAGCAAATTGCGCTGGTGGCAGCGATAGCGTTGCGTTATAGTTCCGCCCCCCGAAGGGTCTGCTGGTCGTAAGCAGGCCTTTTGTTTTGTAGACATTTCTTATTTTGGAGTTCAATCATGTCTGAAGAACTGGATTTGGTTGCCGAATACCGCGAAGACACAGGGAAAGGTTCGAGCCGCCGCCTGCGTCGTGAAGGTAAAGTTCCGGCAATCGTTTATGGCGGTGGTCGCCCGCCGCGTAACATTACTCTGGACGAAAACGCGCTGTTTATGCAGGCGCAGAACGAATCGTTCTTCTCCAGTGTTTTGACCGTTAAAGTCGGCGAGCGCACCCAGCCGTGCATTCTGAAAGATATTCAGGTGCACCCTGCGAAGCGTCGTATCCTGCATCTCGATCTGCAGCGCATTGTTGCTGACGAGAAGATCCGCATGAGCATTCCGCTGCACTTTACCGGTGCCGAAGAATGCCCGGGTGTGAAACTCGGTGGCGGTACGGTGTCTCAGGTCATCACTGAAATTGAAGTGACCTGTCTGCCTGCCGCGCTGCCTGAGTTTATTGAAGTTGACCTGAGCGCGATGGAACTGGATCAGATTGTTCATCTTTCTGACCTGAACGTTCCCGCCGATGTTGAAGTTATCGAACTGGCTCAGGGCGAAGGTCATGACCAGCCGGTTGCTACCTGTCAGGTACTGCGTGCTGCTGTCATCGAAGAAGACGAAGCTGAAGAAGCTGCTGAGGGTGAAGATGCACCTGAAGCTGCTGACGATGCAGCAGAAGAGAACAGCGAAGACTAAACACTCGCAACACTCTATAGAAAAAGCCGTGCTTGTTAGCGCGGCTTTTTTTTGCTTTTTATTTCTGCACTGCGCACACTTAATGCCGCTCAATGAGAGCAACACCTAATCGCAGGAATCCAAATGGGCGACACAGCAATTAAAGCGATTGTGGGCTTGGGAAATCCCGGCCCGGACTATGAGAAAACCCGCCACAACGTGGGTTTCTGGCTAATCGACAGGTTGGCTGCGGCTGGCGGCGGCAATCTGAAAGCGGAAACGAAGCTGATGGGAGACGCCTGTCAGGTGAGCCTTGCGTACTCCAACGTTCGTTTGCTGAAGCCCACTACATTTATGAATGAAAGTGGTCAGTCGGTGCGCCGGTTCATGGACTTTTTCAAGCTGGACATTAGCCAGATACTGGTTTGCCATGACGAACTGGACCTGCCGCCGGGTATCGCACGCCTGAAGCGCGGTGGCGGGCATGGAGGGCATAACGGGCTGCGCAGTATCATGTCTCATTGCGGTAAAGATTTTCTGCGGCTGCGGATTGGCATTGGCCATCCCGGTCACAAAAGTGCGGTACATGGTTATGTGCTGCACCGACCCGGCAAGTCTGACGAGGCAGAAATACTGCAAGCGATCGACTATTCGGAACGCAGCATTGCAACATTGATTTCAGGGGGGCTTGAGCGGGCGTCTACCGAGCTGCACACGGCGACCCCGCGTAAGTAGTTCGTTAAGCGCTCTGCTTGTGAAGACAAAAAAGCCGGCTTTAAGCCGGCTTTTTTGCTGATCAGATCCGTTAAGACTTTGGCGGAACGTAGGGTGCGCCACCGCCTTGTTGAGTCGGGTACTTTTCGTAGATTTCCCGGACCACTTCACTGACTGCTTCCTGCAGGTTTTCCTGCACATCGCTGGTGATTCGCCCGACGGCGGTGCCTTCCCAAACAAGTTTATCTGTCGTGTTGTTTACCAGGTCGATCGTTACCGTGCCTTCGGTGTATTGCTGAACGGTGGTTTCATAGCCGCCGTAGGCACCGTAGTAGCCGCCGCGGTAGCCATAATAGCCACCCGCTGTCGGCGTGCTGGTGGTCCGGATTTTCTCTTTGGTGCTGACGTAGAAGTTAACAATCAGGTCCGGACTGTTCGTGCTGTACTGGTAGCCGCGCAGCTCCATTTCCCTGCGGGTGGCATCAACAAAAAACTGTGAGAGCAGCGATTGAGCACCGTCTTCCCGGTCAGTCGCCAGCCGTGATTCGAAAGCAAACGTTTTGAATGCGCCCAGATCACTGTTCGGATCCTGATTGACGAATATTTTCGGGCCTGATGTGCATCCGACAACAACCGTCGCTACTGTTGCCAGGAAAAATGCTCTTACAAAACGTGTCATGCTCTTCTCCATCTTTGAGCTGTCCAATTCAGCCCCGATTCAGTTATTTTTTATGAATGTCTGCTGCTATGCAAGTGACATGCGGAACGCTACTTGGTTTCCTTCTCTACCTCGTCCCGGTCCACGATTTCCGCATTGGCGCGGTTAAGCAGCAGGCTGATCATTGCGCCAATCATGATCGACATATAGAAAACGCCGATAATTGCTTCCAAATACGAGAATGTTCGGGCAATTGGGCGCAGCGGCGTTATGTCACCATAGCCGAGCGTCGTCAGCGTGACATAGCTGTAGTAGAACAGCCTTTCACTGGCCCGCCCTTCTTCCGCCGGCATATTGGTAAAGGACCCGGGCAGAAGAATCTCAATGATCGTATAGAGCAGGCCGAAGATCAGTCCGATCAGCAGGTAAAGGCAGATCGCGCCGACCACCCGGTTACGGTCGACTTTGAGGTCGCTGGTGATGTCGGCAAGAATAAAAACAAAACTCATCATGCAGAAAATGATGACGACGCACAGGTCGATGATTCGCAGAATGCGCTCATCGGGATAGAGCTGTTCGAGCCCGCCAACGCTTAGCGAGATGCCGATTAATACAATGCCAAAGCGAAACAGTGCTTTGGACTCATGCAGACTCCAGATGCCGATCATCATGACCGAGCTGAAGGTCAGGCTGGTCAGCCATTCAGACGTGTAGCCGAACAGGTCCTCGGTGAACGGATTGATGAGAAGAACTGAAAGCAGGCCTACGAGCAAGAACGTGAAGTTGGCATTGTTCAGTCGAGAGTGCATCGCAGCCCGGCCTAATAACCTGAACGATTGATGGGCGCAAAGCGCCAGGCTTTGCCATTGTCCAGACACAAGCGATAATTGCCTGCTCGCACAACGCCCTTGACGGTGTTCTCCATTTTCACAAGTCGGCAGGTAGTACCGTAGTCCTGATGGGTTTTGCCGACAGCCAGGCGCCCCGACGA
>CAYLLI010000102.1:0-8178 GCA_964384295.1 uncultured Chromatiaceae bacterium
ATTGTCGGCACCAGCTGGCGCATCAAGATCAGCGACAACCACGGCCATCGTGCCAAAAATAGACAGCTTGTCGGCAACCATATGATTGATGCCCACCTTACCCTCGAGCGCTGAAGGCTTAGTTTTCGGACCGATCTCATTGTCCTGCTCGCCGTACCAAATTCCGCCATCAACGGTGAGTGCCGTTTTTTCGCTGACACTAAAGGCATATCCCGCGTTCAGATTGACGTAGGTGTTTTCAGCATTGTTTCTGCGATCGTAGAAACCCGCCGTACCACCGATATACCAATGGTCGCCGATAGCAATGGCGCCGGACACTTCACCACCTTCTTCAGAGCTTCCGCCGTTGCGTTGATCACCACCAAAAATATACGCACCTTCAACAAACGTCGACGCAGGACCTGCCAGCGCCGCGCCACTCAAAAGAACAGCACACAATCCTAGTAATACTCTTTTCACGATTTTCACTCCTTTTTCCAAAACAACCGGCAACAAACCTACTGCTGCCCGCCTTCCAACTTTGCCACCTTCTGCATGACCAGATCCTGAAGCTCGACTTTGTAGTCAGACACCCTGCTACGGATTGCCTCATCGCCGGTTCCCAGAATCTGTGCTGCAAGAATACCCGCGTTAGCCGCGTTATCAATGGCGACAGTCGCCACCGGAACACCGGCCGGCATCTGCACAATCGACAACAGTGCGTCTTCACCATCCAGCTTTGTTGCACTCACCGGAACACCAATAACCGGCAAAGGGGTTAATGAAGCCACCATACCCGGCAGGTGTGCAGCACCTCCTGCACCGGCAATAATGACCCGCAAGCCCCGGCCTTCCGCTTCGCGCGCATACGCGAACATTCGGTCAGGCGTGCGGTGGGCACTGACCACCGTCATTTCATAACCTACGCCCAGTTTGTCGAGCAGCTCTGCCGCCTTCCCCATTACGGGAAGGTCCGAATCGCTGCCCATGATGATACCTACTTTGGTTTCCACTGCCCTTAGTCTCCCTTGGACTCACACAGTTCTCGCAGCGCCTGATCCATCACCTGACTGGCCACTGCGGGGTCATCACTGATACAACTGACGTGACCCATTTTACGTCCGGGTCGCCCCTCTTTTTTGCCGTACCAGTGGACAGTAACGGATGAGTCAGCAACTCTCAATCGGCCCGGAGGCAGACCCACTAAAGGCGCAAAGCTGTCGTCATAGAGAATATTCTTCATTACGGCAGGCCTGGCTTGCTCTGTCGACCCTAACGGCAGCCCTGCGACTGCCCTCATGTGCTGCTCAAACTGCGATGCATCGGCACTTTCCAGCGAGTGGTGACCCGAGTTGTGCACACGAGGAGACACCTCATTAATGAGGATCTCCGTGTCATTCATTAAGAACATCTCAATCGCAAACACACCAACACCACCGAGCGCTTCGCTGACAGCGGTTCCCAGCGCCCTTGCCTCGTCCATAACAGCGGCGGGCAACTGGGCCGGTGCAATGACAACGTCGAGAATATTACGGGCCTGATCAACGGCCAGCTCAACCGGCGGATAGGCGACCGTCTCGCCTGCCTCAGACCGCACGGTCACAACACCCAGCTCGCGGGCACCGCCCAGGAATGTTTCAACAATGCTGGGCACGGGCCAGAAGTTTTTGAGCTCGGCTTCGGTATGCAGAATTTGCACACCGTATCCGTCATAGCCACCTTCCTGCGACTTCTGCACTAATGGAACACTCAACTGACTGACAAAGTCAGGATCAGCTGCCTGTTCCGCAGTCACTTCCTGATAACCCGCCGTCGGAAATCCCTGCTCCAGAAACCAGGCTTTTTGGCGCGCTTTGTTCTTCAGCAAACTCAGCACCTCCACCGCGGGATTAATGCGAATGCGGCCTTCAGACTCCTGCTGCTTCAGCCCGGCAAGCAGTGGTTCTGCGACTGCCTCAAACTCAAAGGTCACCACGTCGACCTGCGCGGCGATTTCTGCCGCAAGTCCGTCGGACTCAAGCGGCGCGACAATCGCTGCGTCAGCAATTTGAATCGCCGGAGCCGTTTCGTCCGGCGTCACCACCAGCGTTTTTATGCCCAAAGGCTTAGCTGCCTCACACAGCAGAAAGCCAAGCTGGCCGGCGCCAATAATGGCGACAGTGGGAATATCCGTGACAGTCGTATTCACTGCGTTGTAATCCTTAGTGAGAGATATGTATGTCTAGTTATTCAGCGCCAGCGGACTGCGGGACGCCGCGGTGCGTACTTCGTTCAAAAACAGTTCAGCTGCCGGAGTCAACGGACGCTCCGTCGAGTACATCAAACTCGCATTGCGCCGGACAGTCGGTTCATCGATATCCAGTTGCTTCAGCACCGGGGTTTTCCGGCTGAGTTCAAATGCGATCAACGCCGGCGACACCATAATAAGCACGTCACTCGACAGCAGCAGCTGCATGCCGATGCGGTAAGCATCACTGCCAAAAAAGTGGCGCGGTGGTTCGAGCTCCGCAGCCACAAAGGTCTCGACAATATGCTGCAGATCGGCAGGTCGCGAGTACGGCACCAGCCAGGAGTATCCCTGCAAGTCCTTCAGCGTGAGTTTCTTTTTATCGGCAAGCGGGTGCTCGGGGCGCACAACCACGACATCATTCAATGAATAGATGAGTTCACGACGGTAGCCCTCGGCAAGCTCAAACGCGCTGACGCCTGCGGCAATGAAATCAAATTCACCGTCGTACAAGCGGTGCTGCAGGCGATCGGAATAACCCTCAACCAGGTTTACGCGAATACCGGGGTGCGCCTTATTAAAACTCAATAACGCTTCAAGAATAATATCGCCGTCAAACGATTCACCGAGACCAATAGTCACGGTCCCGATGCTGCCCTCTTTCAGACTGAGCATCTCCTGCTTCGCGCGGTCAGCGCCGGCAAGCTGAGAACGGGCGTGGCGGACCAACGCATCACCGTAACGGGTGGTTGCGGTGGTTCCGCCGGGTTTGCGATCAAACAGGCGAACATCGAGATCGGCCTCCAGTCGCGCAAGACTGGAGCTGAGGGTCTGCTGAGTGACGCCGAGGTGGCGCGCGGCAGCCACCAGACTGCCGTGATCCACTACAGCAAGAAACCGCTCAAGCTCTCTGTAGTCCATAGGCTGTTCGTCCGCCTGTAAATGCCGCTAGTGAGTTTCTTCACCACCGCTGACATTCATAGCTTCGCCGGTCACATACACCGCATCATCAGAAGCCAGAAACGCCACCGCCGCCGCGGTATCAGAAACCAGACCAGGACGGCCCATCGGAATCTTGTTCTTCATTGCCTGCAAGAACTCATCGACCGTTTGTCCCTGACGACTCGCGTAGTACTCGTTCTGCTTGGCGCCAAGGCCGGTAGTAACGTGGTTCGGGCAAACGGCATTGACAGTAATGCCATGCTGACCGAGCTCGGTGGCAATCGCCCGCGTAAAGCCGACCATGCCGTGCTTGGAAGAGACGTAAGCCGCCAGATCGGGAAAACCGGATTTCGCGGCCTGACTCGCAATATTAATAATACGCCCGCCGTTGCCGGCTTTGATCATCGCCTGAGCGGCGTACTTGGAACAGTTAAACGCACCGGTCAGGTTAACGTCGATCACCAACTGCCACTCGTCAAAAGATACGTCGGTAAAAGGCTTCAGCATGTAGCCAACGCCTGCGTTGTTAACCAGAATATCGACACTGCCGAACTCGGCAACGGCGGTATCGATAAGCGCTTTAGCGTCGGCATCTTTGCGCACGTCACAGGGAACGATCAGCACTTCTGCGCCTTCTGCCCGCAACTCTTCGGCGACCTGATTCATTTCGTCTGTCGCACCGATATCATCGGTTGCCAAAAACTCATCGGGCTTGCCGAGGTCGGAGATCACAACCTTGCAACCTTCTGCAGCCAGACGGCGCAGAATACCGGCACCCAAACCGTTCGCGCGACCTGAACCGGTGCAGACGGCAACCTTTCCTTTTAAACCTTGCATTGTTTTTCCTTTAAATCTTTGAGTTTTGACGACAGGCTCAGGAGAACTTGTCGGTCAGCATAAAGATGGGGTTGTCGGCAAAAGTCTGGAACTCACCAGCCACCTTACCCATGGTTTCAGTCGACACTTCCTCGCCGAACTTGGCCAGATCAGATACGTCGATGACCTCAACGTACTGATAAGGAGCTGCATCTTCTGACCCAAACAGGCTGACACTGCGATACACTTCAAAGCTGTCCACTGAACTGAGGCCGCGGACAGTCGGCAAATCTGTCGTTTTCGCCCAGTTCTCATAGGCCGCCTGATCGGCGTCAGTTTTTAAGTTAAATAGAACGATCAAGGTACTCATTGGTCTGAAATCTCCGTAACTACGTATTTTCCGAAGTCCGGAATATACAAATAAATTTTGTCTTTGACAACATTTAGACAAAATTTTATATTATTTGCAATTCCGCAGCACGCGACAGGACGTCGCGGCTGATGAGCCCGCAAAACCTGAAGAATCCGACGGAGTAAGACCATGATTCACGATCTGTCCCACGAACTCGCTATCCCGCCGCGCCGGGATGAGCGCACCCGCCAGGAGTTCGTTGCCTCACTGCGCAGCTTTGTTAACGAAAACATGGCCAACCACATGCAGGGGCGCTACGAGTCTCATGTATTGCCCAAGTTTGAGCGCGCGAATGGTCGCCAGCCCGAAGACGGCGAAGAAGTGCATGACGCCATGCTGCACGACCCATACTTTTGCTTCTACAGCTCGGTGCGCTACAACGCACAGGAGATGGTCTTCCAGTCCGTCATTCCTGTTGTCGACCGCAACATGAATGACATTAATGAGAAGGCCGAAGCGATCCGGCAGGAGAAGCAGGATAGCGTCGGCGGCAAGCTGACGCTGAACGACGAGCTGGAAATTCCGCGCAGCGTTGCCAACATCGACGTGCATCTGGCACCCGGTAGCTATCACACCGAGTACGACGCCAACGATACGTCAGCCGGCGCAATTTACGACAACAGCATCAACGTGTTCGCCTTCAACCAGATGGGGCGCAACATGGATGACATCGGCCACAGCTTTGCGAACTACGTGAAGGTGGCATTCCCGGACTTTAACCCGGAGAAAATTCTCGATTGCGGCTGCACCATCGGTCACAACACGGTGCCGTGGGCGCAGACGTTCCCTGAAGCGGACGTCACCGGCATTGATGTTGCTCCGGCGATTCTGCGCTACGCATCGGCCCGCGCGAAAAGCATGGGTGCGAAAGTGAACTTCACTCAGATGAATGCGACGGACCTGGACTTTGAAGACAACACCTTCGATGTTGTGTTCTCTTCCATGTTCCTGCATGAACTGCCGCTGAAGCACATCCACGCTTATATGAAAGAAGCCTATCGCGTGCTGAAGCCCGGTGGTCTGTTCCTGACAATGGAGTTGCCGCCCAATGAAAAAATGGCGCCGTACGACAGCTTCTACCTGGACTGGGATTGCTTCTATAACAAAGAGCCGTACTACAAGCCGTTCCGTGACCAGAACTACCTGAAGCTCGTTACTGACGCCGGCTTTAACGGCGACACGTTTAAAGAAACCATCATGCCCCGCTACACCTATATGCCGCGCGACAAGTTCGTTGCGCAGATTGAAGGCGGACCGCAGTTTGACGACCGCACCGGTCGCATGTCGCATGACATCTGCTGGTATGGCTTCGGCGTCTGGAAATAACGCGCCCCACTCAATTTTTTAAGGATCAGAACAATGTCTGCAAATATTCCTCTGCAACACCGTGGTAAACGCCCCCGCTTTTTCTCAGCACCGGGCATGGACGAAATGATGAGCATGGTGCTCGAACTGACCGCTGAAACCTGGGTCATCAAAAAGCGCCTGTACCTGCTGGAACGCGTCGCGGGTCAGGCCGGCGTCTCGCTGACGGATGAGATCGAAAATTACGAGCTCACCGAAGCGGAAATCAACGAACTGGATCAACTGCGAACCCAGCTGATTTCAACCGTAATGCGCGCTACAGAGGGCGAATTCGTTGAAACCCGCAAGGTTCGCGAAGGCGGTGGCACTGAAACCAACGACGCCGACGCCGAGTCCAAAGAAGCAGCCTAGAACACCTGCCTTTCTCAGCATCGCCCCGTTCTGCGGGCGATGCTGAGAAATTTCGGGGAATCGTCTACACTTAGCGCCCCGTTCAACCCTATTTTCACCTGAGATACGCCATGTCTTCCGAAGCTTCACGGCAAGAGGCGGTCGCTGCGAGCGCAGATACCGGCTCAACCAACTTCCCCAATCTCTTTACACCGATCGAAATCGGCGGGTTTAAACTGCGCAACCGCGTTGCCCACGCATCGATCGTGTCGAAGTTCGTTAAAGACGGACAACCCACCGACAACCTGATCAACTACCTCGGTAACCGCGCGAAAGGCGGCACCGCTTTGGTGATCACCGAACCGGTGGCAATGACCTTTGCCAACCGTCAGGCTGACCGGCTGCGCGCCTGGGATGATTCCGCTGCAGACGGCCTGAAACGCCTTGCCGATGCCGTTGAAAAATGGGACAGCCGCCTGCTGGGTCAGGTGCAGGATCCGGGTCGCGGCCGTCACGCAACGGGCCGCAATGAGTTTGCCTTTGGCGCCTCTGCTCTGCCGGATGACCTGAGCTGGACCGTGCCGCATCAGCTGCAGCCGAAAGACATTGCGTTGATGATTGAGCAATGGGCGGAGGGTTGCTATCGCCTGAAACAGGCGGGCTTTAGTGGTGTGGAGATTTCTGCCGGTCACGGCCACCTGTTTCATCAGTTCATGTCGCCCTGGTCAAACCGTCGTGAAGACGAGTACGGCGGCAATACCGAGAACCGTACCCGCTTCCTGCGCGAACTGGTTGCCGGCATTCGCGACGCGTGTGGCCGGCCTTTCATGATCGGCCTGAAACTTCCGGGTGCGGATCACGTTCCGGGCGGTATTGATTTGGACGAAGCCTCCAACATCGCGTCAGCCATGGCAGCGCAGAACGAACTCGACTGGTGGACCTTTGTCTGGGGCGCGCATGCCCGCAGCCTGCACATTCATATGCCGGGCCCTGCCGGTGAACGCGCGCCTTACCTTGAGCACATCAAATCTCTGCGTCAGGCGAACCCGGATATTCCGACGGGTGCTATCGGTTACATCACTGACCCGCACGAAGGCGAACTGGCCGTCTCAGACGGCACCGCCGACATCGTCTTCCTCGGCCGTCCGCTGATTACCGACGCGGCCTGGGGTCTGAAAGCGAGCCAGGGCAAAGAAGATCAGATCCGCTACTGCGTCTCCTGCAACACGTGCTGGAAAACCGTGGTGGAAGGCAACGGCCTCGAGTGCGACAACAACCCGTTGGTCGGTGTCGAGAACGAAGTCGGCTGGGAACCTGAGCCGGCGCCAACGAAGAAAAAAGTTGCTGTAATCGGCGCAGGTATTGCCGGCATGGAAGCGGCCTGGGTCGCTGCTGCACGCGGACACGACGTCACCGTCTATGGCGCGAGCGAAGAAGTGGGCGGCAAAACCCGGCTGCATGCCGAGCTGCGTGAAGGTGAACACTTAAGCAGTATCTATGATTACCAGATGCTCGCGGGGAAAAAGCGCGGTGTGAAGTACGTGCTCGACGGCGAAGTCAGCGAATCCGCTGCCGTAGCACTCGACGCCGACACCGTCGTGCTCGCCACCGGTTCAACCATGTCGGTGCCGGCCTTTGTTCCGCCTGAGTATGCCGAAGAAGGCTTTGTGCCGGATCTGCGCGAGTTTCTCGCCAGCATGCTGGACCGGAAAACGGAAGAAGAAGGCCGCCTGGTTATCTTCGATCAGGATCACACCGAAGGCACTTATCATGCAGCGATTAAGCTGGCGCAGATTTTCAGCAAGGTCACCATCGTGACACCGCGTGAACGCCTGGCCAATGACATCCTGCTGTTAAACCGTCAATCGATTTATCAGCGTCTGTACGATCAGCACATTGAAATCATCACTGACTGCGAGCCGGTTGATCTTGATCGCCTTGATGACTGCATTCTTGAGGTTCGCAATGTCTACAACGGCGATATCAAAGAGCTCGATGAGATTGCCGCAATCACCTACTCCACGTCACGCGTGCCCAACGATCAGTTACGCGCACCGCTGGAAGCGGCCGGCAAAGAAGTGATCATGGTCGGCGACTGCTACGCACC
>CAYLLI010000103.1:0-1930 GCA_964384295.1 uncultured Chromatiaceae bacterium
ACAGCACGATCTCCGGCAAGATTGCCAAAGACGTGTTTGAAGCGATGTGGGCGGGTGAAGGTGATGCCGACGCCATCATCGATGCGAAAGGCCTGAAGCAGATTACCGACACCGGTGCGATTGAAGCTGCCGTCGATCAGGTGATTGCCGACAACCCGTCGCAGGTTGAAGAATTCCGCGGCGGTAAAGAAAAGGTGTTGGGCTTCTTTGTCGGTCAGGTCATGAAAGCCACCCAGGGCAAAGCCAACCCGGGTCAGGTCAACCAGTTGCTCCGCGAGAAGCTGAAAGGCTGATGGCGGGCTTTTGATGGCAGACCTGTAATGTCAGAAAAGGACCGCTTACGCCGGTTTATCTTTGAAGGCGAAGATATTCTCGGCAGCATCGTGCGGCTGGACGACGTCTGGCAGAAGTTGCGCGAGTCTGATGATTATCCTCTTGGAGTGCACATGGCTTTGGGCGAAGCGGCTGCCGCAACGGCACTGCTTGGCAGAAGCCTGAAGTTTGACGGCCGTTTGACCGTGCAGCTTCAGGGTGCACAGTACATGCATCTGCTGGTCATGCAGACGGATCATCAATTGAACCTTCGCGGACTGGCTCGTTGGAGTGACAGTGAACCAGAACCATCCGACTTTGCCGGGTTGGTTGATGGCGGTCGCATGGCGGTGACGATTGAGCCGGCCAAGGGCGAGCGTTATCAAAGTATCGTTCCACTGATCGGCAGCGGTCTTGCCGGTTGTCTCGAAGCCTATTACGGCCAGTCGGTACAGTTACCCACCATCTTCCTGTTGTCTGCAAACTCGCAATCCGCGGCCGGCTTAATGCTGCAGGCGATGCCGGAGCGCAAAGAGGGTAGCGGTCGTTGGCGCCAGTTGCTGACCGAGGTTGCCGGTCTCGATGCGTTGAAGCTCGCCCAAATGGAAGACTCGGTCATGTTGTCGACGCTGTTTCCGGGTGACGACATTCGCCTGTTCGATGCCGAGCCCGTCAACTTCAGATGCGACTGCTCAATGGAGCGTATCGAAAACGTGCTGCGCATGTTTGGCAAGGAAGAACTCGAGTCGCTGATCGCCCAGCCGGGCAATGTCGAGGCGCGCTGCGAGTTCTGCAACAAGCTGTATGAAGTCACGCCTGAGAGGGTGTTAGAGCTGGTCGCAGAAATCTCGGGGGATCGGGGTAAATATCTGCACTGATGCGAATTTCTGCGATAACGCTCGGAAAAATCACCTAAAAATCTCCAAGTTCGTAGATATGGATAAAAGCCCCGCTCAGCGGGGCTTTTTTATGCCTGTTGCCAGCGCTTGCCCGGTATACCGCTGCACAGAAAATGCTTGTATAAATATAAAGATATCTTTATATTTGCTCCTCCAATGTCAATGGTAACCACATTGCAGGTCCTGAAGGCCGCAGCCGAGGTAACCCGGCTGCGGCTTTTAGCACTGCTGGAGACCGGTGAGGTTTCGGTGGGTGAGCTGGTGATTGCGTTGGAGCAGAGTCAGCCGCGGGTGTCCCGGCATTTGAAGCTGCTGGTTGAGGCCGGTGCCGTCGAGAAGTTTCGCGACCGGCACCACGTGTATTACCGGCTGACGAGCGACCCGGCTATTCGGCCGTTGCTCGATGAGCTGTTGAGTGGCTTGCAGGATGACGCTGACGTGGCCGATGACCGCGCACGTTTAAACGAGGTGCGGCAGTCGCGCGAGAAAGACGCCTACAGCCGCATCGATACGAAGCAGGCATGGGCACGAAATTTTCGGCAGCGTCCGGAGCAGGCCGACATTGAATCGGCACTGGACGATGCGTTGGCGAATGTCGAGACAGGCGATCTGCTCGACGTGCGCACAGGCTCCGGGTTGTTGCTGATGCACCTGGCACCGAATGCAAACAGCGTGACCGGTGTTGACCGCTCCGAGCCGATGCGGCTGCTTGCCCGCAG
>CAYLLI010000103.1:1940-8095 GCA_964384295.1 uncultured Chromatiaceae bacterium
GCAGCAAGTTGCAGCAAGCGGGGTTGGCGAACTGCACGTTGCGCAATGTTGAAGGCAATCAGTTGCCGTTTGCGACGAACAGTTTTGACACAGTGCTGATGAATGAAGCGCTGAGCAAAACAGAAGACATGCGTCGCGCACTGACTGAAATCAGCAGAGTGCTGCGCCGTTCGGGGAGAGTGTTGATTCTCGACTGGGTAACGCCGGTGGCGCGTCAGAACACGGCGAGCACCAACACAGCAATGCCCGAGAACCACTTACGCGCCTTGCTTGCCGAGCAAGGGATGGCGGTGGTGTTTCGCAGCTGGTTGCCGGGCAAAAGCCCGGACTACGCGTTGTTTGTGGTTGAACGCAGCGATGGGCTGAAAGCCGCATCGGCATAAGTGAATTGAAGACTGAATTTAATAGGAAGACACGCGTAAGCGTGAAAAGCGTATGAGTGACATTCAGGTATCGTTTGAGTTTTTTCCGCCGAAAACCGAAGAGGCGGAAGAAAAACTGTTTCAGGTGGTCAAGCGGCTCGAGCCTTTGCAGCCGAGCTTTGTGTCGGTCACATACGGCGCCGATGGGTCCACCCGCGACCGCACGCACCGGATCGTCAGTCGCATTCAGGAACAAACCTCGTTAACCGGTGCACCGCATCTGACCTGCGTGGGTTCCACGAAAGACGAAGTGCTTGAGATTGCGCAAGGTTACTGGAACGAAGGCATTCGTAATATCGTCGCGTTGCGCGGTGATCCGCCGCAGGGTGAGGACACCTACACGCCGCACCCGGGCGGTTTTGCGTATGCCAATGATCTGGTTGAAGGCCTGATGGGTATCGCGGATTTTGATCTGTCTGTGGCGTCTTATCCCGAAGCCCACCCGGAAGCGCCGAGCGCCGAGTTCGACCTTGAAGTGCTGAAGCGCAAAGTGGACGCAGGTGCGAAGCGTTCAATCAGTCAGTTCTTTTTTGATACTGAGTTGTTCCTGCGCTTCCGCGATAAGGCGGCGGCACTGGGAATTGATGCGCCGCTGGTGCCGGGCATTCTGCCAATTACCAATTTTAAGAGCCTGACAGGTTTCGCTGCCCGCTGTGGCGCGAGCGTGCCGGCGTGGCTGGGTGAGCGTTTTGAAGGGTTAGACGATGATCCGGAAACCCGTCAGATGATTGCTGCCAATGTCGCGATTGAGCAGGCGCAGTTGTTACAGAAGGAAGGCGTGAACCACTTTCATTTCTACACACTGAACCGCGCCGAACTGACGTATGCGATCTGCTATGCGCTGGGTCTGCGCCCGGTTGAAACGGCAGAGTCCGGAGCAGCATCATGAGCAATTCGAACTTTGAATTGCCTGCGTTGATGCTGGAGCGCATCGTCATTCTTGATGGGGCGATGGGTACGATGATTCAGCGGCACAAGTTTGGTGAGGCTGAATACCGCGGTGAGCGTTTTAAAGACTGGAACTGTGACCTCAAAGGCAACAACGACCTGCTGACGCTGACGCAGCCGGATGTCATTCGCACCATTCACCGCCAGTTTCTCGAAGCGGGCGCAGACATCATTGAGACCAATACCTTCAACTCCAACCTGCCATCGATGGCGGATTACGAGATGGAGGAGTTGTGCTTTGAATTGAACGAAGCCGGCGCGCGCCTGGCGCGTGGAGTTGCCGACGAGGTGGCGGCTGCAACGGGTCAGAAGCGGTATGTGGCGGGTGTCATCGGCCCGACCAACCGGACCTGTTCGTTGTCGCCGGATGTGAATGACCCGGGTTTTCGCAACATCAGTTTTGATGAGCTCCGTGACACCTATGGCGAAGCCGCGCGGGCACTGCTCAAAGGTGGTGCCGATTTCATCATGGTTGAAACGGTGTTCGATACATTGAATGCAAAAGCCGCGCTGTTCGCGATTGAAGAGTTGCAGGAAGAGCTTGGTGTTGAGATTCCTGTGGCAATTTCCGGCACGATTACCGATGCGTCAGGCCGGACGCTCTCCGGTCAAACGACCGAAGCGTTCTGGAATTCTCTGCGCCACGTAAGGCCGTTTATGATCGGACTGAACTGCGCGTTGGGGGCAGAAGACCTCCGCCCTTACGTGACCGCATTGTCCAAAGTCGCGGACACCAGTGTCAGCGTGCATCCCAACGCCGGCTTGCCGAATGAGTTCGGCGAATACGACGACACGCCGGAGCACATGGCGCGGGTACTCGAAAGCTTTACCAAAGACGGCATGCTGAACGTTGTTGGCGGTTGCTGCGGTACTACGCCTGAACACATTGCCGCAATTCGCGAGGCGGTGTCGGCGCATCCGGCACGTGTGATTCCTGAGCTGAAGCCCGCCCTGCATCTGTCCGGCCTCGAGCCGCTCGACATCGACGAAAGTTCGTTGTTCGTGAACGTCGGTGAGCGCACCAACGTGACGGGGTCAGCCGTATTCCGTCGGCTGATTGCCGAGGAAGATTACGATCAGGCGCTGAAAGTCGCGCAACAGCAGGTGGATAACGGCGCGCAGATTGTCGATATCAACATGGACGAGGGCATGCTCGACTCCGTGGCGGCAATGGAGCGCTTTTTGAAGTTGATTGCCGGCGAGCCCGATATCGCACGCGTACCGATGATGGTCGACTCGTCCCGCTGGGAAGTGATTGAAATCGGCCTGAAGAACATTCAGGGCAAGGCGGTCGTGAACTCCATCTCGCTGAAAGAAGGTGAGGCGCAGTTCATCGAGCAGGCGCAAAAGGTGCGTCGCTATGGTGCTGCGGTCATCGTTATGGGCTTCGACGAACAGGGTCAGGCGGAAACCGTCGAGCATCGTTTGGAGATTGCACAACGTGCTTACACCTTGCTGACGGAAACGGTGGGCTTTGAGCCGGCCGACATTATTTTTGATCCCAACGTATTCGCCGTGGCGACCGGTATTGAAGAGCACAACGAATACGGCATTGCCTTTATCGAGGCCTGCCGGTTGTTGCGCGAGAAGTTTCCGCTGTGCTCGATCTCGGGCGGCATCAGCAATGTGTCGTTTTCGTTCCGCGGCAACAACCCGGTGCGCGAAGCGATGCACTCGGTGTTTCTGTTCCACGCCATCAAAGCCGGGCTGAACATGGGTATCGTTAACGCCGGTCAGCTTGCCGTGTATGACGATATTCCGGCAGAGCTGCGTGACGCCTGCGAGGACGTCATTCTGAACCGGCGCAGCGATGCCACCGAGCGCCTGCTGGATATTGCCGGCAAGTACCGTGATTCGGGTGAGGCCGAAGAAGAGACCGTGGCCGAATGGCGCGAAGGCACACCTGCTGAGCGTCTTGAGTATGCGCTGGTCCAGGGCATCGACGAATTTATCGTTGAGGACACCGAAGAAGCCCGCCTCTCTGTCGACCGGCCCCTCAGCGTGATCGAAGGCCCGCTGATGGATGGTATGAACGTTGTCGGTGACCGCTTCGGTGCCGGCAAGATGTTTTTGCCGCAGGTGGTGAAGTCGGCGCGTGTGATGAAGAAAGCGGTCGCGCATCTGGTGCCCTTTATTGAAGCCGAACAGGACGGTGCTGCCCGTAAAGCCGGCAAGATCATCATGGCCACCGTGAAAGGCGATGTGCACGACATCGGTAAGAACATTGTTGGTGTTGTGCTCCAGTGCAACAACTTTGACGTCATTGATCTGGGTGTGATGGTGCCGTGCGAGCGGATTCTGGAAACGGCGCGCAAAGAGAATGCCGACATGATCGGTTTGTCCGGTCTGATTACGCCGTCGCTCGACGAAATGGTTTATGTGGGCCGCGAAATGCAGCGTCTGGATATGCAGATGCCGCTGCTAATCGGCGGTGCAACCACCAGCCCGGCGCACACCGCGGTAAAAATTGACCCGGAATACACGGGGGCGGTTGTCTACGTGAAGGACGCATCCCGCTCCGTGGGTGTCGCGCAGAAACTGATTAGCGCAACCGACCGCGATCTCTTCATCAAAGAAACCAAAGAGGAAGCGGAAACCCGTAGACAACGCCATGCCGGTAAGAGCCGCCAGGTGCCGCAACTGAGTCTTGAAGAGGCACGGGCCAACAAGCCGGATCTCGGTTGGCAGGGCTATGTGCCACCTAAGCCTGAGTTTCTGGGCGACCGGGTCTTCGATCACATTCCTTTGACCGAGTTGGTCGATTACATCGACTGGATGCCATTCTTTAATGCCTGGGAATTCCACGGCACCTTCCCGGCCATTCTTGAAGACAAAGTCGTGGGCGAGGCCGCGAGCAGTCTTTACGCGGACGCGACAGCGATGCTTCAGAAAGTGGTTGCTGAAAAGTGGGTGCGAGCCGCCGGTGTGATCGGTTTCTTCCCTGCAGCCTCGGTGAACGAAGATATTCGCCTGTACGAAGATGAAACCCGTGAAGCAGTAATGATGGAGCTGCATCATCTGCGTCAGCAGAAAGGTAAGGCAGGCGACCAGCCGCATTACTGCCTCGCGGATTTTGTCGCGCCAGCCGATTCCGGCGCTGCGGACTACCTCGGCGCCTTTGCGGTTACCGCGGGTATCGGTTTGGATGAGCACGTGCAGCGGTTTGAGGCGGATCACGATGATTACAGTGCGATTCTGTTGAAGGCGCTGGCGGATCGTCTGGCTGAAGCCTGTGCCGAGTACATGCACGCGAAAGTGCGCACCGAGTACTGGGGTTACGCCAGCGACGAGCAGTTCAGCAATGACGAGCTGATCGATGAGCAGTATCGCGGTATTCGCCCGGCACCGGGTTACCCGGCGTGTCCGGATCACACCGAGAAAGGGCTGTTATGGCAGCTGCTGCAGGTAAAAGAGAAAACCGGCATTGAGTTGACCGACTCGTTCGCAATGTACCCGACCGCCGCGGTGAGCGGTTTTTACTTCGCGCACCCCGAAGCGAAGTACTTCGCTGTCGGCAAAATCGGCCGTGATCAACTGGAGAATTACGCGGAGCGCAAAGGCATGACTGTCGCAACTGCCGAGCGTTGGCTCGCCCCGAATCTGGGCTATGAACCGGCCCGGGGGTGATTCAGAGTTGTCAGGCGTTGGCAGCAGAGCCGCTGGTTTCTGATGAGGTGTGACATAACGCAGCAGGCTTTTTGCCTAAAGCGTGCGTATAGTCTATAAATCACTGTAAGAATTCGTGATTTTCAGCAACGCATCGGGGCGTTGCTGAGCTAATAATACGAATACGCTGCTGCTAATTTGCGCTGCCTTAATAATTTCCGACATCAGATGTTCGGAGCATCAGCGTAAGTATCGGGGAGTTTTATTGATGCGTTTTATTGCCGCTTTATTTGCCAGTCTGGCTTTGGTTTCGACTGCTTCGGCCGAGCTGTGCGAGCGCGCCAACGGTGAGGCCTACTATGACACCGTGCTGGACATTACCTGGCTGAAGGACGCGAACTTCCTGAAAACCGCCGGCATTCATCCGGACGGTCAGATGCGTTACGGCGTTGCCGAGTCCGTCTGGATTCCGCTTCTCAATCAAGAAAATTATCTCGGTATTAACACCTGGCGCATTCCGCGCTGGTTCGACCAAGGTGATCAATACTGCAACTACGAGTGGGACGGCGCGGACTGCGGCTGGAACATGGATTCGATGAGCAGTGAGAACTGGTACAACTATTCAGTCAATCTGGGCTTGAAGTCGCGTTGGCCATCACAAGCTGACTTTCAGGCAGGCATTGAGCAGTTGCCGTGGGGTACTGCAAACGCTGACACCGCTCCGTTTATCAATATCGAAGTATCGCGTCGTTATCACAATCAGGGTTACTGCGAAGACCGCGTAAACGGCGAGGGTGAGTTCACCGACTCGATTGGTTTTCACTATGAGTACGGCGGTCAGCATTGCGACGGTTTGGGCAGCACGGGCTTTATCTGGCCGGTGGTTGACGGCGATGTTACCGAAGGCGCCGGCGATATGAGCACCTGCGGACAGGGAACGATGGAGATTGATATCGATCCTGTGTCAACGGAGAACTTTGTCGATATTGATAACGGTACCGATATTTGGGTGATGGTCTTAGGCACCAGTCAGGCCGCCGGCGATTCTGTGGATTTTGATCCCACTCAGATTGATCCTGCGTCGTTGAAGTTTGGTCCGCTGCAGGCACCGACCAATTCTGCGGCGCCGTGGGTTTACGATTATGACGGCGACTCGGATGTTGATGTTTTCTACAGCTT
>CAYLLI010000104.1:0-8083 GCA_964384295.1 uncultured Chromatiaceae bacterium
CCTGAGTTTCGTGGTGGACGAAGAGCAGTCGCTGCGCCTGGTGAAAGCATTCCACAACACGCTGGTGCAAGCCGACAGCGGCGACAAAGTGTTTGGTGAAACCTGGGAGGAGCTTCAGGAAGGCCATCGGGCTGCAGAACAGCCGGTTGCAGCGCCTTCCTGGTGGATGGAGAAGCGGTCCGAATTGATGGGGATTGCCGAAGCAAATTCATCGGCCTACGTGTATGACCGTGCTTCCATTGAGCAAGCGTGCGCGAACCTGTTGAGCCTCGATTCCGTAGATCGCGTGTTCTATGCGATTAAAGCGAACAGCAATCCGGACGTGCTGCGGATTGTTCACAACGCAGGGCTCAACTTTGAAGTGGTCTCGCCTGGTGAGATTGAGCGCGTTCTGGAGCTGTTTCCGGATATTGACCGGCAGCGAATCCTGTTCACCCCCAACTTTGCGCCGCGGGCCGACTACGAGTTCGGTCTGGAGCAGGGTGTTCGGGTCACCCTGGACAACCTGCATCCACTGCGGGAGTGGCAGGAAATTTTCGCCGCTAAGGAGCTGATTCTGCGCCTTGATCCCGGTCAGGGCCGCGGCCATCACGAACACGTCCGCACCGCCGGTGTGCACTCAAAGTTCGGCATTCCGATGTTTGAACTCGAGGAAGCCCGCGATTTGATCGCAGCCGCAGGTGCTTCGGTCGTCGGGCTGCATGCCCATACCGGCAGTGGGATTCTGCAGGCAGATAACTGGAACTACGTGGCGCGTCAGTTGGTGGAAGCCCTGGACGTGTTTCCGGATGTTCGCTTCCTGGATCTTGGCGGCGGATTGGGTATTCCCGAGAAGCCGGGTCAGGTGGCGCTGGATATGCCGGCTGTGTCGGATTCACTGGCCATCGTTAAGCAGGATTTTCCGCAGCTCGAGCTGTGGCTGGAGCCGGGGCGGTATGTCGTTGCCAATTCAGGCGTGCTGCTGACCACGGTCACGCAGATTAAAGGCAAAGGCGAAGTGCGTTATGTGGGTGTGAGCACCGGCATGAACTCATTGATTCGTCCCGCTTTGTACGGCGCGTATCACGAGATCGCGAACCTGAGCAAAGCCGGTGAAGCGCCGAGTGAGGTGGTGTCTGTGGTTGGCCCGATCTGCGAGACGGGCGACCGGCTCGGTGCTGACCGATTGCTGCCGCCGACCGAAGAGGGCGATGTGCTGGTGATCGCCAATGCTGGCGCCTACGGCTATGTGATGGGTTCGAACTACAACCTGCGCGGTATTGCAGCGGAGTTCGTCATTTAGGTAGTCACTTCGTAGAAGATGCGGTGAGCGGTCTTCTTGCCGATCATCTTCGCGATCATGCCCTGGGCTTTATCCTGCGTGCGAATGTCATCGACAAACTGATCCTGGAAGGCTTCGAGCTGCTGTAGCTTTTCAGGGTCGGTTTCGGCAGTGGTCTGCTCAACCAGTTCCATGTAGTACTTGGCATAGCGTTCGGCGCATTCAGCGATTTCTTCGTAGCGTTCGCGCGGAAACAAACCGTAGATCGTGCAGTCGTTGCGGTACTTCTTCATCCACTCCGGGTAACGGTCTTTGGTCTCAAACGGCTCATAGTCGTTCAGGATCTCAACCAGCGGCTGCATGAACTTAGCTTTGTATTCCGGATCGGCGAACGGCAGGTTCACGTTCAAATGCGCAATGCATTTCCGTTTGGTCAGCATGCAGAAGAAGATAAAAATCGGCACGTTCTTATCCGCTTCCGGGTACGCAATGATGTTCAGCTGATCAATCGCCGGCACTTTCACTCGAAAGCGCATGCCGAACACTTTACGAAACGGTCCGCCTTTCCAGTTGTAGTGCTCCGCATCCAGAATCTTCAGAAACGACTTCGGACGCGCGAGCTCCGGTTCCACCGGTTGTTCGATAATGGATGAATCCGCGGTAATGGGGTCGATGACTGAGCTGAAGAGCAAATCCTGATCCATTTTTCGTTTGCCTCTTATTGATGCCTTGACTGAAGTTCTTTGGCGATATCGGCCAGCGAGAGCCCGCTTTCGTTCAACAATACCAGCAGATGATAGGTCAGGTCAGCTGCTTCTGACGTCAGGCGCTCTTTGTCACCTTTCATGGCTTCGATAATTGTCTCTACCGCTTCTTCACCCACTTTTTGGGCGATGAATGGAATGCCTTTGTCCTTTAACAGAGCGGTGTAGCTTTCAGCCGGATTCGCACTGCTGCGTTCCGCGATGATGGATTCGAGTTCGCTTAGAAATTCAATATTGCTCATGGTTTTATCCGGTTAGCTGCGCATTTCGACATCTTGGTCGCGCAGGAAGGCTTTCAGGTCGCCGATTTCAATGATTTGTTTGTGGAACACGCTGGCCGCCAGGCCGCCATCGACGTGGGCGAGTTTGAACACGTCGGCAAAGTGTTGCATTTCGCCTGCTCCGCCTGAAGCGATCAGCGGCACGTCGCAGACAGCTCTGATCTTGCTTAACTGTTTCAGGTCGTAACCCTGACGCACGCCATCCTGATTCATGCAGTTCAAAACGATCTCGCCGGCACCGCGTTCCTGAACCTCTTTGACCCAGTCGGCGGTGATTCTGCCGGAGTGTTTGGTCTTATCCGGGTCACCTGTGTACTGATACACGCGGTAGGTGTCATCTTCTTCGCGGCTATCGATGCCGATGACAATGCACTGCGAGCCGAATCGCTTGACCAGTTCATTGATCAGGTCAGGATTGGCAAGGGCAGGGCTGTTGATCGAGATTTTGTCGGCACCGTAGTTCAGTACTTCCTCGGCGTCGGCAAGGCTTTTGATGCCGCCGGCCACGCAGAACGGTATATCGAGGATCTCGGCAACCCGGTTGATCCACTGGCGATCCACGCGCCGACCGTCAGGGCTCGCGGTGATGTCATAAAACACCAGCTCGTCGGCACCTTCATCGCGGTAGCGTTCAGCGAGCCCGAGGATGTCGCCGACAACCTCGTGATTGCGAAACTGAACGCCTTTGACGACCTGACCGTCGCGGACGTCCAGACACGGAATTATGCGTTTTGCGAGAATGACTGAATCTCCTCAAGTGTCAGGCGGCCGTCGAGCAGTGCTTTGCCGGTCACGACACCGGCAGCCCCGGTGGCTTTGAGCTTTGGCAGGTCTTCAGCTGAGGCCACACCGCCGGACGCAATAAACTGCGCCTGCGGATAGCGTGTGGCGCACTCTGCGTAGAGATCAAAGTTCGGACCTTCCAGCGTGCCGTCTTTGTCGATGTCGGTGCACAGATAGTGGATGCCGCCGTTAGCGGAGAAGTAATCCAGCAAATCCCACAGGCTTTTGTCACCGGCTTCGGTCCATCCATGCGTTTGCGGCACCGGTACGCCGTTGTCGTCGATAAACACATCAAACGCCAGTACGATCTTTTCGCCGCCGAGTTCCTGAATCCAGCCCGCGACTTCCCCGGGTTGCTTAACGGCTGTGGAGCCAATCACAACGCGATCCGCTCCGGCATCCAGCAACACTTTGACGCGTTCCAGATCACGAATACCGCCACCGACCTGCACCTTCATGTCCAGTTCGTTCGTAATGCGGCTGATCACGTCGAGATTGACCAGTTCGCCGCTGCGAGCACCGTCGAGATCTACCAGGTGCAGCCGGGCGTTGCCGGCGGCCCGATAGCGGCCGGCGATTTCCAGCGGGTCCTCGGTGTATTCGGTGACCTGATCAAAGTCGCCTTTGTACAGGCGCACGCAACCGCCGTTCATCAAGTCAATTGCGGGTATGACTTCCATTACTGTTCCTTCTTCTGGCTTTTTCGGCTCAGTAGTGCCGAATAAAGTTCTCAATCAGTCGCGCGCCGGCAGCACCGGAACGCTCCGGGTGAAACTGCGCGCAAACAAAGTTGCCACGCTCAGCGACGGCGGCGAAGGCATCGCCATAGTCGGTGACGCCAACCGTGACATCGTTAACGGGCAGGGCGTAACTGTGCACAAAGTAAAAGTGTGCGCCATCGTCGATGCCGTCAAACAACTTTGATTCACGCTGCTGCTTCACCCTGTTCCAGCCCATGTGCGGCACCGGCCTGTCCTGAGCCGGCGTAAATCGCGATGCTGAGCCCGGCAGAATACCGAGGCACTGTGCGTCATCCTCTTCAGAAGCGTCATACAACAGCTGCATACCAAGACAGATGCCAAGCAGTGGTTGCGACAACGTCGGAATAAAATCGACGAGATCCGCTTTCTGCAGTCGCTCCATGGCATCCGCCGCTGCACCCACGCCGGGCAGAATCAGCTTATCGGCTGCTCTGATCACCGCTTTGTCGGTGGTGAGCTGTGCTTCCACGCCAATGCGTTTAAGTGCAAAGGTCAGCGATGCCAGGTTGGCCCCGCCGCCATCAATAATTGCCAGTTGCGTCATCAGAGCGTGCCTTTGGTGCTCGGCAGATCGTTGCCTTCGCGGGCAAATGCCTGTCGCAGGGCGCGGCCTGTCGCCTTAAAGCAACCTTCAATCATGTGGTGCGCGTTCTCGCCTTTGACAGAGACGTGAATGGCCGCCGCCAGCGTGTCGCTCAACGAGCGGAAGATGTGCGGTACCAGTTCGGTAGGCAGGCCGCCGACAGCTTCACGATCGAACTCACCCTCAAACACCATGTAGGGTCGGCCACCCAGGTCAACCGCAACGCTTGCCTGCGCCTCATCCATCGGCACGGTAAACCCGTAGCGACCGATGCCACGCTTGTCGCCCAGTGCTTGCCGGATTGCCTGCCCCAAAACGAGTGCGACGTCCTCAACGGTGTGGTGCTCGTCGACCTCAAGGTCGCCTTTGCATTTGATGGTCAGCGAGAACCCGCCGTGTTTTGCGACCTGTTCAAGCATGTGGTCGTAGAACGCGATACCGGTATCGATGTCAGCCGTGCCCGGTGTATCGAGATCGACTGTCAGGTTGATGTCGGTTTCATTCGTTTTGCGCTTCACAGTGGCAACACGCGGCGGACGGGTAATGTTGGTCGCGATTCGCGCCCAGGCTTCCGGGTCTTCCGGGTCGATCAGAATGCCGCTCACGCCGATGTTCGTCGCCAGATCAAGATCAGTCTGGCGGTCGCCAATCACGTAGCTGTTATCCCGGTCGATTCGATTGTCGCGCAGGAACGGTGTCAGCAGCCCCGGCAAAGGCTTGCGGCAGTCGCAACCGTCGTCGGAAAAATGCGGGCAAATTAGAACCTCGCGGAAGTTGATGCCCTGTGATGCAAACAACGCCAGGATAAAGTCCTGCGACTCAGTGAAGTCCGCTTCCGGAAAACTGTCCGTACCCAGTCCGTCCTGGTTGCTGACCATGACAAAATCGTAGCCTGCATCCTTCAGTTGCAGCATGGCGGGAATCACACCGGGCACCAGTGCGATCTTCGACAGCGCATCAACCTGCTTGTCGACGGGAGGCTCAATGACCATCGTACCGTCGCGATCCACAAAAATAATTCGTTCGCTCATTTTAAAGTGTCCAGTGCCGTCATTAATTGATCGTTTTCTTGCGGTGTGCCTACCGTGATTCGAAAGCCATTGCCAACAGCGCTGTCTTTGCTGAAGTCTCGGATCCGTACGTTTGCTGCTTCTGTTGCCGCTATAACTGCAGACGGGTTTCCAGCTACGACAAAGATAAAGTTCGCATCGCTTGCATAAGCGGCGGTAAAAGCGCGGTTCTTCCGGCAATAGTCGAGCAGACGCGCCCGCTCGGTTTTGAGCAGTTCAATCCGCTGCTGTTGCTCATCCGCATTGGCCGGATCAAGTGCCGCCAGAACGGCATCCTGACAGGGCTTCGGATACGAATAGGGCGGCAGTATCTGCTGCAGGTAGCCGATGATCTCTGTGCTCGCAAGCACAGCGCCGCAACGCACCCCGGCAAGTCCCAGCGCTTTGGACAGCGTTCTCAGCACAACGACGTTGTCGAAGCTGGCCAGCAGTGCGGTCGGGTCATTGTCGGCGAACTCTGTGTAGGCCGCATCAATGACTACCAGGCCTTTGCCGGACAAACTCTCACAGAGACGCTCGAGTTCCCGCAATGGAACCGCATTGCCGGTCGGGTTATTGGGCGTGCAGACGAACACCAGTTTCGTTGTTTCGGTCCAGTTATCGAGGATGCCATCGACATCAAGTGCAAAGCCCTGATCAATCAATAACGGCACTTCCTGAATGGCGGCACCCTGCACGTCGGCGTACACCCGGTACATGCCGAAGGTCGGCGGGCTGATGACACAGCTGTCGATGCCGGCGCGACAGAAGCTGCGAATCAACAGGTCAATGCCTTCGCTGCTGCCGCGCGTGACCAACAGGTTGGCAGGGGGGACGTTGTAGAACTCAGCCAGCCGGTTCTGCAGTTCGACCGGCCGCTCTTCCGGATACCGGTTCAGACCTTCGAGTGAGCATTCCGCGGCCGGTGCAATCGGGCTCCACGGCGCTTCGTTGGCATTCAGGCGCAGAACACCGTCAGCGTAGGTTGCTGCGACATAGGGTTTAAGCGCGCCGATCTCAGGACGCACCAGTTTGGCGGCTGTGCTGCTCATTGGTCCGTTCCTTTGGCGGCATCTTCCAGGCGCACCAGAACGGCCTGTGCGTGCGCATCGAGACCTTCGAGTCCGGCCAGCGTCGTGACACAGGGTTCCAGAGTCTGCAGTCCCTCCAACGTGAGTTCTTGTACTGAAATCTGTTTTTGAAAGGCGGCCAGCGACAGTCCGCTGTAAGTCCTTGCGTAACCGTAGGTCGGCAGAACGTGATTGGTGCCGCTGCAGTAGTCGCCGACCGACTCCGGCGTCCACGGGCCGAGAAACACCGATCCGGCGTTCTGCAGGTTGGGCAGACAGTCGCGGGGGCTTTCGACCTGAATGATCAGGTGCTCAGACGCATAGGCGTTGGCAACCTCTACAGCCTGTTCGACGGTGTCGACCAAAATGCAGACGCTGTTGCTCAGAGCCTTCTCAATAATTTCCCGGCGGGGCAACGTTTCCAGCGCAACGTCAATGGCTGCATCAGCGGCGTTGGCCATTTCAGTTGATGTTGTTACGAGCACCACCTGCGAGTCGGGGCCGTGTTCGGCCTGCGACAGCAGGTCGAGAGCAACCGCACGGGGTGCTGCGGTCTCATCGGCAATCACCATCACTTCTGACGGGCCGGCCGGCATATCCAGCGCAGCGCCTGCCGGGTCTGCAGACACCAGCGTTTTGGCGGCCGTAAACCAGGCATTGCCGGGGCCAAAGATTTTGTCGACTTTGGGGATCGATTCAGTACCGTATGCCATCGCGGCAACCGCCTGAGCGCCGCCGACTTTGAAGATGTCGCGCACGCCGCACTGCCATGCCGCGTAAACCACCGCAGGATCGGCTTTGCCGTCTGCACGCGCCGGCGTGCACATAACCTTGGTCTCGCACTCGGCGATAGCGGCCGGGACTGCCAGCATGATCGCCGTTGAAGGGAGTGGTGCAGAACCGGCGGGCACGTACAGCCCGACAGCAGGAATCGCTCTCACGATGCGTTCACAGACGACTCCCGGGGTTGTCTCAACGGTGATGGGAGTGGGCTGCTGTGCCTCGTGATACGCACGCACGTTCGCAATAGCCGTGTTGATTGCAGCACAGGCTCGCTCACCAATCGTGTCGGCAGCAGCGGAGGCTTCTGCATCGGATACCTTAAGGTCTTGCAGCGTTGCGTTGTCTAACTCTTTACCCAGCTCGCGCAGCGCAGAGTCGCCGTCACGTTGCACGCGGGCAATAATGGCTGCTGCCTGAGCGGTGATCTCGGCATTGGCTTTGACGGCGGGGCGCTGCAAAACAGAGCGTTGCTCTGCGTCGCTCAGCGCTGACCAGCTAAATTGTTTCAGGCGTTGGCTCATGCAAGCATCTTCTCAACGGGTACCACCAGGATCGAACTCGCGCCGATGGCTTTCAGGTTTTCCAATGTGTCCCAGAACACGGTTTCGCGGCATACAACGTGCACAGCAACAGTGTCCTCTGTGCCGCCCAACGGGAGTACTGTTGGTGATTCAGCACCGGGCAACAGGTCGGCAATTTTCTGCAGGGCAGAGCGGGGCGCGTGCATCATGATGTACTTGCTCTCGCG
>CAYLLI010000105.1:0-6090 GCA_964384295.1 uncultured Chromatiaceae bacterium
AACTCTGATGGTGATCTCGCCATGCTGTCCTATGTTGCTGCCGGCGGAGGCTTCACGTTGCTGGTTCAGCATGATGATGGCGAGCGCGAATATCAGTATCAATCCGGTGCAGAAAAGGCCGTGGCAGAAGCAAAAAAGAATGACTGGCTGTTAGTAAGCATGCGAAACGATTTTTTGCGCGTCTTTGAATAGCGTGCGATAGTCGAATTCAGACTTTTAGAGGATGCATTTGAATGAAAACCTGGTGGCTTGCAGCAGCTGTGTTTTTGATGGCCGCTCCAGTATCGGCCCAAACTGAATACACCACGGGTATTCAGCTCACACCCTTTGTGGGCTATACGATCGGTGGCAAGGTCGACGCCGATTTCGGTCAGGATGATGAACGAAATTTCAGCGTTGCTGACGCGGCTAACTTTGGGTTTGCTGTGAATTGGCGCGCGAAACCACCGACTGAGTGGGAAGTCTATTTCAATCGTCAGGACACCAACTTCAAGCAGGATGGTCCTGACATCACCTTTGATACTTTGCAGATTGGCGGCACCTATCTGTGGCCCCAAGCACGCAGTGCGCCCTATTTTGTGGCGACACTCGGAGCGACCCGGGCGAAGGTAAGCGGTTTTGACAGCGATTACTTTGTGGGCTTCACGGCCGGTGTTGGTTACAAGTATTTTCCCACCCGGCATTTCGGTCTCAGAGCCGAAGCCCGTGCGCTAGGGACCGTGGTTAGCAGCAACAACTCATGGTTCTGTGGCATTGATGGCGGTGCCAACTGCGTGATTCGCACCTCCGGAAACATCCTGTTGCAGGCACAGGCAAACATAGGTGTCATCTTCAGGTTTTAGTCTGCTCGCTGCCAGCAAAAAAATCCCGCTGCTAATGTAAAGTGCCGGTCATGAAGTGGCATACCGGTGCTATATTGCTTCGCACCTATTTGCGTTTTTTTTCGGGATACTTTTCATGATTAATCCGCACCGGCTTACCTACGATCAGGCAGCTGACGGTGTTGTTGAGTTAGGCAACAAGCTGGTGGATGAAGATGACTCGGTCGATACCTGGGACGTTGCATCAGGAATGCTTGCCGGCGCGATTGAATACTGGCTGTTTGCCCGCCAGCCCTGCACAAGCGCCGATTGCGAGGTGTGCAGCAACGTGGCCAATGCAGAGCAGCGGCTGCGAACCCTGCTAGCTGAGGTACAGCAGCTCGCTGAGGATGCGGATGACTATGATTCGGCGACCGACGCCAGAATGGTAACCGCCCAATAAATCAGTAGGTTAAGTCTGATTGCGGCGCATGATTAACGCGCCTGAGCGGCAGCTGCTGACCTGCGTGGATTACCTATCCCAATCTCGTGCGCCTGTGGTATATTGCGCGCCCTTCAAGTCATTAGTTGTTAGCGGAGCACGGAGTAGTCATGCCCAAGATGTTTGTTATTGATCGCGATGGCGGTCAGCATGAGTTTGAGCTGGAAGCAGGTCAAAGCATTTACGAGCCACTGCGTGAGCTGGATGCCGGCATTGAAGCCCTGTGCGGTGGTATGTGTTCCTGTGCAACCTGCCACGTCTACATTGAGCCTGATTTCGCGGGCAAAATTCCGGCGCCCCAGGATGATGAACTGGAGCTTCTGGAAGAGACTGAGTGCTTTAAAGAAGGTTCGTCGCGGCTGTCGTGTCAGGTAACGATGACCGCTGAACTGGATGGCATGAAGCTGGAGATTGCTCCGGAAGAGTAGGTCGGCTGTCCACGTCTTCAAAGCCCCGTGACTGCTGCAGTGACGGGGCTTTTTTTATTGCTTTGCTTTCAGCAGATTCCCGGCTGTCCTATGCCGACCGTGCTGTTTGCTGCATTGAGATTGCTGCAAACTGACTACCTGTTCCACGACAAAGCGCCTATAGCCGAGTAAAATCGTAAATATCGGTGTCGAAAGGAATTGTGATCAAGCAGATAGTCGTAGAACGTCCTGTTTCGCTAGGTCTGGATGAAAAGATATGTCTCAGAGAATGGGTTTGCGTAATAAACTGATCGCTTTCGCAGCAGCCTCATGCTGGGGCTTAATATGCGCGGTTGCCAGTGTGAGCGTGCTTTTGCCGGGGTTGGCTTCTGCTCAGGGTAGTGGTTCGTTCTGCCTGCGTATTGATGAAAAGGAAAACTGCGCCTTTTCCTCGATGAATGAGTGCAACACCATTGCGCTTCGGCAGGGTGGTTACTGTATTGAAAACTACCGGCTTTACGGCAACAAAGGCGGCAAACGGTATTGTCTGGCAACCCGTTACGGCACGAGCTGTATTTACAATGATCGCCGTCGCTGCGTAAACGCCGCCGGTGCATTGGGCGATGAAGGGGCTGCTTGCGTCGACAACTACGCACTGACCGACAGGGAACGGCGCAAGCTCGAAAGTCAGGGTGCATCTGACTGCGACCCCACAGACTTTGCTTGTCAGGCAGGTCTTTAAAGTCTGAGCTGCGATTAAGTCATAAAAAAGCCGCGCTGGTTAGCGCGGCTTTTTTATGGTTCTTGGGGCCTTTACAGACGGAGTCCGCCGTCCAACTCAAGGCAGCGGCCGCTGTAGTAGTCGTTCTCCAGAATAAATTCGACGGCATGCGCCAGTTCCTGAGGCTCAGCCATGCGCTTCAATGGAATCCCGGCGGCGATTTTTGCCAGAGCTTCCGGCTTCATTGCGGCGACCATTTCGGTGTTGACGAAGCCTGGCGCGATCGACGCCGCCCGAATGCCATACCGCGACAGTTCCTTCGCCCAGACGACAGCCATCGATTCAACACCGGCTTTCGCGGCAGAGTAATTGGTCTGGCCCATGTTTCCTGACCGGGAGATGCTGGAGATGTTGATGATGCAGCCTTTGGACTCCAGTTCGATCATTTTTAGCGCGGCTTCGCGTCCGCACAGAAACACACCGGTCAGGTTTACGTCGATCACCTGCTGCCACTGTTCCAGGCTCATTTTCGAAATCAGTTCGCCGTCTTTATGCTTAATCATCAGCGCGTCACGGGTAATACCGGCATTGTTGACCAATCCGTCGAGTCCCCCGAGATCGTCAGCGACAGCGTTGAACAGCCCCTCAACCTGGGCTTCATCACTCACGTTAATGGCATAGCCACGCGCATCCGCAGCGCCTGCATCAATGCAGGCCTTGGCGGTGGCATCAACACTGTCCTTATCCAGGTCGACCAAAGCGAGCTTCGCGCCTTTGGCTGCCAGTTGCTTGGCCATCGCAGCGCCGAGGCCTCGGGCAGCACCGGTGATAACGATTACTTTGTTCTTCAGTTCCATGGGGTTTCCTTAACTCAAGCGTGTGACCTTCGGTAGAGGCCGGATGGCGCAATTATTCCAATTCCCGCGAGCCGTTGCCATACTTGCTGCGTATTCAGCGATTGGCAGGGGTGCTGCAGCGTTGCTGGTTGTGATTATCGTTCGCATACACATATCGGGGTTATGCACTAATGAATGACTTGTTTTCTCTGGCCGGCAAAACTGCTTTGGTCACCGGTGCGGGCAGCGGCTTGGGCCGTCAGTTTGCGCAGACGTTGGCCGCTGCGGGCGCAAGAGTGGTCCTGGCAGCGAGGCGGCCCGATAAGTTGGCGGATACCGAGGCGAAGATTGCCTCCGCAGGAGGAATCGCCCGAAGCATTGTGCTTGATCTGACCGACTCTGCCGCGATTGCTGCCGCAATCGGGCAGCTTCAATCTGAAGACCGGGGCGTTGATGTGCTGGTCAATAATGCGGGGGTCAGCGGTTTCGCATCTCTGGATGATTGCGATGAGCCAAACTGGGACGCCATATTTTCGACCAATGTAAAAAGCGTTTGGTTGCTGTCCCGCGCGGTGGTAAACGCCGCGAGACGGGAGAATAAAGCGAGCATTGCGATCGTCAACATCGCTTCAATTCTCGCGCGTGATACTAAGTTTGGTTTGGGTCCGTACATGGCGTCGAAAGCCGCCGTGCAGCAACTCACGAAAGCGATGGCGCTCGAATGGGCAGCGGACGGAGTCAGAGCCAACGCGATTGCGCCCGGTTACTTTCCTAGCGAAATGACCGAGGGGCTATTTGATTCGCCCGAGGGGCAGGCGATGCAAAGCCGTATACCGCTCGGGCGCACGGGTCAGCTGGCAGAACTGGCGGGCCCGCTATTGTTGCTTGCCAGTGATGCTTCGTCGTATATGAACGGCGCGACGATCACCGTTGATGGCGGGCACCTTTGCCGCACGCTATAGTCGGGCGATTGGCCGGCGGGTAGCCGGAAGAATCAGTCAATAAGGAAAACGTATGAAACCCGTAAGAGCTTACACGGAAGGCCGGTTTGGCCAGATTCATTATGCAACTGCCGGCAGCGGCGTGCCGCTGTTGCTATGCCATCAGTCACCGACCAATATGTGTCAGTTCGACAAGGTTGTGCCGCTGTTGGCTGCGAAAGGGTTTCATGTAATTACCGCGGATATGCCGGGCTACGGAATGTCGGATGGTCCTGACCATGTTCCCGACATGGAGGAATATTCCCACATTGTGCCGGCCGTACTGGATGCGGCTGGGGTGACGAAGGCGCATGTCCTGGGTCATCACACCGGGGCGATTCTTGCGACCGATGCAGCACTGCAGTTTCCGGAACGGTTCTTGAGTCTGATTCTGAACGGTCCTCTGCCTTTAAACGAAGAGGAACGCGCATTCTTTAAGTCACACCTTGCTGCAGAAAAAGAATGGGGCCCGGTCGAGGATGGCAGTCATCTGACTACGCAGTGGAAGTTCCGTATGGATGCGCAACCCGGCTGGACGGATATCGACGCCATTCAAAAGCACGTGGTGCAGGGCATGGCTGCAGGGCCGAACGTTTGGTACGCGCACGATGCGGTGATGTCCTACGACCATGGAGCTGCAATGCAAAAGCTGGATCTGCCGTGCCTGGTTTACAGCAATACCGGCGATTCCATTCATCATCTGGCGGAGCGTGCTAAAGAGCAGAACCCGGGGTTTGACTATGCTCAGATCGAAGGCGGTACGTTCGATATTCTCGACGAGCAACCTGAGAATTGGGTGGCCCCGGTTGTTGAGTGGTTGCAGCAACAGGCTTAGACGCTGTCTCAAAAATAACAGTCATTGTTTGTGTCTGATCAAACAGATTTTGTGGTTACGAATGCAAGGCGAAACATCGCTTGAAAAGGCTTATGTAAACCTTTGACAACCGCGCAAGATTTCTGAGATAGTCGGGCTCCACTTAAACAGATCAACTTGTAATGAGGATGCCATGGCAAAGCCATATATTAAGCACACTGTGCCAGCAGCCACTAAAGCGTGGTTGAAAAAAGAAGCTGCCGTGCAGAAGAAGTTGCACCAGGCAATTCAGAAAGAAATGAATGTCGATTATGCGGCACAGCGAGCGAAAAACTACGAAGCGTTTTTTGAGCGCATTAAAACCCGTGGTTTCAATGTTCACTTTACTGAGCGTCGTCAAATTACCGAAGACGAGATTCCGGTGAAGCCAGCAGGCCGTAAAGACAAGGTCGTTTGGTAGTTCTTTAAGTATTTGTTTCGGGTTGTTGATGCGTTCTTTAGCAGCCCGTTTAAGCATCAAGTTTTGATAAGGAGATAAGTATGGGCCGCCCACATATTGAGCCATTCGTGGATCGCACCATCCCTTTTAAGCGCTTCACCTTGCCGGGTTTCAAGAAAGGCATGCATTACAAAATGCTCAGCCTGGATAACGGCACCGGCGCTTGCACCATGACCGTCAAGTTCGAAAGCGGTTACAAACAGCCTCCCGGTATGAGCTATACCGAAGTGGAAATGCTGTTGATGTCCGGCACGATTAAGTACGGTAATGAAACTTGCCGTCCGGGTCATTACTGGCGCATTCCTCCCGGTGTGGCAATGCCGGAAATGAAAGTGGGTCGTGCTGCTACCGTCCTGATGATGTACAACTTCGCAGAGCCGAGCTTTGTCGAGTCCGATGAGCATCACCGTCTGGCGATGCCGGATCAGCTGACGTCAGTTAACGCTTACGATGACATTCAGTGGATGCCGAGCTCAGGTGCTATTTATCCGGCCGTTGCTCCGGGCTGTCTGCTTAAGGTTCTGAAATACG
>CAYLLI010000105.1:6100-7628 GCA_964384295.1 uncultured Chromatiaceae bacterium
AAGTACGATCCGCTGACTGAAGCGCTGTCATTCATGTACTGCATGACGCCGAAGTTCTGGCAGGACAACATTTCTTACCACGACAGTGCGGAAGAGGCGTATCACATCTGGGGTACTTCTCACATGATGCAGTTCGGCGAGTTGCCGACCGGCGGCTACTTCTGGCGTCCTGAGTACATCAACCACGGTGCGTTTAGCTGTGATCTCGGTACTCTGGCATTCGGACGCACTGACTCGAAGCTGCACAACTACTTCCACTGGAACCCGTGGACCTCACCGGAAGAGAACCGCGATCGCGCAGCTGCCCAGCTGCAGCGTCAGCGTCCGGACCTGTTCAAGTGGGCTGTGTCTAAAGATGGTCACAATCATCCTCATGATTTTGAGTATCCTGACGCAGAGAAGAACACGCACTACATCTAAACGTAGCGCGCTTTATGAAGGCCCTGCCCATTTGGGCGGGGCCTTTTTTATTGCTCGTTTTGTAGGGGAAAATGAGCCCCACCTATTTGAGTCCGTACTGGTATCATTTCCGGATACGACAACCCGCCATCGCAGGAGACAATCATGGCAGGCCCTCTAGCAGGCATAAAAATTCTTGAAGTTACCGCAGTGGTGCTTGGCCCATTTGCGTGCCAGATGCTGGCTGACATGGGTGCGGAAATCATCAAAGTCGAGCCGCCGCACGGCGACAGTAACCGTGGCCTGGGCGCATCGCGCAATCCCGGCATGTCGGCGCTTTATCTCACGTGCAACCGCAATAAACGGAGCATTGTGCTCGACTTGAAACAAGAGTCCGGCCGCGAAGCGCTGCTGAAACTGGCGTCCGAGGTTGATGTGATGATCCACAACAACCGTCCGCAGGTCATGACAAAGCTTGGCATTGATTACGACACCGTTAAGAAACTTAATCCGAACATTATTTATTGCGGTTCATACGGCTACGGTAAAGATGGTCCGTACGGCACCCGTGGCGCTCTGGACGACTCCATTCAGGCGGTCAGCGGTATCGCGATGCTGAATGAAATGGTGTTGGGCGAGCCGCGGTATTTGCCGACGGTGTTGGCCGATAAAACGACAGCGATGGCTGTGGTGAATGCCGTGACTGCTGCACTCTTTGCCCGTGAACGCACCGGCGAAGGCCAGGAAATTGAAGTGCCGATGTTCGAAACCATGGTGTACTTCACGATGGCAGAGCACTTATGGGGCAACACGTTTGAGCCGCCGATCGGCTCTGCCGGTTACAAGCGTTTGATGAGCTATCACCGTAAGCCGTACAAAACGAAGAACGGCTACATCGCGATTCTTCCGTACATGAACAACCACTGGAAGATCTTCTGCGAGAAAACCGGCAACGAGGATTTGATTGACGATCCGCGCTTTAAGACTTTGTCGGATCGTGTGAAGAACATTGATGACACCTACGTCGAAACCGGCCGGATCATGGCAGAGCGTGACACTGAAGAGTGGTTCGAGATTTTTGCCGACACGCCGGTGCCGGTGAACGCCGTGAATACCTTGGATGGTCTGC
>CAYLLI010000105.1:7638-7987 GCA_964384295.1 uncultured Chromatiaceae bacterium
CCGCACCTGAAGGCCGTCGATTTCTGGCAGGACTACGACCACCCGACCGAAGGCAAGATTCGTATGACCCGTTTCCCGGTCACGTTCTCGAAAACGCCTGCCGACGTCCGGCGTCATCAGCCGCGTCTGGGTGAGAACAGCGAAGAGATTCTGCAGGAAGCCGGCTTCAGTGAAGCTGAGATTGCAGTGATGCTGGAGAGTGGGGCGACTAAGTCGCCGGATTAGCTGTTCTAAAGAATAATCTGGCAGAGCGTCTTTGGGTTCGAGGTTCTGATGTCGAATTCCCGGTGGCAGGTCGGGTTAGTCTTTTTTCCTTAGGGCTGCGCATGCGTCAAAAAGGCTGACGCGA
>CAYLLI010000106.1:0-7975 GCA_964384295.1 uncultured Chromatiaceae bacterium
CTGCGGTTTGAATACTTTCCGCGCAATCGGCCTAAAGACGATTGGTCGGTGTACTACTCACCGCTGGGTATCACCGAGTTTGACGAACCGACTGATCCGATTTCGTTTAATGGAGTAACGTTTGATCCCGCTGAATTTCCTGTATTCAATTCCAACTATCGTTGGTTTGATGTCAGGGCACGGTGGCGCACGGCCGCTATCCTGACAGACCGCTGGGCAGTCCGATGGGGGGCCGGTATTCAGTACACGCGCACAAAAGTTGAGGTTGAACAGGGCTTTCAGGGTAACGTCATTAAGCAGTCTGAAGTTGCTGTAGGCCGCGTATTTCCGGTTATTCATGGCGCTGTCGGCTTTAAGCTCAGTGAGCGTTGGAGTGTGGATGCCGAAGTCGACGGTATGTCGAAGTTCTGGGACAACAATATTGAGTACAACTGGACGGGTGGCATTGCCGCTAACTATGCCGCAAGCCCGCTGTGGGACCTCGGTTTCGGCATGAAGTGGATTGCAGGTCGTTTGGACGACAGTCGCTTGTACAACAACTTCAGAGGTTATGAGGCCGTTCTGTCAGTTGGCAGGTCTTTCTAGCCCGAAACTTTAATGGCTTGTATCTGAGTAAGCCCACCCACGATTTATTCGGGGTGGGCTTTCTTTATTCTTCAATTTTGCGCATTACAGGGCCTTTTGGTTCGCTGCAGATAGATGCCAGCCGCCAAACGCGGTAGTGTCGTAATCATTAATAAGCCGAAAAGGGCGCTTATGCTGAAATTGTTTGAGTTGCGACAGCCGCTGGCGGTCATGGTGTTATCCATGTCGGCTCTGTGGCTGCCGTCTGCACAAGCGGTTGATGAGTGCGGCACGGTACCTCCGACCACGCTAACCTGCGCACCCGGTAACTACGCCAATGGCATCACCTACAACGCTGTTGCCAATGGCCTGACTCTGAACGTTGGCAACGCTGCGGCAACGTCCGTTACAACCCGCGGAATCCTTCTGCAAGGCAATGGCGATCTGGTTCTCAATGCCGGCGGTTTTACTGACCTCAATGCAACCGCTGCCGGAAATGCCGGCGGTATTCTGGTTTCGAACACTACGGATACGGGCTCCGCGACTGCGAATCTCAGCGGCGCGGATGTTCGGGCGAACGGCAGTGGTGCCGAGGGCGTGTTCGCCCGCGTTACAGGAAGTGCGATAAATGCAGGTGCGGTGAGACTCTCTATTGTTAACAGCAATGTGGTTTCGGCTCTGGATGATGCTGCTCAGCTGAGTCATAGCGGTTTGGGGGCAGGGACTATTGAGATTATCGGTTCCACACTGCGTTCGGACAGCGGGGGTAATCGTGCAGGAATTGACGCACGATTGCTTAACGCGTCGAATACCAGTGCGCTTGATGTATTGCTGCGTGACTCCTCTGTGACCGGTTCGAACGGTGTCCTGCTGAGCACAAACAACGCTGGCGGCAGTTACAGTCTCGCTATTATTAACTCCACCATCACGGCAAACACGGGTCGCGGTATCAATCTCACCGGTCGTTCCGGTGGCACTATTACTCTCGATGCAACATCCCTGCTGGATGCGTCCGCGTCAGGCAACGCGATTCGCAGTAACCGCAACAAGCAGGATGTCGTTAGTAATGCGGGGACCATTCTGGGCTCTGTTTTGCTGGGCAGCGGCGCCGACTCATTCACTAACAGCGGCACTCTGAACGGCAACCTAAACATGGGCGGAGGCAATGATACCGTTGCTATTGCCGGCGGAACGGTTACCGGCAACGTCGCTTTGGGCGGCGGTGCCGACAGTCTGACTATTTCAAACACAGCGGCGTTAGTCGGCAATGTCAATAGCGGCGGTGGCAGCGATGCGCTGACGAACAGCGGCAGTATCACGGGCAACGTCAATATGGGAAATGGCAGTGACACTGTTGAGCTGGCGGGAGGGACGATCAACGGCAATCTTGTCCTGGGCGGTGGCAGTGATCAGGTCGATATTCTTGCAGGTGGTCAGCAATTGGGTGGCATTAATCTGGGCGGCGGCAATAACCGGCTGACCAGTGCCGGCCTGATCGATACCGCAGGAACCAATATTGTTGCCGGCAACGGCAGGGACACGGTACAGCTGCTCGCGGGCAGCACGACGAATGTCGGTGCAATCAGTCTCGCCGGCGGAAACGACACGTTTGATCTGAACGGTGGCGTGTTGTCCGGCAACGTGAATATGGGCGGCGGCCGCGATACGGCGAATCTCAGCGGGGGCGAGGCCGGCGTCATTTCAACCGGGGGCAGCGTTGATACGATCAACTGGCGTGCAGTCACGGCTGTCGATTCTGTCGACGCAGGCTCCGGCAACGACACCGTTACTTTTTTTGCGGATGCGAATCTCGCTGCCGCTGCCGGGCTGGTTGATGGTGGCTCCGGCAATGATGTCGCGCTGTTTGATGGTGCTATGGGAACGCTGAATGAACTTGCCGGCTGGGAAACGGTGACCATTCAGAACGGTGCTGACGTCACCGTGGGGTCTGTGTCTGCAGGGGTTATCAACACGCTGTCGGTCGTTGATTCGGCCGCAGTCATCAGTAATGCCACGGTGAACAACAGTTTCTCCGTGAATAACTCTGCAGTGGTTGTCACAGGCAGTACGGTCAATACCGATATTGTCGGTTCAGCCAATCAGGAATCGATCACGCTGGGGGGCGGCACGGTTGTCAGCGGAGACATCAGTGCCGCGGCCGGCAATGATACGGTGCTGTTGGCCGGTGCAGATGTCAGCGGAACCATTCTGGGTGGTGATGATGCCGACACCATTACCGTGCAGGCGGGTAGCGTGAATGGTGTGGATGCGGGTGCCGGAAACGACTCGCTGAGTTACGTCGGCGGAACCGTTAACGGCGTGATTCAGGGAGGTTTGGGCAGCGATACGCTTACCGTGTCAGGAACGGCAGACCTGAGCACCGTTTCGTTGCTGGACGGTGGTGATGATGCAAGCAGTGGTGATGGCCAAATCGATACGATCACTTTTGCTGGCAGCTCGTACAGCATTTCTAGTTCGTTGCTGGCCAACTGGGAACAGGTCGTTGTCGAAGGCGGCACGCTGAGCTTTACGGATAACGCACTGACGGTATCGGATGAGCCCGGGCAGGGTCTGTTCGTCCGCAGCGGCGGTGTATTTGATGCCGGCGACACGTTTGCACTGACCGGCAACCTGACCGTTGAGTCGGCAGCTTTCTTTCTGGGTATAGGGGCAGGCATCAGCAACTATTCGGTGTCCGGCAGCGTAACCAACAATGGTTCTATCAGCCTGCAGGACGGTGTTGTTGGCGATAGCTTTGCCATCGGCGGCGACTATGCCGGCGGTGGTGTGTTGGCCGGGGACGTGAATCTCGACACGCTCACCGCCGATGTATTCACCGTTGCCGGCAACACTGCGGGTCAGACCACACTCAATTTTATTGATGTTGGCAACGATCTGGGTCAGGACGGCCAGGTTCTGGTGGTTGACGTTACAGGGACAAGCAACGCCGGGTCCTTCCGCCTGGGGCAAGCCTTGCGTTCCGGGCCTTTTCAATACGATCTGGAGCAACTGAACGGCGACTGGTTTCTGGTGGCGAAGCTGGCCAACGCATCGTCGCTGTTTACCGCAGCGCCCTCGTTGTCGCTCGAACTGGCGAGCCAGCAGCTGGGTACCTGGCGCGAGAGAAACGGCGGTCTCGATGCATCGAACAGGCCGAAGCTCTGGGTCAGAGGCTTGGCAGGGGACGGGGAATATCAGGTCGACACCAATCCCAAATTGATGGTCGGGATTGACCGGCAATACTCCGGTTATGAGCTTGGGCTAAGTCTGCCGGGTGTCGTTAACACCAAGACTGAGTTTCGCTGGGTGCCGGGCGTGATGCTCGGTTATTCGCAAACGGAAGCCCGGCTGCAGGATGGCAGCGGTCAGGTCGACGCGGGTGGCGAAAGTCTGGGTGTGTATTCCACCTTTGTGAAAGGGCGCTACTACCTGGACCTTGTGCTTAAAGGGCAGCAGCTCGACACCGAGATTGAATCAGGTGTTGACGGTATTGGCGTTAAGTATGACGCGACGATACTGACTGCCAGCGCAGAAGTGGGTTCCGAGTTTACTGTGTGGAGTAACTGGCGACTCGAGCCGCAAGTGCAGCTCGCCTACCACACGCTTGATCAGGATGACTTTCAGGACCAGAACGGCTCTACTGTATCTTTGAAGTCGGGTGATTCTGTGATCGGGCGGGCAGGGTTGAGACTGAGCTATCCGCAACAGCGTTCCTCAGCGCTAATCGTGCCGTACGTGCGCGCCGACGTAACGCACGAGTTCGACGGCGGCAGCACAATACGTTTGAACGACAATGAGTTTTCAGCCGAAGCGCGTGGTACCGACTTTGCCGGTTCAGTGGGAGTTACCGCGGCATATCGCAACGGATGGTCGGGCTACCTTCAGGCGAAGTACCGTGATGGTGATATCAGCAATGGGACGTGGGAAGGCCGGGTTGGCATCATGCGCGGGTTTGGTGGTAGCCGATCTGCGTCGGGCCCGCGCTACACCCTGCAATAGAAAAAAAGCCCGCTCCTGATTGTCAGGGACGGGCTTTATTGTGTCTGGTAGGACCGCCCAGATTCGAACTGGGGACCTCTGCCATGTCAAGGCAACGCTCTAACCAACTGAGCTACGATCCTAAAGTCGTGAAGCAGCGCTTCAAGGGCGGCTACTTTACGCAAACCCGCCGAGGCTGGCAAGACCGTTCGATGGTCCCGTATCGTGCACGGCAGCCAAACCAGTGCCATTGTGGCAGACTTCGGCTATGTCGAAGGATTTCAATAAGCCTCGGGTGACGCCGCCTGCAGAGGCTGCTGCCGGCCTCGGTGCGATTAAGGAGGTGTTGCGACAGTCCGTCAACAAGCCAGGGCTTGCGAGGGCAACGGTAGCGTTGACCAACGCCAATCAGCCTGACGGTTTTGACTGCCCGGGATGTGCCTGGCCCGATTCGCCCACCGCGAAGCATGTGGATTTCTGTGAGAACGGCGCCAAGGCAATCGCCGATGAGGCGACCCGCCGACGCGCCGATGCTGATTTTTTTGTCCATTCGCCGATATCCGCGTTAGCGCGCAAGGGGGATCAGTGGCTGAATGATCAGGGGCGAATTACAGAGCCCATGGTTCGGCGCAAGGATGCGGACCGCTACGAGCCGATCAGCTGGGATGAAGCCTTTGATTTGATTGCTGCCGAGCTTAACGGGTTAGAGCATCCCGACGAAGCAGCCTTTTATACCTCGGGCCGCACCAGCAACGAGGGGGCTTTTCTCTACCAGCTCTTCGTGCGTCAATTTGGCACGAACAACTTTCCCGATTGCTCCAACCTGTGCCATGAGTCGAGTGGCAGAGCACTGACAGAATCGATTGGTACCGGCAAAGGTACCGTGCATCTTGAAGACTTCGTTAAAGCCGACGCTATTTTTATTCTGGGCCAGAACCCCGGCTCGAATCATCCGCGGATGCTGGCAACTTTGCAGGATGCAAAAAGGGCCGGCGCGACGATTGTTACGGTCAACCCGCTGGATGAGACGGGTTTAAAGCGATTTAAAAACCCGCAGGAGATTGGCGGTTACCTCGGTGCGGGCACACAGCTCTCTGATCTGCATGTACCGGTTCGCGTCAACGGCGATGTCGCCTTTCTCAAAGGTCTGTGTAAGGCGATGCTTGAGGCCGAGGCACGACAGCCGGGCAGCGTGCTTGATCGAACTTTCATTGATTCCTATACCGCTGGTTTCGAGCCGTTTGCAGACGACATTCAGACGACAGAATGGACGGATATCGAGAAAGCTTCCGGCGTTACCCGTGATCTGATTCGGCGTGCGGCTGATATTGCCGTTGCTGCGGATGCCACTATCTGTTGCTGGGCAATGGGGCTGACGCAGCATAAGAATGCCGTTGCGAATATTCAGGAAGTGATTAACTTCCTGATGTTGCGTGGGAACCTTGGCCGGCCCGGGGCAGGCGCCTGCCCGGTAAGGGGTCACAGCAACGTGCAGGGCGACCGGACGATGGGAATCTGGGAGCGTCCCGATGAATCGCTGCTTGCTGCGTTGGACACGGAGTTTAAGTTCCGTGCACCCCGCAAGCACGGGCTTGATGCCGTCGACACGATTCATGCCATGGCCAACGGGGACGTGAAAGTCTTTGTCGCTCTGGGCGGTAACTTTGTCGCTGCAACGCCGGATCTTAAGTACACATCGAAAGCGATGCAGCAGTGCCGGCTGACGGTGCAGATTTCTACCAAGTTAAATCGGTCTCATGCGGTAGTGGGCGAGCAGGCATTGATCCTGCCGGCGTTAGGCCGCACTGAAATCGACGAGCAGGGCGGCGTTGCCCAGTTTGTTACTGTTGAGAACTCGATGGGCGTGGTATCAAGGTCCGAGGGTAAGCTGCCGGCGATCAGTGACAGCATGCGCAGCGAGCTGGCGATTGTTGCGGGTATGGCGCAAGCCACGCTGGGGCCGGATAGTCCGGTCGACTGGCGGGGGCTGGCGGCAGACTATGACCGTGTTCGCAATCACATATCCCGGGTGATTCCCGGTTTCTCGAACTTTAATGAGCGCATTCGCAATGAGAACCGGATCGTTCTCCCGCATGCAGTGCGTGATGAAAGGGTATTTAACACGCCTGACGGCAAGGCGCATTTCTCAGTTCATTCGTTTGATGTACCGGACTACGCGCAAGGGCACTATCTGATGATGACGATCCGCAGCCATGATCAGTTCAATACGACGGTATACAGCACCAATGATCGCTACCGGGGGATCAGTGAGAGCCGGATGGTCGTCTTTATGAATCAGACCGATGCTGATTCAGCCGGGCTCGAGCAGGGTGACGAAGTGGCGATAGTCAGCTTTCACGAAGGCACAGAAAGACGCTTGGGCGGCTTTCGTGTGGTGTTATACAGCATTCCGCGTGGCTGTGTTGCTACGTATTATCCCGAGAGCAACCCGCTGATTCCTCTGGACCACGTTGCCGACATCAGTAATACGCCAGCCTACAAATCAGTGGAAGTCAGTATTGTCCCTGAGGCCTGAAACAATTGAGGAAATTCGTGGGTCACGCCTCCACGGAAGGCCGCGCGAATGCTACAATCGCGCCCCCGCCAGAAGGCGGATCAGGCCGCGCGCTGCGGTCTGCTTCAGACGTTACTATCTGGATATCCACGGTTATGCCGATTATTACTCTGCCGGACGGCAGTAAACGAGAATTCGATCAGCCGGTATCGGTGGCCGACGTTGCCTCTGATATTGGTCCCGGGCTGTTGAAAGCAGCACTTGCGGGGAAGGTTGATGGCGCTGTTGTCGATACGTCGTATGTGATCGACACGGATACCGATCTCGCCATTATTACCGGCCGTGACGAAGAAGGCCTGGAGGTTATCCGTCATTCAACAGCGCACTTGTTGGCCAATGCGGTCAAAGCGCTGTTTCCCTCTGCGCAGGTTACGATCGGGCCGGTGATCGAGGACGGCTTTTACTACGATTTTTCGTACGAGCGTGCGTTTACGCCTGAGGACCTGGAAGCGATCGAGAAAAAAATGGCGGAGCTCGCCAAAGCCAATCTGCCGGTCCAAAGAAAAGTGCTGGAGCGCGATGAAGCAGTTGCTTATTTCCGTGACCAGGGCGAAGAGTACAAAGCGGAGATCATTGAAAGCATTCCGGCCGGCGAAGAAATCGGTTTGTACGAGCAGGGCGACTGGTCGGATCTTTGCCGTGGTCCGCACGTTCCGTCCACCGGTCATTTAAAAGCCTTCAAGTTAATGAAAGTGGCCGGCGCCTACTGGCGGGGCGACTCCAACAACGAGATGCTGCAGCGTGTTTACGGTACTGCCTGGAGCGACAAGAAGGCTCTGAAGGCTTATCTGCATCGTCTGGCCGAAGCCGAGAAGCGTGATCATCGAAAGTTCGGTAAAAGCCTGGACCTGTTTCACT
>CAYLLI010000107.1:0-7958 GCA_964384295.1 uncultured Chromatiaceae bacterium
AGTTATGTGCGACTACCGAACGGCGAAGTACACATTCGTCAGTGGGATAAAACGATCCCGGGCACACCGCTGATCTGCCTCCATCCGGCACCCTACAGCGGCAGCTATTTCGAAAGCATTGCGCCGATGCTGAACAGCCCGCAAATACTGGCACCCGATTATCCGGGTTACGGCGGATCAACCCCGCTGAACAGCACACCGGGTATCGCCGACTATGCGAAAGCGGCACTAGCGACTGCAGACCAGCTGAATATTCGGCAAGCAAATCTGCTCGGGTTTCACACCGGCTGCCTGGTCGCTATGGAGATCGCACTGCAGCGACCGGACTTTGCCGACAAGCTTCTGCTGATCGACGTGCCCTATTTCACTGCTGCTGAACGACAGTCGAAACTCACTGAGTTACAGGACGAAGCGGGCTTCAACGAAAGCTTCGAATCGCTGAAGCGTGCCTTTGAGTTCAATGTCACGCGCAATGCAGGGAAAGTCAGTTTTGCACGGTCCCTTAACCTGTTTGCAGAGCAGCTTCGCGCCGGTCCTGACGACAGTCAGGCATTCGTTGCCGCGTTCAACTATGACCCGCAACCGTTTATTGATGCAAAGCATGAGGCAACCCTTTTTGCCACAGCAGGGCCTCTTGAAGAACCCACGAAACAGCTTGCGGATGCTGCGCCGACGTTATCGCTACGCGAATTAGGCAACATCAAAGGCAGTGTGTTTGAGGCGAACGCTCCGGCACTGGCAGCGGCGCTCAACGAGTACTTATAAGAATTCGTTCAGCTCAATCAAAAACCCGTCCGGGTCGTACAACGTGCTGGTCCGAACACCAATCGTGCTCTTGCCGTCATAGGAAGGGTAAGTGACGTCTTCGGGTGGCTCTATCGGCTTTACGCCGGGTACTTTTAGTGCCTCGGCATAACGCGTTTTCAAATCGGTTGTGGTGAACAACAGAACGGCACTGCCGGTACTGAACGGTTGTGGCTCTGCCTCACGGACCGGACGGCGCGGCTTCGTGTATTCCAGCAAGCCGATGATGCCAATGTAATCGTCGTTGGCGCGGACAAACACCAAACGTCTAGCGAGGTCGGCATCCTCGTCGGTTTCTGCAGTCCGCGGATTACGAATCATGTTGTCGTAGATGACCTTAAAGCCGAGCGCATCACGATAAAACTTCAGTGAGTTCTCGATATCGCTGACGATCAGCGTGGTGCGCCGTAGGTCGATATTAACCCTGTCTTTCTCGGCCACCGGCGCCGCCATCGCAGACAACGAAAATGCCGTTGCAACGGCAACACAGATCGTCAGCAGAATCTTTTTCACGTGAAATCTCCCTCGTTTTGTTACGGCTCAATCATACCGCATGCACTAATCAGGTCATGCCGCCGCCATACTGAGCGCTCAGGCAGGCTCGGCAGAGGCCGCAATGAACTCCTCATACTCTGCTTCGTAAGCCAGCAGTTTGGGCTCGCGAACCAGATCGACGTAGAGTCGACCGTCAAGATGATCGAACTCATGCTGCATCACCGTGGCAAGAAACCCCTGAAGTTCGATGCATGCCGGCGTACCCTCCTGAGTGATGTAGCTCACCCCGATGTGTTGTGGTCGCTCGACGAAGCCGCGCAGTCCCGGCACTGACAAACACCCCTCCCAGTAACCCGCTGTGCTTTTATCGAGCACGTCAATCTGCGGATTAACAAACACAGTCAACGGCATCGGCTCGAGTTCGCCGTAACGTGTCGGCCCGCCGTCAATGCGAATGATCGCTACACGCAACGGAACCCCGATTTGGGTCGCCGCTAATCCGATGCCGCCGGCAGCGTCGAGAGTATCGGCCATATCCTGAACAAGGTGCGAAAAGGCTTCAGTGGACAAGAAGTCAACAGCCACCTCGTCCGCGACCTTCCGCAGAGCAGGATGACCCATTCGCAAGATCGGTCGTACCGCCATCGTCTGTGTTCCGTTGCAGTGTCGTTCGGGCGATGACAATAGCATCTGCCGTGGGTTTCTTACCGCACTGATTTACACCGCCAAATACGCTGCATCACAAAAAAGTTATCCACTGGAGCCAGCTTTTCTAATCCTGAGCTACAAATCGGCCCGCGAAAATTGCAGTGCAAACAGCAGTAGACAGGCGCATCACAGCCATTTTGCCCACCAAGCGGTCATCGCTCGGAATCGAAAAAACCTAAGCAAATCATGCGATAGCGCGTGCATGAGCTGAATGCTACAGTATTGGCAGATGCATTAAGTCAAATAGTCCTTCCTTTCAGTACCTGCATTAACAGGCTCTGAAACCCGACTTCGCAGGTACGCAAATGCCGGTTTTAATGCCACAAGCGAATCGTAACTCAGCGGAATCCTCCGCGAAGTCGTGCTTGGGGCAAATGGTGTCTTTTGCGAACCTGGCCCAACACCCTCTTCCCTTAAGCAACGCTTCGGTCCGACACGCTATCCCCGCTCCTGAAACTACTGCTGCTTGCGGCAGTTTGTCTCCGGTTCTGCGTGCAGACTGGTTGCTTAAGCGAGGCGCCGCTATGGCTCTTTAGCCGTCTCCCCATGACGCAAATGCGGCGTTTTGAAGCCCGCCATCTGGCGGGCTTTTTTTATGGCTGCTCTCTGGTTGCCGATGTAGCATTGCACCACTTAGTATTGGCGGATGTACATTAACTTCTGGTATCCGGTTGCCGCCAGTGACGAGGTAACCAACAACACGCCCGTTCGCGTAAGAGTTCTGGCTCACGACCTCGTCGCGTTCCGCACGTCCGACGGCGCGGCCCATGTACTCGCCGACACCTGTATTCATCGGGGTGCCGCACTTGGCGAAGGCAAGATTGTGGATGACTGCGTGCAATGCCCGTATCACGGCTGGCGCTACAACCAAAAGGGCGAATGCGTTCTGATTCCTGCACTACCGGAAGACACGCCACCGGCGAGGGCTAAAGTGGACTCTTACCCCACGCAGGAACGCTACGGCATTCTGTTCGCTTTTCTGGGCGACCTCCCGGAATCAGAGCGACCGCCATTGTTCGATATTGAGGAATACTCGGCGGAAGACTGGCGGGCCAATGAACTGGTGGTTTTCGAAGTCGACTACTACTATGAACGCTCAATCGAGAACGGTCTTGACCCGGCGCATAACGAGTTTGTCCACCCCAAACAGGGTGCACCGGGCATGAAACTCGACTTCAAAAAGAACCCCATTCAAATTGACCCGCTCGGCAACTACGGCAGTGGTTTTATGATGCCTTTCAGCTTAGTCGAGCCGGAAAAAGCCGCAATGAATCAGGAAATGCTGGAACGGGAAGACGTCGTCTCGGCAGGCTCGGGCCACTTTGGTCCGAACGTGCTGATCACGTGGCTGCATTTCAGTACCGACAACAAATTCCATCAGTACTTTTTTGAAGCACCTATCGACGAAAACCGCACGCGGATTTTCTTCATCAACATGCGGCACTTCATGCTGGATCCGGCGATGGATAAACGCATCATGGATGCCAACATGGAGATCGCTCAGGAAGACATCGACGTGCTGGTGAAGTTAAACCCGGTGCGCACGCCGGAAACCACCACCAAAGAACTGTTGATTGCCACCGATACACCGGTCGTGAAGTTCAGAGAGTTCCTACAGGAATGGGAAACGAAAGGCTGGCGGATTGATCAGAAGCAACTCATCGCGCAACGCGGCGACATCGCCAGTTCTATTCCTTCCCCGGCGCGGCGCACCGCAAAAAGCTGGGTGCTCGATACCCTGCCGCTAGTCGATTAGGAAAGAGTCGAATTAAGAGAAGGCGCGATAAAAAAGCCCGGGCCGCACACGCGGGCCGGGCTTATCATCAATGCTGCTAAGCCTAGCGGGCAGCTTTACGGCGGAAGCCCAACAGACCCAGCGCCGATGCAAACATCCACACCGCTGCCGGTACCGGAACGATGGTCAAATTGTCCATCGCAAAATACGTCGGGGTGTTGATGCCGAACTGACCGACGTCAGATGAATCCATCGCAAAGCTCAAACCATACACTTCGCCAAGGCCGGACAGATCGGTCCACTCCCAGCTATCGACAACATCAGCTCCGTCGGCCAGAAGCACTTCAAGGCTGCTGATGATTTCGCCGTTTGAGCCGAGACCGTTAACGATCAGCTTCAGAAAGTCGCCGTCACCAAAAGGCCCTTTCACAAAAGCAGGATCGTTGCCGTCATCACCATTAGCAACTGCTAAATACGTGTAGGTCGTGTTAGTAAAGAAGCTACCCTGAACGGTCCGCTTACCGCCAAAGTCGACAGTGGTTGGCCCGAACGAAGTCGCATAACCGACCGCATAGTTGTCCTGTCCCGCCCCAACACCGTCACCGGTAATCGCACTCTGATCGTTCAAAAAGCCCGGTGTCGTAGTATCGGTTCTGTTGGAATAGGTGAAGCCGCTCCAACAACAGTCAAAGTTGTAGTTGTAGACAAAACCCGCACCACCACTGGTCCAGGTAACGGTTTCATTCGTGTTGAACGAACTGTCAGGTGCCAACACCTTATCTTCAAAATCAATGACTGCTGCCTGCGCTGCCGACACAGCCATCATTGTTGCGGCCAGGCCGCTCAGTATCTTCCTCATGACAAACTCCATTTTGTTGTTATCGCTTTAAATCAAAAACTGCTTGCGCACCCTTACGGATGGCAACCGCCGTCGTCGCACTCGCCCGTGGCAATAAAATCGGTTGCGCTAAACGCTTCGCCGCTTAAGGTTTCACCGAGCAGCTCGGCTTCTGTGTCCTCACACAAAATGCCGGTCTGCTGCGTGTTGAAACCAAAACTCATATCCGAATCGCCGTCGCCATCCACATCGCTGATGGTGGGAATAACCACGTTGGGCGCTTCGGAAAATGCAAATCGCAGTGACGCCGGATCCACCTGGGTTGCATCAAACCCACCCTCGGTGAGCACCGCAACGGGGATCACAGCCGTCGAATCCGGATCAATCGTGTTCTGCGGATCGGCTGGCAGGATGTCCATCACCGCAACGAGCCGCTGATTCATAACAGCAACGGCATCAAGGTCGAAGCCCGCACTGCCGACGGTCGGGAACGGGTCGTAAATCACCGGTGGTGCAGCGTTCGTAATATCGACAACGAACGCCGGCAACTCTGATACCAGAAAGTTGGCCCAGTCGGCCACAGCCTGCAGGCTAATGTCGTTGGGTGCCGAGCCGTCGCCAACGATGTCATCGATGCGCACATAGCCGATGTTGTCGACATCGATCATCGGATTGCCCGCCAGCTGAGACAGATCAAACGGCGTACCAAAGCCACCGCGATACTTGCCGGCCACCTGCTCCAGATCGGATGCATCGACGCTGCCAAAACCACCGACGGGTGCCGGCACTGTCGACAGCGCCGGAAACTTCACGAAGTTCACACCGTCTGATGACACGGAGACTGTCGCAAGCTCCAGGAACGTGTCACTGAACGAGTTTTCAAACACCGCGAAATCGTCACCGTCACCATCAAAAATGGGCGGGTTAAACGTCATGACGATTGATCCACCGCGACCGAGCGACACAATGTCGAACGAGAACCCTTCGTTGTTGCCATTACTGTTTCCGGCAATACCCAAAGCTTTCTGCGGCGTCTGGAACACGGCATCCAGCTCAAGGCCGGGTTGATAGGACTGATAGCCGTTCGCCCAGCCAACGATATCCGGGCTGGTTGCCGGTACTGCATCGCTAAACTGCGAACCCGCCGGCTGTGGAAAGAAGCCCGCTACGGCCAGCACCGGCAATGCCAGAGCCGCGGCAAAAAGAGCCAGTTTTTTGGTTGTTGCTATTTTCATAGTCATACTCACTCGCCGTTATAAACGCGGCATAAGTTTCTAACGACCACCACTACCAAGCCGGTAGGTCATACCGGCGTAGTAGTTGCGATCGGGCATCGGGTAATAGTTTTCGCTGTAGGCGGACGCGCTGTAGACCTCATCCAGCAGATTTTCAATGCCAACAAAGAACTGGACGTCGCGCCAGTTGTACGACAGCTTCGTGTCGAACAGCACGTAATCGTTGAGCTTGCGATAGGTGACGTTATTAAAGTCATTGCCATCGAAACGGCTGCCCACATAAGTGGCATTAATGTTCCAGACGAAATCCTGAGCAAACTCCCATTGCGAACCCAGCCCTCCGGTCCACTCAGGCACCAACGGAATACGGGCGCCGCTCTCGGCGAATGTGGCATCCGTGTAACCCACGTTGGCATTGAAGCGCAGCGTGTCGCTTACATACCAACGGACATCGGTTTCTGCACCTTTACGCTTAGTAGGCTGATCTGCGTTCCGATTGATTCTTTCCCCCGGTAGCAGAGAATTAGTCCCAAACAGAATCTCGTCTTTAGTCTTGCTATAGAACACCGAAAAAGAGAACTCGACGGAGTCGTTCCAGAACTGTCTTACTCCGGCATCCCAATGGTCAGCAGACTGGGGCTTCAAATCGCCATCGGACAATGCCAAATCGTCACCATTCGGGTTACGAAAACTTTGCGAGAAAGACAAGAACCAGTTGGTACTGTCAGTGGGACTGAAAACCAAGCCCGCTTCGACAGCATCGTTCCGCCACGTTTCACTCTTGGGAGCCAATACATTTTCGCAAACGAAGAAGGGAAATACTCCGGAACACTGCTCGCCCACCTTCTCCAACTGCCCGCGCACCCGGAAACGGTCTTGGCGATACCCGGTTGAAAACATCAATGCCTCTGTAATACTAAGATTGACAGCCGCAAACCAAGCATTCTGGCGAATCTCGCGACGCTCGGTGTTCTCAGGCCCTCCAGCCACCTCGCGGGAGAAGTTGATATTCTGTGCGTCATAGCCAACATAAAGAGTGTGCTCCCGATCCAGCACACTCAGGCTTTTCTCATACTTTGCATCAACTGTTTTTCGCTCCTCGCGAATCAGCCGGAATGGTGCATCGGCAGGCACAGGACCAATGCGCGACGGGTTCTTTCGATCGCGAAGCTGGCCGGAAATCAGCAGTTCGCCGGTTTTAGCGTTACCAAGGTTCAGATCCAGGCGAACCCGATCGTCCTCGGTGGAGCCACCGGCATTAGGCTCACGGGAGGCTCTTCGGTCAGCATCGGAACCATCAAGAAACGCTTCTTTGCTAACTGGCCCGGGCAACCCGTACTCATCGCGATGAATGATTCCACCCAGCGCAATACCGAGCCAATCAGTCGGGTCATAACCAACACGACCGGCAAGATCGCGCTTCTCCAAGGCACCGTTGTCACGATAGCCATCAGAATCAAAGTAAGCGGCATCGGCAATAAACGACCACTGTTCACCCACCCATGAAGCACCAACACCGGTATCGTAGGTGTCATAGCTGCCCGCGCGCAGCCGTGCGTTGCCCTGCAGACCTTTAGTCGAGTTAACTCCACCGGCGCGCCGGGTAATGATATTAATCACGCCGCCGACCGCACCGTTGCCGTAACGCACGCTGTTGGCGCCGCGGACCACTTCAATCCGTTCGACCTGATCTAAAGCAATAGACGAATAGTCCGGAGCCGCTTGATCCGAGGTATTCAAGCGAATGCCATCGACAAGCACGAGAACGTTACTGTTATAAGTATCGCCCTGACCACGGACGTCGACACCGCTAAACCTCTCGTTACCCAAAAACCCCCGCAGCTGCACATTCGCTTCACGGGCGAGCAACTCAACAATGTCTGTCGACGGCGACAGCGCAATATCTTCGGCCGTAATTACGTTCGCACTGCGCGGCAGCTGTGCCAGGCGCTGCTCACGAACACCGGTAACAATGATTTCGTCAACTCTGGGAACAGCAGACGGCGTCACATCCTGTGCCTGCAAAACGCCGACAGCAGGCACCAGCGCCAACGCAGTTAACGCGCGCGCAAAGTTTCGCTGTGCAAAGCTGTTAGTGGTCTGAATCACTTCCCGTTCTCTTCAGAGTCTGTTCGTTGCCCTG
>CAYLLI010000108.1:0-7872 GCA_964384295.1 uncultured Chromatiaceae bacterium
CCTGTTCCGGCTTAAACCCCATATCATCGACAAGGTGCTGACGAATCTCTTGCAACAACTCGCCGCGGCGCAAGTCCGGGTTTGATTCGTACACTCGGGCCGACAACCGGACTTGATTGCCGTCCTCGGACATATACGGGTAAATCAGGGACTGTTTAATTTCGTCGGGCAACTGTTTGTACAAAACCGACAGAAAGAAGGTGCCCGGAATCTGATCGGCATTCAGTTGCTCAAGTGCATCGAGCGCCGTTGCCATCGACAGCACCTTGCCGATCTCAGGTTTGCTCTCCAGGTATTCATGCACCTGCCGGACCACCTGAAGCTGATAGCTGTTGTACCAGTAGCTCGTCGCACCCAGGTCTTCTCCGGAATCGCCGAAATCGTCATCAGAAAAACCGATATCACCGAACTCATCGGCAAACTCATCAACCGGCTCACCCGCTGACACCGCGGACTGAAAGAACTCAGGGTCTGCATCGAGAACAATATCCAGTGGCATCGTGCCGCCGAGCTCCCGGTCGATGGTTGCAAGTCCACGGTAGATCTCAGTGGACTTGGCGAAGTAGTCGAGAAAGCGATTCTCTACCTGCAGCCGCCCTACGCCGGCTGCAGCGAGCAACAGCAGCAGCGAGAAGATCACGACTATCCCGGTGGGAAAGCGGCGCACGGCCACCGACAGGCCGCCGGTAATCGCAGCCGTCACTGAATCGTCACGATCCATTCGCCGCGCAGGCAGAACCGCAAGCACCGCAGGAAACATCAGAAACGACACCACAAACACAATGGCCATCCCGATAACCATCATCCAGCCAAAATCAATGACCGGCCGGATACCACTGACCAACAGCGACGCAAAACCGATCATCGTTGTGACAACCGTATAGAAACACGGCTCCAGCTTGTCACGGAGGGTTTGCTGAATCAGCGTCAAATGGTCTGCTTCGGGCTGGCTGCGCTGCAACTCAAGGTATCTGACGATTAAATGCACAGTGAGTGACAGGCTGAAAATGATCACCAGGGCAACGAAGTTCGATGAAACGACGGTAACGCGCCATTGCATCAGCCCCAGCAGACCCGCTATTGCAACAGCTGACGTCAGACAACAGACCATTGATATAACGACCCAGCGCTTCTGACGAAACGCCAGCGTTAGCAGTGCAGCCAGGAACAGCAAAATGCCCACGCCAAACACCAGGACATCCTGTTTTATCAGTTCGATCATGTCCGCGATGATGACGGGCACACCGCCCAACCGGACATCGGCTGACTCGCTGAAGGGTTCAAGCAGCTTGCGAATGGTTGCAATGTTGTCAGCCTGCAGCGACTTGAGCTCAACGTTCGCCCGTTGAATCGCTGCCGACAGACTGTCGAGCTGTTCACGCTCGAAGTCCACTAACTCACGACTCATCCGCTGCTCACGTAGCGCATCCCGTTCAATCAGCAGGCGGGTGAGCTCCGGTGGTTCAGCAAAGCTCACCAGCAATGCCGTCGTTTTGCCGTCGCGACTCATAATTAGCTCGCGATACAGGCCGCCGTTGGTCAACTCATTGCGCGCTGCAGCCACGTCAGTGCCCGGACTCAGCAAGGTGGGGATCTCGCTCTGCAGTGTATCGAGAGTAACGCCTGGCCCTTCGATTAAAGGCACATCCAGCAGCGTCGTAACCCCGCTGACTCCCCGGACAGCCTGAAGCTCGGCGCGCAACCGCCTCAGCGCTGTCAAAGAATCGGGTGAGAACAGATCGTCCCGGCTGTACGTGATAACAAGGTAGCCCAGGGAGCCATAGCGGGCCGCAACGCTGCGGTAGTAACGCAGCTCCTGATCATCCTCCAACAATAACGAATCGGACGATGCATCGAGATCGACGGCAGGAATATACGTTGCGAACCAAACGGCCACCGCCGCACAAGCGATAAGCAGAACGACCGGGACGCGCAGAACCAGTGAATAAAACGCGCGGTTAAACATCGACGCTATCCAGGATACAGCGTGCATGAGTTATGCCGCGCTCAGATATCGAGCTCAGCACCAAACTGATCGGCATACTCGGTCGCCAGCGACGCACGGGTGAACTGATGATTCTGAGTACCCTGGCTGGCAACCTTGATCGCCCCGAGCAAGCCGGCCAGTTGGCCAGTGGTTTGCCAATCAAGGCCGTTCATCAGCCCGAACAGCAAACCGGCGCGATAGGCATCACCGCAACCCGTCGGGTCTTTTACAGCAGCGGGCTTCGCAGGCGGAATATCCAGACATTCGCCATTGGTGTAGATCTTCGAGCCCTCAGCACCGCAGGTCACGATTAGCGCTTCGAGCTGGTCCGCAATCTGTTCGGCACTTAGTCCGGTCCGGTCCTGCAACATGCGGCTTTCGTAATCATTCACAGCCACCCACGTGGCCTGATCAATAAACTTACGCAGATCATCGCCGTCGAACATCGGCATACCCTGGCCGGGATCAAAAATGAACGGAATGCCCGCAGCGACAAACTGCTCGGCGTGCTCAATCATGCCTTGTCTGCCATCGGGCGACACCATGCCGATCGTGATGCCTGCATCCGTCGGCACTGTGTTTTGATGAGACTCATTCATAGCACCCGGATGAAATGCGGTGATCTGGTTGTCGTCGAGGTCGGTCGTGATATAGGCCTGAGCGGTAAACTGATCTTCGATCTCAACAATATAGCGACCATCAATTTCCTGTTCACCCAGCCAGCGCTGGTAATTGCCGAAATCCCCGCCAACGGTTGCCATCGCATAGCCCTCTGCACCAAGCAGGCGAAGGTTATAAGCAACATTTCCGGCACAACCGCCAAACTCTTTACGAAGGCTGGGCACCAAAAAGGACACATTCAGAATATGGATCTGGTCGGGAAGAATATGGTTCTTAAAGCTGTCTTCAAAAACCATAATGTTGTCGTATGCGACAGAGCCACAAATCAATGCTGACATAGGGTCAGACTCCTCAAAACAGAATGAAAAACGGGTTAGGCAATCAGGCTGCCGAATCCGGCCGCCAGACAAGATCGGGTCGTTTAGCAGCGCGGACATCGTCCAGACGACGCACAGGCATCGTCAGCGGCGCCGCTTTCAGCGCCTCCGCATCACTGTATGCCTGATCGCGAATTGCGATCATAGCAGCCACAAACGCATCGAGTTCCTGCACCGACTCGGTTTCTGTCGGCTCAATCAACAAACACTCTGGGATCAGCAACGGGAAGTACGTCGTTGGTGCATGAATGCCATAATCAAGCAGGGCTTTCGCGAAATCCATCGCGGTGATGCCGGTTTCACGCGTAATCTTTTTCACCGAAACAATAAACTCATGACTGGCACGGCGCTCGTTGAATGCAATGTCAAAGCCGGCCTCGCGCATGGCAACCAGCAAATAGTTGGCATTCAATACCGCGTACTCAGAGACGCGTCGCATACCCTCGGCGCCCAGCATTCGCATATACACATAGGCGCGCAACAGTACCCCGACGTTACCCATAAACGCAGACAAGCGACCGATAGACTCAGGACGATCTGCTTCGGTGGCCCAACCGTAGCCACTGTCGGTTTTTTGCACGAGCGGAATCGGCAAGTACGGCCGCAGGCGTTCGCTCACCCCTACAGCTCCGGAGCCGGGACCGCCGCCGCCGTGCGGCGTCGAGAAGGTTTTATGCAAGTTCAGGTGAACCACATCAAAGCCCATCGCGCCGGGCGAGGTCCGGCCCAGAATCGCATTTAAATTGGCACCATCGTAGTAAAGCAGACCGCCCGCCTCATGCACGATGGCCGCAATCTCTTCGATCTGCCGTTCGAACACGCCCAACGTTGATGGATTGGTGAGCATGATTCCGGCAGTGTTCGGGCCCACAGCAGATTTCAATGCTTCGATATCCAGATCGCCGTCCGACAGCGTGGGAATTTCAACGACCTTGCAACCGCACATTGTGGCGGTTGCCGGGTTGGTACCGTGCGCAGCATCAGGCACGATAATTTCATTGCGATCTGTGTCGTTACGGGCCTTGTGATACGCCTGAATCATAGCGACACCGGCAAGTTCGCCCTGAGCACCTGCCATCGGCGTCAGAGACACTGCTGCCATGCCGGTTGCCCGCTCCAGCATGTCCTGCAGCTCAAACAAACAACTCAGCGTGCCCTGCGAGAACTGCTCCGGAGCCAACGGATGCCGGCTCACCAGTTCAGGCAACATGGCCAGCTGGTTGCAGGCCTTCGGGTTGTACTTCATCGTGCACGAACCCAGCGGGTAGAAATGGGTATCGATGGAAAAGTTAAGCTGAGATAAGCGCGTATAGTGACGCACCGCCTGCAACTCCGACACAGAGGGCAAACCCGCTGCTTCTTCCCGCAAAAACTCAGCAGGAATCGACGGTTCTTCAGTAGGCTTTACGGTGTAGCTTCTGCCACCGCTCGCGTGATATTCAAAAATAAGTGGTTCAGCCATGACTGCGAACCTCCTGCGCAAACAAAGATTCCATTACGGCAACGTACTTATCAATCTGACTTTGAGTGCGATTTTCAGTTGCACAGACCAACAGCGCATTACCCAGCTCAGGATAAAATCCGCCGATATCGATACCACCCAGTATGCCCTCGGCGGCCAAGGCATCCAGAACAGGGCCGACCGGCCGGTCAAGCTGCACAACAGACTCATGAAATGCCGGTGTGTCGAAAGCCCGTGAAATACCCGGCACCGCGGTCAAGCGGTCAACCAGTTCGCGGGTATTGTTGTGACTGGCGATCGCAACACGACGCAAACCTTCGTTACCCAGCAACGCCATGTAGATCGTCGATGCCGTCACCATCAGACCCTGATTCGTACAGATATTTGATGTCGCACGGGAACGTCGAATGTGTTGCTCACGCGCCTGCAGCGTCAGCGTAAACCCGGGCTTGCCATCAACATCTACCGTTCTGCCGACAATTCTGCCGGGCATTTGACGAACAATCGCCTGCCGGCAGACCATGTAGCCGTAGAAAGGCCCGCCGGAAGACATTGGCACTCCAAGCGGCTGTCCATCTCCACACGCAATATCCGCGCCGTCGGCACCCCAACTCCCGGGGGGCTTCAACAACGACAGCGTTAACGGGTTTGCAATCGCGATCATCAACGCGCCGTGTTGGTGCGCCCAATCAGTGATCTCGTCAACCTGCTCCAGCGAGCCGAAGAAGTTAGGTTGCTGCAACACCACTGCAGCAAAGCCGTCGGCACCAGCTGCTTCCAGACCGGCACGATCGACCGCGCCGTCTTTCATCGGCAGATCAACCAGCTCAATGTCCTGACCCGTCACGATGTTAAATGCAACTTCGCGGTAGTAAGGATGTACGGTGCGCGGCACAAGAATGCGGCGCGACTTGGCTTTCCGGTTTGCCCGGATAGCCATTAAGCAGGCTTCGGCAAACGCAGTTGCGCCGTCGTACAAAGAGGCATTGGACACATCAAGACCCGTCAGCGATGCCATCATCGTCTGGTACTCGTAAATCACCTGCAATGTCCCCTGACTGGCCTCTGCCTGATAGGGGGTGTAAGCACTGTAGTACTCACCTCGGGTAGTGATTTGCCATACGGCCGACGGCACATAGTGATCGTATGCCCCTGCGCCAATAAAGCAGGCGGGGCGACCGTCCATCGCAGCCCGCTCATGCATTAAAGCACTCACCTCGGCCTCACTCTGACCAGCTGGCACGCCTTCAATAGCGTCCATCGTCAAACTTTCGGGAATCTCGTCGAACAAGTCATCGATGCTGTTAGCGCCGATACGCTTAAGCATCGCGTCGAGGTCAGCGGGTGTATGTGGAATAAAGGGCATTAGAAACTTACCTGTCTGGAACGATCAGCAGTAACGCGAACTGCCGGCGAACGGTGAAAACCTGCGGAGTTAGTCGTCTTCCATTCCGGCGAGAAACTCTTCGTAAGCGACTGTGTCCATCAGTGACTCAAGCTCGTCTTCACTAACGGGCGCCAGGCGAAACAACCAGCCACCTTCATATGGGCTGCTGTTCACCAGCTCGGGCTCATCCGCCAGATCGCCGTTAATGTCGGTCACCGACCCTTCGAGCGGGCAGTAAACATCGCTGGCAGCTTTGACCGATTCAACGACGGCGCAGGCATCCCCTTTAGTAAAGGACTGACCCTCTTCGGGCAACTCAACAAACACCAGCTCACCCAAAGCTTCCTGCGCGTGATCGGTAATGCCGACGGTTATTGAACCGTCCTCTTCGACACGCAGCCACTCATGGTCTTCAGTGTATTTGAGATCTTCAGGTATCTCAGACATTCGCTTCTCTCCGAATAATGCTTTGTTTTTTTGTCGCGGAGTCTAAAGCCCCGCTCTGGTAATTCTCTGATACGAACAGTGACAGGGCCGCTCAGGACCCGACACAAACCTTGCCATGGCGAACAAACCGCGGCTTTACCACCTTTGCCGCCACTCGCTTATTGCGAATCTCAACCTCGCAGGCATCGATCGCGCCAACAGGGATCCTCGCCAACGCGATTGATTCTTGCATGGTTGGTGAAAAACCACCGCTGGTGATCTCCCCGTCACCGGTCGATGTCACAACCCGCTGCCCGTGCCTCATGATACCCCGACCCTGCAGCAGCAGCCCGACAAGCTGGCGCCCTACTCCGTCTGCCTGTTGACGCTCCAGGGCTTCGCGACCTAAAAAACTGCGCTCCGCGGGATCCATCGCAACCGTCCAGCTAAGCCCACTTTCCAATGGCGAGACGGTCACGTCAATGTCCTGACCGTAGAGGCTCATGCCCGCTTCCATTCGAAGCGTATCGCGAGCTCCCAGCCCGGCTGGTTTAACCCCTGCAGACACCAGCCTGTCCCACCATGCAGCAGCCTGTGCAGCAGGCACCACCAGTTCATAGCCATCTTCGCCGGTGTATCCGGTGCGGGCAACGAACAGACTTTCATCCTGCAAAGACTCGAACGGTGCCAGGTTGCCTGCCTGCTCACCAAGCGGCTTCGGCAGCAATGAGCAAACGATCCCGACAGCCTGGGGGCCCTGCACTGCGAGCATCGCGTAGTCTTGCGCCGGCACAACATCAACAGCAAAGCCAGCGGCGTGCTTACGCATCCAGGCAATATCTTTATCCCGGGTCGCAGCATTGACGATGACCCGAAAATTTTGCTCGTCATGGCGATAGACAATCAGGTCGTCTACGACGCCGCCAGCCTCGTTCAACATGCAGCTATAGAGACCTTTACCGGGCGTCTTAAGCTTCGCTACGTCATTCGCGAGCAGGTAGCGCAGATAAGCGACAGCCTGTTCGCCACGAACATCGACTACCGTCATGTGCGAGACATCAAATACTCCGGCATCCTGGCGGACCGCATGATGCTCGTCGATCTGCGAGCCATAATGCAACGGCATATCCCAACCACCAAAGTCGACAATCTTCGCGCCTGCAGCGACGTGAGAATCGTATAGCGGTGTTCGTAGTCCCATGGATGATTCCAATATAAAAACCAAAAAAAAGGGCGGCAGCCGCTTACGCAGCTGCCGCCCCTCTGTCCTGTGACCTGAGAGATCGGGCAAAGAAAATTACGTCTTCGCCTCACCCCTTCGGTGGACCGGTAAGACCGGTCGCTCTCCAGAGCCAACCATCGATAAGCAATTCATGATACCTGAGCGTTTCCGAGCGAGTTGCGCCTTCGGCGACCGCGATACCACGTCTGGACGCGGTGCGATTCTCTCATGCAAACCTTGCGGTTGGAGACTCTATTCTAATCAAATACGGCGCGCGGGCAACCGGTTACTGACGCGCAGCAGCAGGCAAGTCACCGTTGCGGCCCAGCGCATGCCCAGCCAGCAAGCGTTTCGCAGGCTCCATTCGGGACAAGATTCCCAACCCGAACC
>CAYLLI010000109.1:0-7865 GCA_964384295.1 uncultured Chromatiaceae bacterium
TTGGTGGAGTAGATCATTGCACTCCAGCGGTCCGTCTGAATACCCAGCTGGGCATCCACGTTCCAGAAGGCGCTGACATACGGTGTGTTGACCTGGTCGGTCAGGGCGCGCTTGCTCTGGTACTGAATGGGGCTGTTGATGAACCATTCCATCTCGCCACCCAAAGGTGCGGTGATGTTGAACAGCAGGCTGAGCGCGTGCTCTGGAATGCCGGCCACTTTCGCACCTTTACAGTTCCCCTCAACGTTGCCGCAGATCGCCTGATCTTTCGCTGTCGGACCGTTGGTATTGGTGCCCTGACGAATCTCCGAGTAGTTGAAGTCGGTGAATTCCGCATCGGTGTAGGCATAGCCCAGGCCGAGGGTCATGATTTCAATCGGAGTCCAGGTCAGTTCTACTTCAACACCCTTGGTTTCTGCTTCGGCCGCATTGACGATGCCGGATGCAGGAATGCCGGAGACCGGGCTTAGGTTAGTGACACCGACCTGACGATCTTTATACAGGTTGTAGAAGATCGCGCCGTTGGCCCGCAGGTTGCCATCCAGCCACTCGGTCTTGGTGCCGAGTTCTGTTGCGTAGAGTTTTTCAGGCTCTAAGCGGACGTCCTGAGGTACACCCATCTGCGACGTACCGAAACCGCCCGGCTTGGTGCTTTTCGCGATAGACCAATAAGCCATGGTGGTATCGGTGAACTTGTAGTCCAGCGCGAGGCGCGGGTTGAAGCTACGTGTGGTTACCGTGTCGCTCGTGGGAAGTGGTACGGAGCCTGCCAGCGTCGGATCGAAACCGAAGAACGATTGGTCGATGTTTGAGATCGCCGTATTGGTGGTCACTTTGATCTCATCACGAACAAAACGGGCTTCAAGCACACCAGTCAGCTTGCTGGTCAGGTCATAGCTGACCAGGCCATAGAGCGAGTAGCTTTGGGTGTCACGTTCAATGGTTTTAGCCGGATTGGTGGCAAATGCCAGCGAATCCTCGAACGTACAGGTGAGCTGACCGAATCCCGGCGGCTGAATCGTGCCGTTTGCGGGGTCAAGACAGAATCCCGGAGCCAGCTGGAGATTCGGATCGTTCGCCCAGTTGGCGGAGCGGTCTGTGTTATCAATTCTTTCCGATAATCCCTGGACACCGATCAGCCAGGTGCCTCTGTCCCAGGAGTTTGAGCTCAGAGAAAAGTCCTGATTAAACGTGCTGGTGTCTGTCTCATCGGCATAGTCGTTTTGCACTGAGAAGAACAGCGGAACAGGACTAAAGAACGGCGGTGCGTTTGCCGGAAACTCGGTGCCCAGGCCATCCTGAAAGTCGACGTCTTCATTCACCGTCGCTTTGTTGTTGATGTAGCTCGTCAACGATGTGAAGGTTACGCCACCGATATCCCAGTTGATTCTGAGATCGGCAATCCAGCGCTTGTCTTCACTGCCGGCAAACTCGCCGTTGCCGTTACGCCCTGATGAAGACAAAGCGACATCGCTTTCCTTCAGGCTGCCGACATTGCCAAGCCACTGGCCGTAGTCCTGCGGGCCGAAACCGCCGGCGTTGAACTGCGGAGTGGTGTCGCCTGTAACAACGCCATTCTTGTAGAAGGTGTTGGCATCGGCCACCTTGGCGATAGCGCGGGGATCAAACTCAGACTTCGTATAGGCGATAGAGGTGCTGATGTCCAGATCGTCACTGACTGTAAAGAGCGCAGCAAAACGACCGCCGTTCACTTTAGAGCCGCCCAGCGACTGACCGTTGACCGGGTTGTTGAACGGCCCGTCGGTGTTGTAGCTGGCCAGATTGACACGATAGGCAAACCAGTCGGTTACCGGTGCGGACAGCGAGATGCGGCCGTTGTAGGTGTCGTAGTTTGCGATTTCACCCTGTACAAAGCCTTCAAACTCTTCGGTGTTGGGTGCTTTAGAGACATAACTAATGGCACCGGCAAACGCGTTACGGCCGTACAGTGCAGACTGCGGGCCTTTGATGACCTCAACGCGTTCAAGGTCATAGAGATTGACGTTGAGCAGCGATGAGCCACCACCGACGGTGACTGCTTCGCCGGTCAGATCAATGCCGTCGACCAGAGTGGCAACGCCGGTCCGGCCGCGTGAGCTGTTAACGCCGCGAATACTGATGCGTGTGTCCTGCGATGAGAAGCTCTGGTCGAACTGCACACCCGGCACCAGTTTGACGACATCAGCCGTGTTGACGATGCCCTGCTTCTGAATGAAGTCGGCATCAAATGTTGCAACAGCAACCGGAATATCCTGCAGGTTTTCCTCTTTGCGTCGTGTTGTCACAACAATTTCTTCGATGCCCTGTGACCAGCCGGTCGCAGGCGTGATTGCTGCAGTCGTCCCGACCAGCATCGATGGAACAATTGATGCCAGCAGACTGCGTCGTACTGCGGTTTTCACATTCATGAGGCTCCCCCTCGGTTTAGAAATACAAAAATTCATTGACTGAATCCCTCTTATCAGGCGGTCGCCGGCGTGCCGGCAGACGGAATGTCGGTGCGGTACATCAATGCGATGGCGACGATGAAAAAGAGCAAAGCGGCTGACATCGAAACGCTGTATTCGGTGGGCTTGATCCAGATTTCCGGGTACAGGCCCCAGCGCGAGAAGGCCTCGATGGGCAGCCAGGAGATCGCGCCGGTAGGAATCGCGTAGCGAAACGCAGGACCAAGCCCGCGAATCTTCATTAGCTTAGGAATCAAATAGATCGCCCATGCGACAAAGCCGACGGTAATCACCATCGCGGCAATCGAGTCATACTTAATGCCACGCGGATCGTTGATGAAGATCGCGAACAGGTAGATCGTCCAGATCAGAAACACGATCTCGATCGCGGCGGTGCGGGCGTGCTGCCGCTTAAAGCCCGGCGTCATCTTGTCCGGGCGCAGCTTGAAGTTGCGGTGGAACCACATGAACATGCGGCAGCGCGTGTCTTTGTTGGCGCCGAAGAAGATCAGCATAGCCACCACGATGAGGGTTGTCGCCTGAATCATCAGGAGCTCCGGCGACAGAATCATGTATTCGCCGTCGTAAATGCCCTCAACATTCAGAAAGTGGGCTGTATAGCGCCAGGTCCACTCAAACCAGCCGCACCAGATCAGGTTGCCGCCGAGATAGCCCAGAATAGTCGCCTGATTCTCAGGTCGCTTCATGCCGACCCACACCAGCGAGAAGCCGGCCAGGCCAACGAGAAACGAGCCGAAGCTGTCGGCAGCACCCATCGGGCTGTTGGAGTGTTGTAAAACAATAAAAGAGTGCCCGAGAGCCATGCCGGCCCAGACAATCAGCAGGCTGAAGAGACCGGCAACCGGTGCTTCGCCCAGGCGTTTGGCTAAGTCGTTCATAAATTCCCCCCGAAAAATGCTCGTCCGGCTAAATTTGCAGATGAATTGGTTATCTGCCGAATACACCGCATGAACAAGCGCGAATTCCCGAATACCGTGGTAAATTCATGAGTTGGGACTCATGCAGCACGAAATTGACGGCTGATTTTGAGGTCCGGGGGGTCAGAAAGAGGGTTTTATATGGTCATGGCGTCGAATGATGTTTCTGGCACCGAGCGTGCCGGTCATGGTCAGACGCAGTCGTGGTTTGACAGTAGGCGACTGAAACTATTGGCTTTTTATCTCGGCGTGCCGGTCACCGTCGGGATCTACGGCGCGCTGAATAACTGGGAGTTGCTGCGCGAGGCCGGCTACGTGCAGGGCATCGGTTTCTATTTGGCGCATTCGCTGCCCCCGTGGATGGTCACCTGCCTGATGACGACATCGGTGATGTATGCCCTCCGCCAGTGGAAACCCTCGCCGTGGGTGATTATGGGGATCGGCTCTGTGATCGCAGCATTTATCGTGGCACCGGCTTTGAACTGGCTGACCGGCGAGTTTGAGGCTCGCTGGGGGCTTGATGGTATGCATGATCAGGTCGCTCCGATGCTTTCGGCCAGTTTCTGGCGCTACCTGACGACGGCCACAATCATGTGGTTTTTAGTCAATTTCATATTCGACCGGTTTTTAGGGCTACCCCGCTACCGTTATACGTTGCCGCGTGGCTATGACTTTAAAGAGGCTCCCAAGATCGATGCCGAGAGACCAGCAGGCAGTCTCCCGTTGCCCAACTTTCTCACCCGCGCACCGAACGCCCTTGAAGTTGACGATGTATTGGCGATTAAGGCCGAGCAGCACTACATTCGCCTGATCACCGAGGCGCGCGAGTACATGCTGCTGTATCGGTTCAGCGATGCGGTTAACGAGCTGGAACCGTCGGTAGGTCAACAGGTGCATCGTTCTTTCTGGGTTAACAATACGGCCATTGATAGCGTGCGGCCCAGAGCAAAGAAGTTCATATTGACGCTGACCAATGGCTTTGAGGTGCCGGTGAGCGGCCCTTATCACGCTGTTGTGAAAGAGTTCGCGAGGGTGAACGGAATTAAGGTTCTGAGCTAAGTTCGCAGGAATCTGCTGAGTCAGCTTGCATTCGCAAGCAGGTCGTTATCTTTCTTATGATCCCGGCGGAGTTTCTCCGCGATACAGAGCAGTAGCGGCAGCGCAATCATCCATGTGATTCCGGTGACCAGCACGAAATCAAACTTTTCGCTGGCGTAGTTCGCGGTGCCAAGCTTTACGCCAAGCGTATAGCCAAACGGCCCGATGAATGCGCCGATGGCCGCTGCCAGCAGGTACTTGCCCTGCAACCAACGCAGTGCGCCGTTCATGATGAGTGCCAGGTTCGCCCACAGCACCATGATCCAGAATGGCGCAAGGTTTGCGGACGGCCACGCCTCTTCGTACACCAGAACACCTGCGTGGATATTGATGGTGTCGACGATCGTTCCCATCATGACTGCAATGGCAACCAGGATGAAATCGGCTTTGGCGTGACTGGAAGTTTTCGCGTGCCAGATGAAGAACCCGAGCAGACCGACTGCACCCATCCATGGAAATCCGATGGACACGCCCGCAAGGCTCAGTCCATAAACGATTTTAAACAGGATCAGGTTTGCTGCCGATTTCATAGGTTGATCCGTCGGGTCTTACTCAGACGTTATCTTTTTCAGTGGGTTTGCTAACTTCTGCAGCGGTGTTTTGCTTCAGGTCCGTTACTAAAATAGCAACAAAGCAACCCGCAGCGACGATGACTGCAATGATTGAGACAATAATGGCCATGTCATTCTCCTGAACGTTCGTTCTCTGGGGGCAAAAGACTGCTGTCGAGGCTTAAATTTAGTGTGTTCATCGCGCAAATGTGCGGCGTTTCAGTAACGGAATGTAACAACTTGTAATAGCTGAGAGTCCTGCTGCTCATGCGTTTTGGCGTGTCGATGATGGTGGGCGTCCAGACCTGAGAGGTATGTCGCATTCCGGCATAGCGTGCTTGGGGTAGGATACAGATTATGGTTAATTCAGCCGCCACTCTGATCCGTACTCTGATGGTCGTCTTGCTGCTGGTGCAGCTGACCGGCTGTTCCGGCTGGCGCTCTGATTTTGAGAACCCGACCGTGCAGGTGATTGGTATTCGACCGACCACTTCTGCGGACAATTACCCCCGGTTTGAAATCGACCTGCGTGTGACGAACCCCAATCGCTCCGACATCAAACTTAAAGGTGCTTCGTACAGCATTAGTCTCGATAACGTCGAAGTCATTCAGGGTGTTGCTTCTAAGCTGCCGGTGATTCCGGCTTATGGAGAAGCGACGTTCACCGTTGGCGCTACGCTTAGCTGGTTGCAAAGTTTGCGCCTGGTGACGACGCTTGCCAACGAACGGCGTGACGAAGTGAGCTATGCGATGCAGGCAAAACTGGACACGGGTGCTTTTGTGCCTGATATCCGGGTTGCCGAAGAAGGCACGATTTCCCTCAGGAATTTAGAAGCGGTGGTGAACCGCTAGCTACTGCTGCGTTGCCCGTTGACCAATGGTGGCAATAGCTGCATCGACATCCGGTGTGCCGCGTCCGGCCGCCTTAACCGACTCCAGATACTCTATTGCTGCCGGTACTTGGCCCGTTGCTTCCAGTGCCAGCGCAAACGTAATGGCATAGCGTGTTTCGGCCGGATCCAGGTCAGCGGCTCTTTGGAAATATTGCAGTGCTGCCGGCGTTTGTTCCTGACGCACGAGACTTAAACCAAACATCTGCTGCAGCATTGCCTGGCGCGGGAATCGTTCGATAGCCTCTGTCAGCACCTTCTGAGTGTCGTTCTCACGTTCCTGAATGCGGTACAGATCAGCAAGGTTCACGTAACCCGGAATGAAGTCGGGATTGATTGTTAGTGCTGTCCGATACGCTTCTTCCGCCTGTCCGAGCCGTTGCTGTTGACGATACAGGTTGCCGATATTCACGTGCGACTCGGCACGCTCTGCGTTCACGAGCTGCGCGTTAATGTATTCCTCTATTGCCGTGCGCAGTTTTCGATTGGCGGCGTTATCGAGCGTATCAGTGCCCAGGTTTAGGAGTATCGGCACGGCCTCCATTCGAACCACTGTGACCGGGTCATCCAGTAGTGGCGGCGCCAAGCGCGTTTGTGTTGCCGGATCGGCAAAGTTAAGCCCGCGCGCAGCGCCCCAGCGAAGCATCGGGTCAGGCGACTGCAGTTGCGCCTCCAGTAACTCCAGAGCATTCGCGCTCAGTGTGAATGTCCCGTTCGACATTGACGTTGCACGAATAATGGCGGGCGTGTTCGCCTGTTCGGTCAGCTGCGCAATGCTTGCTTGTGTGGGTTCAACAGGGTTGTTGAGTACGCCGGCAAAACTCTCGCTCCAGTCCGGCGCTGCTGTGTCCGGCTCAATGCCCGCGGCTTTCAGAACCTGAGTTGCCCAGGCCGCCGTCTTGTCGCCGTGGCAGCTTTGGCAGGCATTGGGGCTGTTATAGGTTTCGCTGAGCCACGGGCGGGGAATGCGGAAGCTATGGTCATGGCGGGCATCAATCTGCATGTAGTTCGTCGGCGGCATATGGCACTCGACGCAGTCTGCACCCGGTGAATCCGGGCTGTGCAACTGATGCTGTTCGGTTGCGTAGGTGTCAGCGGCATGACAGCTCAGGCACATTTTCGGTCCGGGAGCGCGCAGTTCGAGACTGTGGGGATTGTGGCAGTCGCTGCACGTAACCCCTGCTGCGTGCATCTTGCTCTGCAGGAACGAGCCGTACAAATAGACTTCATCGCGCTGCTGACCATCGGCAAAGTACAGACCGGGTTCAATCAGTGACGGCATGTGGTCGTTCAAAAATTCGTCACTCGTTGCCGGACCGTTCACCAGTTTTGAGCGCCGTGAATGGCAGCTCGCACAGGTGTTAATTTCAACCGAGGTCTCGCGCGGCTCGCTGCGCACACTGTTGCCGGTGTCGGGGTTCAGAATCCAGCGGACGTCATCGCGCTCGTTGAACGTTTTGTTGAAGCCTTTTCCGGGTACGTTGTCGTCCGGCGCTTTGACCCACTGCAGATGATCTTTCGCCGGTCCGTGACAGGCTACGCAAGCGACGTTCACTTCAGTATACGTTGTGTCGAACGTATCGCTTGCTACGTCATAGCGCTTAACCAGTCCGGTTGAGTGGCAGTCGGCGCACATCGTGTCCCAGTTCTGCGACTGCCGGGTCCAGTGCAGAACGTCGGTATGGTCAATGGGTTCGTCACCGTAGACATGAAACCAGCGTTGGCCGCCGTCCGCTTGGCTGCGGCTGTCCCAGGCAACGCTTAATGCCTGAATCTTGCCGTCCGGCAACTGCACTAGGTACTGCTGCAGTGGATACACACCAAAGGTGTGCAGCAGCTTGAAGTCTTGCTGAGTGCCGTCAGGCCCGGCGGTATTCACCATGTATTCGCCGTCGCGCATGAAGAATGTGGTCACCACACCCTGATGCTCAAACCGGCCGT
>CAYLLI010000110.1:0-7684 GCA_964384295.1 uncultured Chromatiaceae bacterium
CTTTAACGAACGACCCGCAAAGTCCTAGACGGCGCAATTCGTTGCCGAGCACTATATGATGAAACGCTGTTAATCAGGGAGACACGCCTGTGGCGAAAAAGCGGGGTAAAGCCTTTTACTTTTTTCTGACGCTGGTCGCTTTGTTGGGCGGCTGGACGTTGCTGGTGGTATTGGATCAGGGGCCTGTTGCAGTGCTGCACGATGACGCCGCGGGCTTAAGTCTTGAGCGCGCTGATCAAATGGCGGGGGTCGAGTGCATTGAACAGTCGATACCCGTAGCGCTTGGACAGGATGAACAGCCCCGTTACAACCTCGCAGGTCAGCTGTGTTCGATGCAGGGTTTCGACAGCAAACCCCTGCAGGTGCTGGTCTCAGGCTCTGGCTATGGCTCGGCGTATTGGGACTTTCCGTACCAGCCGGACACGTATTCCTACATGCGCGCCGCACTGCGTGCCGGTTACGCGGTGTTTAACTTTGATCGCCTGGGCATGGGCAACAGCGACCATCCGCCGGGAATTAGTCTTGATGTCGATACGCAAGGCTACGTGTTGTCGCAGGCAATCACTGCATTGGCAGCGAACCATGAGTTCGCCTCAATAACGGTGCTCGGTCACTCATTCGGTTCGGTAACAGCGCTGGCGCAGGCGCTGAACTTTCCCGGTCAGATCGACGGCATTGTGCTGACCGGCTACGCCCATAACGTGAATCCTGAATTTGGCCCGTCAATGGGCAAGAGCATTGAGGTGGCGGCGTTTGGCGGGCCGTTCGTCGGCGATATTTTTGACCCGATGTACGTGGTGTCGAAAGCCGGGACCCGGGGCGAGGCGTTTTATACGCTGGATAACACCGAGCCCGAAGTGGTGCAGACCGATGACCTCACCCGGCAGACAACAGCAGCCGGTGAACTCATCTCGATGAGCACGTACTTCGCGGATCAATCCAAAGAACTCAGAGTGCCTGTCTTTATGTTGCTCGGTGAGGATGACTTTGTGGTCTGCGGTGGCGATCTGGACTGCAGCGATTACGACGCGGTGCTGGCGAACGAACAACCGTTGTTTCCGCCGGAAGCTTGCTTTGAGTTAGTCGTGCTTGAAGACACGAACCACAATGCGAATCTGCACAAGAACGCGCCCGAGGCTTTTGCGCTGATGCTGGATTGGGTGGCGCGAAGGGTGGGCTCCGCGACCGAGGGACCGAGTCAGCCTTGCTTTCCTGAGTCTTAAAGAGCTGAGTGCCGGATGGCGCTTTTGTTAACCCTGGTTGATGGTCCGGCTACCGGCCTTCTGCGGGCAGACCTGCTCTACGCAACTTTCTTTCAGGATGATTGAACCGTTTTCCTTCTCGCCCCGACCCACGGGAAAGTCAGCAGTTTTGCGCTGCCTGAACCGAATAGACAAGAGGGCGTACGATGGAATTTGCCGGAAATAACGCATATGCTGCAGCGACGCGCACGCAACCGATGAACAGGGTTGCGGGGCGTGTTGCGCTGTGCGTATTCAGGGGTATTCCGGCAAGTCTAGATGGGGAGTTTGTTATGGCCGCAGCGATTTCGCGCGTGATCGGCATTTCCGGGGTTCAGTCTTTTTGGGTTGCTGCAGTGTTTGCCGTGTTGTGGACAGCAAACGCCCGAGCTGACCTTCCGCTTGAATATGGCCAGCTGAGCTTCTCAGTACCTCTGACTTTGCCGGAAGATCGCCCGGTAGACAGCATCTCGGTCGACCTCGATGGTTACGATATCTCGAACTTTGCTGCTCTCGATGGCAGCAGCGTTGCAGTTAACCTGATCGCTCCGCTCGATCCCGGTTCCCACGACATCACCGTCTACGCGTTCTTTGCCAACGGTGACGTTCAGACTGTCGGTGCCGAAACACTGGTTATTACCGCTGATACCACGGCCTGGAACTATTCGGGCCCCGCTAATGCGACGGTTGAAGCGAACTACCGCGTTTGGGAGAAAGAGACCGCAGCGTTTGAAGGCATTGATGAGAGCCAGGTGAACGGCGGTGTCACCTACAACGGTGAACTGTCCCGGGGCGGCTGGACGGTCAATGCCAATGTGCAGGCGATTTACGACAACAATACGCCCTCCAATGCGAACGGTGATGAGTTTGGGTTGCCGTATTTCAACGTCGGCATAAAGAATCAAGGCGACTGGGGTTCAGCGGGCGCTGCAGTGGGCGACTATGCGGTTGCCAAAGACGGGCTGTTGTTTGAGAACTATCTGCGCCGGGGTGTTTCTGTCGACGTTGAAGCCTCTGACGTTGCCGGTCTCGAAGTGTTCGGCGTGCACTCTAACCAGACCACCAGCCTGCGTCGCAACCTGTCGTATCCGGATGCTTCAGATGATCGCTCGTTTGGCGGGCGGTTCGAGCTTGCGCCGCTCAGCAAAGCGCATCGTAAGAAGCTGGAGCTGGAGTTTGGCTACATTGATGGCGAGACCCGGAACGGTTTCGGGCAGGTGTTCAACCCGGACGACACGATTCGCTACGGTGGTGATGCGTGGTCACTCGGGTTGCGCAGCGCCTGGTTCGCAGACAGCCTGGTATTTAGCGGCGAGTATTCAGAGAGCAACTTCGATGCTGACGGTCTCGGGATCGGCGAAGACAAGAAGCGTGACGACGCCTATCGTGCGGAGATCGCTTTCTCTTCTTATGGCGAGTTCGGCTCCGGAATTTTTGATCAATGGAACGCGCGGCTGCGGACTGAAGAAGTCGGCCTCGACTATTACTCGCTCGGTAATCTGTATATTCCGGGCGATCTTGCGACGAACACCGGTGTGTTTCAGGCATCGCGTGGTGGCTTCTCGTTTTCGACCGAAGTCAGCCGTGCGAAAAGCAACGTGAACAATGACGTAACGCGTCCGACTCAGACGACCGACTTCGGCACTTTTGACTGGTACTACACACCGTTCAAAGTCGACACGCGCAAGGGCCTTTGGCGCGCACTGGGTGCGCCGTCGCTGAACGGCTTTTTCCGGTACACCGGTTACAGCCAGCCGCGTGAAGACGCACTGAAAGCCGGGTTTGATCTCGACAATGAGACGGGTGAAGCCAGCCTGGGTTTGAACTTTGCTAAAACGAGCTGGACCTGGGGCGTGCAGTACACCCGCACCGATTTCGATGACAAGACTGACGTTATTACATCGAACGGTTTTGTGATTTATCAGCCCCGCCCCGACTCGGAAAACAATCTGTTTCTGGCTCAGCTCAGCTGGACACCCAGCCAGTACTTGAGAATTTCACCGCTGGTGCAGTTCAACACGCAGAAAGAAGACCAGACCAACAACAGTTTCCGCACGGGCTACCTCGGTCTGGACTTCTACGCGCACCTGATTCGCGACAAGGTCATTTTTAATTTTCTGTATACCGCCACTAATGAAACCAGCCGGTTTCGCTCGCTGAACTCGGACATCGATGTCAGCGGCCGCACCACCGATTTCCGGTTGACCTGGAAAGCCGTCGAACCGCGCGGCGCGCGACCCGGTTTTGACGTGTATGCGAAAGGTAACTATGGCCGGCAACAGGACAAAATTTTGTTTAACCGTAACGAACTTTGGCAGCTCTATCTCGGCGTTGCGCTGAACTGGGCCCAGGGAGAGTAATTATGAAACGAGTAATGACAAAACATCTTCGTATGAGTGTCGCAGCTGTTCTGCTGATACTTGCCTCCGCCGTTCAGGCAGACATCACTGGTGTCGGTACCACGCCCGCTGTCGGCAATCTGATTGTCGGCCAGAACAACGTGGTGAACCTGCAGTGGCAGGTGGCAACCACTGCCGGTCACAGCAGTGGCGCCCAGTCAGCACAGGCTGATTTCATTGAGGGTGGCGCCGGTATTATCGGCACCCGTACTGTGCCGCTTAGCGCGCCACTCGGCCCCGGCCCGTATTCGATCGCTGAAGTGTTTGTGATTACTGAAGCGCAAATACAGGCCTGGGTGGACGCCGGGTTTACTCAGATTCGCTACCAGCGTCAGTTTAACGACCCTGCCACCGGCTCGGCTGCAACCGGCTTTATTACGCTGAATATTTCCGCTGCGAGCCTGCGGGATATTCGTGAAGCCGGCAACGAGCTCGACATCCAGCGGCTCGAGCTGCGTTTTCCGAACAACATCGCTCAGGTGCAGGTGATTGAACGGGCGGCGCTGGTGCAGGCCGAGCTGCGCGTGAACTATTCCGGTACCGGCCTGCTGGAAGGCGCCTGGCAGGTTGCCGAACCCGGCAGCACGTCGGGCCAGCCGGTGTTCAACACACTGCGGGTTGTCCGTGATCAGCTGTCCAAGCAGCAGCAAAGTATTCTTTCGAGTCCGCCACTGCCGACCGATAAGGTGGGTAAATACATCCCCCGCTTCTGTGTCCGCGGTGTTGAGAATGCCGATGTGATTGATGTGAACTGCAGAGGCATTGCTGTCGAGACTGTATATCAGGTTGTGGAGTCAGGTAATCAGCCCGCTGACCTCAGTCTGCAGAGCCCGCAGGCAGGTTCGGTGAATATCTCCGATGAATTCGTGTGGAATACGCACCCTGACGCTGTGGTGTATCAGCTGCAGATCTATGCGGTGGTGGCCGGCACCGACGGTACCTTTATAACCGGAATGCTGCTGCCCGAAACGATGACCTCGTCGCCGCTGTCGCAGTTGGTGGTCTCCCGGCTGCAGCCCGACAAGCTGTACGAGTGGCGGGTTAACGCGCTGGACGGGCGCGGCCGCAGCGTTGCGCAAAGTGAACGACGTCGTTTCATTCTGGTGAAATAACAGCGGGGCCCTTTGATGACCACCGACGCTATTGCTGACGAAGAGCTGCTGCGCGATATCGCGGCGGGCAGCGAAACGGCGATGCAGGCGTTTTATCAGCAGTACAGCGACACCGTGTACCGGTTTGCCATGAAGACGTTGCGCAATCCGGTGGATGCGGCCGAGGTGCTGAACGAAGTGATGCTGGCGGTGTGGCAGAAACCAGACGGCTTTCAGGGCCGCTCAAAGGTGTCCACCTGGTTGTACGGCATTACGCACAACAAAGCTGTCGATGCCGTGCGCAAGAAAGCGCGTCACGACGGCACCGAAACCTACAACCCCGAGCAGCACGGCGAAGACGATGACGTTCTTGGTTGCGAGCTCTTCCGGGTGCAGGAAGGTGTCGAAAACTCCGGCTACGTTCGTCAGTGCCTTGATCGTTTAAGCGACGCGCACAGGCAGGTCGTTTATCTGACGTTCTTTGAAGAACTCAGTTATCCGGAGATTGCCGAGGTGCTGAGTGTTCCGGCCGGCACGATCAAAACCCGCATGATGCACGCCAAGAAAAGTTTGTTGCGTTGTATTCAGGGTCTTCTGGGGTGAGCCTGATGACCGGTTTGAACTGTTTGTTAATTCGCTACGACTCATCGACAGGAACAGGGTGAAGAGGAACTGACGATGGCAGACAACGACTATTCGGAAGAAGAGCTAATCGCGCTGCTGCCGTGGTATGTCAACGGCACGCTTTCCGTCGCTGAGAAAGAAGCCGTCGAGGCATTGCTGCGGGAGTCTGAGAACGCGCGCGCCGAAGTTGCAGCCTTACAAGCTGTTGCGGCTGAGGTGGTTGCCGGAGAGCAGCGGGGTTCAGCTCCCGCGGAGCTTGGCTGGCGGCGTCTGCAGCGGGATATGCGCGCGTCTAAATCTGCTGCGTCCACGCCGCGCTGGCAGCGACTTGCCGCGATTGCGGCCACCGTGGTGATTGCCGTGCAGGCCGGTTTGTTGCTGCAAAAACCTGACACGGCTGAGGATATTCGGCTGCTGGCCGGCCATGACCTGACCGATCATCCGTTGCAGTCACTGGGTGAGTACCATGTCTTTCAGTTTCGCTTTAACGAACAGGCTGATATCGAAGCGGCAAACGCAGGCTTGCTGAAGTTTGAAGCAGAAATTATTGAAGGCCCTTCGGCACTCGGTGTTTACCGTTTGACGATTCCGAAGAAGTATCCGCCGGCTGAAGTGATCGCGTTCTTTGAGGCGCAGCCGTACTTTGAGTACATCGCCCGTGAAGAGCCTGAGTAATATCGGCAGACTGTCTGCGGTGCTGGTGCTTATGGCACTGACGGCGGCCGTGAGTGCGGAGCCGGGCACGGCACCCGGAAGTGTGCCCGCCACTGAAACCGGTACTGAAACCGGAACAAACCCTCGCGATCCGGCTCAGGGGTCTGCCGCAGCTGAACTCGCTACCGACAGACTGCAAACACGGGAGCCCGAACGACCGGTGCCGCCGGAGTCCGGGCGTATTCCGGGAACATCAGCCACCGAACTAGAACTCGATAGACCCGTTGTTTCCGAAACGCCTGCGATTGTCATACCACCCGAGCCTGTGGCACCTCGCGAACCTGCGGCAAGCCCTTTGCCGGTGATTGAGCCCGTTGACCCGTATCTAATGCGGTCGGAGTGGCTATTGCTGAGCGAATCGCTTGAGAAAGCTGATGCAGAGCGCAGGCTGTTGTCGCGTTTTGGCTTAAAGCTCGCGGACCGGCGCAACTACGCAGCACTCGGAGTGGTCGTGTCGCGTTTTAAAACGGGCGAGAAACTGACCCCCGCCGCTTCCGATGCGTTGCTGCAGAACATTCTTGAGGCGCACCCCGACCTGGTTCTTGAGTTTAACCGTGCCTTTTATCCCGCCGCGTCGGCTGCTGATTCTGCACCGGAGTTGTGGGGCCGCGAAGCGACCGGCTGGTCAGATGCCTGTGCAGCATCGTTGCGCGGGCGACTGGTGTTGCTCGACAGTAAAGTGAATGCCGGTTTGGCAGCATTCGACGACGCTGCACTGGTCGTCGACGACGTGACCGGCGAAGCCCCGGCTCACAGTCACGGTACTTCGATCGCGTCGATTTGGCTGGCGCGCGGGTTCGGCATTGCACCGAATGCGGAGGTGCATGCTATCAATGTGTTTAGTGTGGATGACTCTGAGCAGCTCCGGACCAATACCTGGTACCTGCTGGATGGATTAAATCGTGCGTTGGGGGTAAAGCCTGACGTCATCAATCTGAGTTTTGGTGGCGTTGAGAGTTTTATCCTCGGTCGCGTGTTGCAGGGTGTCAGCGACCAAGCCCTGCTGGTTGCCGCAGCCGGTAATTCGGGCCCCGGCGCTGCACCCGTATTTCCGGCAGCCAATGAGGGTGTCATCGCGGTCACCGCTGTTGACGTTGCCGGGCAGATCTATCGTCGCGCTAACCGCGGCGACTACATTGATGTTATAGCACCCGGCGTGGATGTCTGGGCTTTGAATGCGAGCGGCACCGGGCTCTATGTGACGGGCACGTCATTTGCAGCACCCTGGGTGTCGGCGTACGCTTTGCTGGCTGATGACCATGAGTTGCCGGTGGCCAAAGAGGGCGAGCCCTGGCGCCTCAGTTTTGACCAAAAGTGCAGTATTTAAAAGGGTTTCAGAGGGGCAAAAAAAGATTGAACCGGTTTTTGATCCGGCTCGACACATAGCTGAAACCAACAAATTCAGAGCTTGATAGGGAGAGCACTATGAAAAGCACAACATCAAAAAATATGCGTAAGACCGCTGCGGCAGCAGTTATTGGCGCGATGGTCAGCTCATCTGCGTTTGCTGCACCTGACGTGAAGTCAGTCGATATTACGAGTAGCGCAGGCAACTATCCAAATGATGCGAGGGTCGTTGTAAAGCCGATCAACGGTGAGTACGCACAGGTCGTTT
>CAYLLI010000111.1:0-3382 GCA_964384295.1 uncultured Chromatiaceae bacterium
TTCTGGAACAACCGCGCCAGGCTGAATGCTGCGATCTATCGCATCGACTGGACGGACCAACAGTTCATCAGCACGCTGGACGGTACTAACCCGATCGTGACCAATGTCGCCGAAACCGAGATCAATGGCGCCGAACTCGATGGCATCGTCAGCCTGACAAGCTGGCTCGACTGGAATTTTGGCGTCGCTTATGTTGACCCGAAGTACAAAGAAGGCACGATCGTGACGCTGGAAGGCTTCACCGACTGTGCTGTCGTCGGCATTCCCTGCGACGCGCCTGACGGCACCAGCACCGGCAATGTAGCCGGCAAGCAGGTCATCGGTGTATCTAAAACCAGCATCGTGACCGGACTGGGACTGAACGCTCCGATCGGGCGCGGCACCTGGGCGGTCATCGGCCGCGCTGACTACAGCTATCAGAGCAAGCAGTTTATTGACGAAGCGAACTCCGGATTCATTCCGTCCCGCGGTAACGTGAATCTGAGAGCCGGCTTTCAGAACGACCAATGGACTGCAGAAGGCTACTGCAACAACGTCACCGACAACCAGACGCCAGTCTATGCATTACCGCCCCGCGATCTGGTCGGCGTGCCCCACTATTTCGCAGTAAACCGCAACGGTCGCATGTGCGGCGTGCAGGTGGCGTTCCAGTATCGCTAACACCTTCCCCCGGCCGGTTTCAATACTCATCCCTCATCCTTTGAAACCGGCGCCGAAGCTTGCTTCGGCATTATGGTCGCAGGACCGCGCGACCTGAAACCAGCGGTCATTAAAAAGGCCTCGCAGCAAAGCACTGCGAGGCCTTTTTTTCTGTTGAACCGCTCAGCGGGTTCTGCTGCGGGCCCGCCAACCCAGCAATCCCAATGCTGAACCAAACAACCAGACTGCAGCAGGCACGGGAATCGGCGGCGGCACCTCCTCCGAATCGAAGGCACTGTAAGTCACACCGGCTTGAGAAAAGTTGTAGAAGGCGAGCCGTCCGTCACTAAAACTGCCGGCAATATCAAACTCCAGCGTATCGTCAACAAACACCTGCAGCCTGTTGGACTGAAAGATAAAGCGGAATTCATAGTCGGTATTCGCAGTCCAGCCGGTCTCACCCAATGTGTTGGCGCGCGCCAGCTCGGTCAGCCCGCCACCGGGGTTCTCGTCAAAGTCTACATGGCCCCAGAACTCATCGGCTGTCGGAATACCCGTGACGCGTGACACTGCGAGCCCCGCTTCGGACGTACTGCCCGGCGTGTTCGACGGAGCACCAAAGTTAAAGTCCTGAGTGCCACCCTTCCAGTCAATCAACAGATAGTCGGCGGCAGCATTCGTGGAATCACCGGGATTAAAACCCAGAGCAAAACCGGCCAGATCGTCATCACCACCACCGATCGAGAGGACTCCGGTTACTTCACTGTTGATGGCATTAAAATCGCTGTAGAACAAAGTCGGCTGGCCATTGACGCTCTGGAATACCGAGTCCCCGTCGCCGGCAACCGTCCAGTTGCCTGCACCGAAGCCCGACACTGCCGGATACGATTCAGCTGTCCAAGTCGTCAAGCTGACCGGAGCGGCTTGGGCCACATTACCAACGAGAAAAGAAACACCAAGAAAAGTCAGACACGAAAGCTTCACCTGCATCCGCATCCCAATGCTAAATGAGTTCATCATATTCCCCTGTCGTTTTATAACGCCCTCTCAAAAGACTGAGCGGCATTTGTATGCGCTTGTTTTCGTTATTTATTGTTGCGCTTTAGGATGAGTCTAACAAAGTAACCCCGGCAGTTTCAAATCTCGCAATACGGCAAAACGGTCAGAGGCCACCAAACCCATGAAAATGCGGTTCGAGCGTCGCAGGTTCTCTGCTATGGTGCAAAAAAAATGAGGGGAATAGTTTGAGCAACTCACACAGCAAACTGCCGGTTTCAGCGTATTTTGGTTATGGCGCGGGTCAGGTCGGTGGCCAGATACTGCGCGACACTCCGGCGCTAATTTTGCCGATCTACATGAGCACAGTTCTGGGTCTCGACCCGGCGATGGGCGCTCTGGTCATCCTGATTGCAAAAATCTGGGTGGTGCTCGCCGATCCGATCGCCGGCGTGATTTCTGACAAAACCAACACCCGCTGGGGACGCCGCAGACCGTTTATTCTGGCGGGCGGACTGATCGCATCACTAAGCTTTCTGCTGCTGTTCTTCGTGCCGGATATTCAGGATCAGGCGCTGTTTATCTATATGACCGCCGTCTATCTTATTCTGAACACCGGCTACTCGATGTTCTCGGTACCGTACCTGACGATGGCATCGGAAATGTCCGACGACCCCGATGAACGCACCACCATACTGTCGTTTCGCAACGGTGCGCTGGCCGTGGGTTTATTAGTCGGCGGCGCATTAGCGCCGGAGATCATCAGTCGCGCCATTCAGGATTACGGCCAAACCGCGCGACAGGCCTATGAAATCATGGCTTTGGTGGTAGGTGGCGTCATCTTGCTGTCAACATTATGGGTGTTTTTCGGCACCAGCGGTGCCCGCGGCACGCCGGCAGATGATGCAACACCATCACTGGGCGAGCAGATTCGAACCGCGTGGGCGAACAAACCGTTTATCACGCTGATTACAGCCAACATTGTTCAGTACATCAGCGCCGGTATCGGCTACGCAGGCGGGCTGTTCTTTTTCGCCTACGCCATGGGCTTCGGGGCCGGCGCGTTCGGCGTTATCGCCATCTGGATTATCGTGATCTGCTTTGCATCAATCGGCTCGATGCCTCTGCTGGTTTGGGCCGCCAAACGCTGGGGCAAAATGCCGGTGTATAAATGGTGCCTGATTCTCTACGCGATTTGCATTCAGGGGTACTGGCTGGCTGATCAGGACTCGATGTGGATTGTCTGGCTGATTGCTCTGGGCATTGGTCTCTTTAACGGCGGCTTTATTTTGATGTCGTTCTCGGTGCTGACGGATACGATCAACTACGACCGCATGCGGTCCGGGGTCAGTCGCGAAGGCGCTTTGTCGTCCGTTTACTCAGCCGTCGATAAAGTCGGCAATGCACTGGGTTCCGCACTGTTCCTCGCGTTTCTGTCCTACATCGGATTTGTCGAATCCTCGGACGGCAGCATGGCGCCGCAGAGCGAGTCGGTAAACAGCTGGATCGCTTTCGCCTATATCGCTGTGCCGGCATTGCTGCATTCGGGCAGCATTCTGATTCTGAACCGGTATCGGCTCGACGAATCGGCTTAAGCACTGTCCGTTATACGGTCCGGGCAACCCCCGCTTTGTTCACCTGAAGTGGCATAATCCGGCAACACAAATTCAATGCGGCCTGAAAGCGGGTCGCCCTATGTGGAGATGACTATGATCTTACTGACCGGAGCAACCGGCAAAACCGGCGG
>CAYLLI010000111.1:3482-7648 GCA_964384295.1 uncultured Chromatiaceae bacterium
ATGCCGACAGGAGAAGGCAATGTTGTACCCACCGACCTGCGCGACGTCGGCGAGGTGATTGCAAAAGTCCTGACCGAAGACGGTCACGAGAACCAGAGCTACGACATCACTGGCCCCGAGCTTATCAACCTCGGAGAAGTCGCTGCCCGCTTCAGTAAGGTTCTGGGGCGCGAGATCAAACACGTTAGTCCGCCGATGGACGTGTACTCGGATGTGCTGCGCAAAGTCGGCTTTCCTGAATGGCGCGTTGAAGCCGTCACAGGGGAACTGGCCGGCATTGCGGGTGGCATGATCGATCACAAAACCGAACTGATGGGAGAGATGCTGGGCAGAGCGCCGCGCAGCATTGACGACTTCGTCGCTGACTACGCTGACTTGTTTAAGTAGCAGCCAGTCCCAACGGATAAAAAAGCCGGCTTAAAAGCCGGCTTTTTTCGTCATTGAGAATTTGCTGACTGACGCTTGCGAGTCACTATCCAGTACACCGCAATGCCGATTCCCACCACCATAATCAGTGTGTTGAAGGTCAGGAACATCGGCACCGAAATGGCCAGCGCAATGTTTCGCGCAACGTTTACGGTGGTGTGCCAGAGTGCGGCCATCAGAATACTGCCGGTCTTTTCATGGATAAGCGTCAGCCACATGGTCGCTGCCAGAATCCCGGCCGCAAAGCCGATGAACGGACCGATTCCAAATTCCGGCCGGCCCAGAAACTGCGGCAGATGCCAGAACAGCCAAAACGGTGCCAGCACCAACGACGCTTTCAGTGGCCCGCGTGCGCGGCGTAACCAGGGGATTGCAAACCCCCGCCAGCCGGGTTCTTCACCAAAGCCCTGCACCATACCGCCAATCACCACCAGCTCGAATAGCCCGGCAAGGGTCAGGTAGTGCAGTGACTTTTCAGTTTCAAACACCGGTTGTTGTCCGGATGCCAGCCAATTAATTGCGACCACAATGACCAGCAATACGAACGGACTAAACACACTGAACAGCAACCAAAACCCGGGAACCCGCCACTTCGCAAGGCCGCCAAAAATGCGGCTGACACCGCCAAAGTCCGGCAGTGCACGAGCCACGATGAGCGCTGCTACGAAAGGTCCGAAGGCAGCAATCACCTCAAGAAAATGCGGTAGCTCGGCAGCGATGATGCCGCGCTTCGACAGCGCAAGAGGCACTGCAAACGTCCAGGTAAAGGCGTAGGCCATCACGACGTAGGTTAGAAACGGATACTTCCTGACTATCCCATTCACAATAATCCCCTGATACTTACGCAGGCCGTTTCGGCATACGAACCTCTGACTCTACGAAACCTTTCAACTGCAGCATGCGGTCCCGCCATGCCGTGAGATTCGGATGACCACTATAGTCGAGCGTGTTGCCGATGCTGGTCATCAGATAGGCCGCCACCGCAAAGTCGGCTATCGTCAGCTCACCCAAGATAAAGTCGCGGCCGCCAAGCTGCCCTTCCAGCACATCGAACAGCGGATGGACCGCAGCAAGATCGGTTTCCTCTCCGGTTTTAAAACGCCCCATCAACGGCATTAAGTGGCAGCTCTGCCAATGCAACCAACGATCGACGTCGGCTCTGCCACGCGGGTCGTCAGGCAGAGCGGCGGTTTCAGGAAAACAGGTGGCAAGGTAGGCGAGAATCGCATTGGACTCCCATAACGCGAAATCACCATCCACCAATACCGGAACCTTGCGCATCGGATTCAGGGCAATGAATTCGTCCGTCTGCGTTTCTTTCTTGGCAAAGTTTACGCCGTGAATTTCAACCGGCAGATCATAGTGCTTAATAAACGCCACAACTTTGCGGTTGTTGGGCGTAATAGCAAAAGTATGCAGCAGCATCATGGCTCTCCCCGTCTAAGCGAGACTCAAGTATGCATTCTTAACTGCGCACGGAAAACATGACTCGTCGGTCCGAACGAGCTGTGTCTACACAGCGCACAGCCTGCGCAACGGCAAGATCATGACTTCTCAGTCCGAGGGTCTCGACCATGGCTTCGCAGCCTGCCCTCTCACACCTGCACCTGATTCAGGGCTTCTCAATCAGCACGCCATCCCACTGCATGGTGCTGCCGGTCATATCCATCGGAAACTCGTCCATCACCTTGATCATTCCGGCGATGCTTTGCTCGATCGGCACATTGTTGCCAGTGCCATTGTCGGGCTCTCCGTGCGTCAGCACGCGGCCCGGCAACAAGGTCACAACCCGCACACCCTGGCGTTTCCAGCGAATCGCAATCTCTTTTTGAATCGAATCCAGCGCGGCCTTACTGGTTTTGTAGAGCGTAAATCCCGGCACGGGAATACCGCGCTTACCCTTGCCCGTTGTCAACGCTGCCATCAACTTGGTCTCGCTTTTTTTGACATGAGGATAGAAAGCCTCGGATACCTTCAGCGGACCCATCGCGTTGATTCGGTAGGTACGAATAAACTCGTCGTAATCGATGGTACCGACAATCTGACCTTTCTCGGGCCCTGCCATCAGGCCAGCATTATTCAGTAACACATCAATCGGCTGATCTTTATACTGTTCGGCAAGCGCATCAATACCGGCATGATCCAGCAAGTCGAGTCGCTCCACGACGACATTCTCACGCTCAGCGGCAAAGGCGTTCAGTTCGTCTGCCCCGGCCGGGTTCCGGGTGGTCGCGATCACGAACCAATCAGCTGCAGCATACTGTTTCACAAACTCAAATCCGATGCCGCGGTTGGCGCCGGTAATTAAGACGGCCTTTCGCGCCGCAGCGCCCTGCTGCTCGTCCGCAACACCCGGCAAAGAAATACTGAAGAGCATCAATACGGCCAACAAATATCTGCTCAAGTTCATCGTGTTCTCCTGTTTGCAGATGACTCCCAAGAGCAATCTGTCGATTTCTATCCGCGTTCGGGCAAATGCCCGGCCACTCATTGGGTTGAAAAGGTACACGTAACTCTCTTCACTAACCCTATCTGGCAGATTCGGGTTTGCCAGATGGATTCCTACCGGCCGTTTCTATGTGCCGGCAGTCCAATAGGCAGACAGTTCAATCACGGGTGCGCGCTTGCCCCGAAAATAGTGCTATTTCTTACGCCCTCACCGCGGTATCAGGCGCGGCATAACTCGATTACGACCAAGTCAGGAGTGTTTCGATGAAGAAAACCATCCTTATTGCTTTGCTGGGACTCACCGCAGGGCTGTCATTTTCAGGAATCGCCAACGCGGGTGCCCACGGCGGCCAGGCCGTCTCAAAAATCGACGAACTGCCGGTGCGTTCCGGCGACTGGTCGCCTGAAGAAATCGCCAAAGGTCGCGAACAGCTAATCGCAGCGTTCGACGCTGCCTGGATTCGCATTATTGCCAGCGGTCGCGATCAGGAAGTGCTGAATGACGAACCCGAATCATCACCGGGCGCTTCCAAGAGCTACATTGTCCGGCTCGTCGACTGCCTGCCGCAGCCTGAAATTGCGCCATGGCCTGAAAAACCGGTCGGCATGTTCAAAGACATTCTGGATACCGGCGTCATTCGTCAGCTGGTTCAGGGCGTGCCCGAAACACCACAGAACACCTCGTGGTATTTCTCCGGCGTGAGTCAGAAGTATCAGTCGATGGTGCTGGAAGACATCGGCAAACACTACGGCGTTGATCTGAAGGTTGAGTCAGTGGTTCTGCCGCCAGGACGCTTGCCCGCAACGTCGATTCTGACAGACAACAAGATCGACTTTATCTCTCAGCTGAATGCGCTCGGCGGGAATACACAAGGCATGCGGCGGCGCGAGTCGCGTCGCTTCAGCTGCACGATGACGGCATCCAGTCAGTTCATTCACATTCCGGAAGATTCAAAGCTGGTCGGCGAGATCAACAGCCTGAATGACCTGATTGCGCGTGAAGACATTCGCATTTGCGCTGGCCCGCTGACAACACAGACCGCCAAAGCCTACATGCCGAATCACACCGTCAAAACCAAGTACGTTAACGACCTGACGGCTTGCGACAAAGCCATTAAGAAAGGCAAACTCGACGTCATCATGAACCCGCTGAACGATCTTTCTATCGGCGGCATTAAAGGTTACAAATCGGTTCACACCTTGATCGTTGCCGGCACGCCGCTTTGGGTGGCTGCTGACAACATTCAGTGTGAAGATGACGGCAACCCGAAAACAGAAGATGAATGCATGCG
>CAYLLI010000112.1:0-7642 GCA_964384295.1 uncultured Chromatiaceae bacterium
GGTCGAGTTTGTGCCGCTGTCCAGTCAGCGCGTGCTGGCTATTCTTGTGGTCAATGACCACGACGTTCAGAACCGGGTTTTGAATCTCGACCGGGACTACTCTGAAACAGAGCTGCGTCACGCGGCCAATTACCTGAATCAAAACTTTGCCGGCAAAGAGCTAAACCGGGTTCGCGAGTTGGTCATTGAGGAGATGCGTGCGACTCAGCAAAGCATGAACCAACTGATGATCGACACCATCGGCATTGCCCAGCAGGCGCTGAAAGTGGATGCGCCGAAGCCCGAGTACGTGATGGCGGGCGAAACTCAGTTGATGAATTTTCACGAGCTGTCCGATATCGACAAACTGAAGCAGCTGTTTGAGGCGTTCAATCAGAAACGGGAAATTCTCGGTTTGCTGGATCAGAGCATTGTGTCGGATGGCGTCAAAATCTTTATCGGCGAAGAGTCCGGTTATCAGCTGCTCGATGACTGCAGCATCGTCACCGCCCCGTATCGGGTCGATGACGAAATCGTTGGCGTACTTGGCGTTATCGGGCCAACCCGTATGGCCTACGAGCGCGTGATTCCTATCGTTGATGTCACAGCAAAACTTGTCGGCGCAGCCTTGAAATCCGCTAAATAGCGCCCATAAACCCATAACTTAACCGGCTCAGGGCACCTGGAGGCTCTGTGCGACGGTGCGTTTTATCTTTATTTTTATTTAATTATCAATCGGATACGTGAACATGACTGCAGGCAAGACCGACCCGAATAACACCGAAGCGGAAGCAGCGGATCAAGAACCGGTAGCGACAGAAGCGGAACTGGCGGAAACCACGGTATTGCCGGAGGACGAGCGGGAAGCGCTGGAGGCGGAGCTCGCTGAAACGCAGGTGATTGATGCCGATGCTTCTGAGCAGTCAGTTGAGGCTGGCTTGCGCGACGCGCTCGAAGCCGCCCAGCAGCAGGTTGAGAAATACCAGTACGCGATTGCCGATGCAGAAAACAAAGTGCGCCGGGTGGAGCGCGAAGCTCAGCAGGCCCGGCAGTTTGCCATCGAACGGTTCGCCGGCGAGATGCTGACCGTGCTCGACACGCTGGAGCTCGGCATTCAGGCGGCGGAAAGCGACAACGCGACGGTGGCGGATCTGCTGGAAGGCAACAGGGCAGGGCTCAAGCAGTTTTTGTCGGCGATGCAGTCTTCCGGGGTTGAGGTTATTGATCCGGAAGGTGAGCCATTTAACCCGGAGCAGCATGAGGCGATGGTCATGCAGCCCTCTGACACTGCGGAGCCCGGTTCTGTGTTGTCAGTCGTGCAGAGAGGCTACGTGTTGAACGGCCGTCTGTTGCGTCCGGCCCGAGTAATTGTTGCCAAAGCGCCGGATTAGCCGAAAAAAATACCCGGATTTAGCAGGGCGCGTCTTGAAAGTCAGCCATCCGCCCTTACATAAGAAACAAGCTAATTTTATTTGAACAAATTCATACCCGGAGAACGATATGGGACGTGTAATTGGAATTGACCTCGGCACCACGAACTCGTGTGTTGCTTTGATGGACGGTGACTCAGTAAAGGTCATCGAGAACAGCGAAGGCGATCGCACCACACCATCGGTTGTGGCGTTTGCTGCTGATGATGAAGTACTGGTGGGCCAGTCGGCTAAACGCCAGGCTGTGACCAACCCGGAAAACACCCTGTTTGCTGTAAAGCGACTGATCGGTCGTGCGTTTACCGACGACGTGGTTCAGCGCGACATGGACATGGTGCCGTACAAGATTGTTAAAGCCGACAACGGCGATGCCTGGGTTGAGGCGAACGGCAAGGCGATGGCGCCGCCTGAAGTTTCTGCCCGCGTGCTGCAGAAAATGAAGAAGACCGCTGAAGATTATCTCGGCGAGCCGGTCACTGAAGCGGTGATTACTGTGCCTGCTTACTTCAACGATTCGCAGCGTCAGGCCACGAAAGATGCCGGCAAGATTGCCGGGCTGGAAGTAAAGCGCATCATTAACGAGCCGACTGCGGCAGCCCTTGCTTATGGCATGGATAAGCAACGCGGCGATCGCAAGATTGCGGTGTATGACCTCGGTGGCGGTACGTTTGACGTCTCACTGATTGAGATTGCCGAGATCGATGGCGAGCATCAGTTTGAAGTGTTGGCGACCAACGGTGATACGTTCCTTGGCGGTGAAGACTTCGATATGAAAATCATCGAGTACCTTGCTGATGAGTTCAATAAAGAAAGTGGTGTCGACGTCAGTAAAGATCCGCTGGCAATGCAGCGCCTGAAAGAGGCTGCCGAGAAAGCGAAGATTGAGCTTTCATCCAGCGCTCAGACAGAGGTGAACCTGCCGTACATCACTGCTGATGCGTCCGGTCCGAAGCATCTGAACATCAAGCTGACACGCGCGAAGCTCGAGTCATTGGTGGATGACCTGGTCAGCCGCACAATTGCACCGTGCAAAACTGCATTGAAAGATGCCGGCTTGAGCGTGGGTGATATTGATGACGTCATTCTGGTTGGTGGTCAGAGCCGCATGCCCAAGGTTCAGGAAGCTGTGCAGGCGTTCTTTGGTAAAGAACCCCGTCGCGATGTGAACCCGGATGAAGCGGTTGCCATTGGTGCCGGTATTCAGGGCGGCGTGTTGTCAGGCGATGTGAAAGATGTGTTGCTGCTAGACGTAACGCCTTTGTCACTGGGTATCGAAACGCTCGGTGGCGTGATGACCAAGCTGATCGAGAAGAACACGACAATTCCGACGAAAGCGAATCAGACGTTCTCAACAGCAGAAGACAATCAGCCTGCGGTAACCATTCATGTGCTGCAGGGCGAGCGTGAACGTTCGGTGGATAATAAGTCGCTGGGTCGTTTTGACCTGTCAGACATTCCGCCTGCGCCGCGTGGCATGCCGCAGATTGAAGTGACCTTTGACATCGACGCGAACGGCATTCTGAACGTGTCGGCGAAAGATAAGGCCAGCGGCAAAGAGCAGAAGATTGTCATTCAGGCATCCAGCGGTTTGTCGGATGAAGAAGTCGAACGCATGGTGAACGATGCAGCCGCTCACGAGGAAGACGATAAGAAATTCCGTGAGCTGGTCGAAGTACGCAACCAGGCTGACTCGTTGTTGCACGGTTCCGAGAAGTCTCTCGAGGAGCTGGGTGACAAGGTCACTGCTGAAGAGCGTGCCGCCATTGAAGCTGCTTCAAACGATCTGAAAGAAGCGCTGAAAGGTGACGACAAAGACGCTATTGAAGCGAAGGTAAAAGCCTTAAGCGAAGCCTCTGCCGGATTGGCGCAGCGAGTCTATGAACAGGCCGCTGCCCAGGAAGGTGAGGGTGCCGTAGCTGCTGCTGACGACGGTGTTGTTGATGCCGTGTTTGAAGAAGTGAAAGACGCCGATGAGGGCAAAGAAGAGTAGTAAGTTTATTCGCACTCTCTTTGTTTAAAGGGCAGGGGATCCCGGGTGTTTGCCCGTGATCCCTTTGTCCGTTTATGCAGGTAACGGAATAACAGAATGTCGAAACGCGATTACTACGAAGTGTTGGGTGTGGAGCGTGGTGCTGCCGAGGCAGACATCAAGAAGGCCTATCGTCGTATGGCGATGAAGTACCACCCCGATCGCAACCCCGATGATGAAACCGCAGAAGCCAACTTCAAGGAAGTGAAGGAGGCCTATGAGGTGCTGTCCGATCAGCAGAAGCGTGCGGCATACGACCAGCACGGTCACGCTGCGTTCGAGCAGGGCGGCATGGGTGGTTTCGGTGGCTTTGGTGGCGACCCGAGCGGGTTCGGCGATGTCTTCGGCGATGTCTTCGGCGACATCTTTGGTGGCGGCGGCCGCCGCGGCGGCCGCAGCAATGTGTTTCGTGGCGCAGACTTGCGTTATGACCTGAGCCTGACATTGGAGCAGGCTGTTAAGGGCGACTCCGTTACGTTGTCATTTCCGACCATGGCAAGCTGCAATACCTGTGATGGTTCCGGAGCTAAGCCGGGCACCGACCGCAAGACCTGCACCACCTGCGGCGGCGTCGGACAGATTCGGGCTCAGCAAGGATTCTTCTCGGTGCAACAAACCTGCCCGGATTGCGGCGGTGTTGGAACCGTTGTTGAAGACCCGTGCCAGGATTGTGGCGGCAGCGGCCAGGTGCGTGAAGAAAAAACGCTCTCGGTCAAAGTACCACCCGGCGTTGATGACGGCGATCGCATTCGGTTGAGCGGTGAAGGCGAAGCCGGTCAGAACGGCGGGCCTCCCGGAGATCTGTACGTTGAAATTCGTGTTAAGCGTCACGAGTTGTTTGAGCGTGATGGCGCCAACCTGCGCTGCTCTGTGCCCATTTCATTTGCGAAGGCTGCATTGGGCGGACAGGTTCAGGTACCGACGCTGGACGGTGAAGTGAATTTGAAAATTCCGGAAGGTACACAGTCCGGTAACGTGTTCCGGTTGCGTGGCAAAGGTGTCACTCCGGTACGCGGCGGCGGGGTTGGTGATCTGTATTGCCAGGTCGATGTCGAGACGCCGGTGAAGCTAACCGAAAAACAGAAAAAGCTGTTAGAGTCCTTCCAGGAATCGCTGGCGGATGGCGGAGACAAACATCGTCCCAGAGCTCATAGTTGGGCTGACAGCGTAAAAGCATTTTTTAAAGACATTACCTCGGCAGCCGATTAACGCTTGCTGTCGCTGCGTGATCAGGGGATAACAATGCGGGTAGCAGTTTTGGGTTGCACTGGACGTATGGGTATTGCTGTTACCCGCGCCGTTACCGAAAGCCGTGATGCTGAAGTTGTGGCAGCAGTCACTGTAAATGATGATCCGTTAATCGGTGTGGACCTCGGCGTTGTCGCCGGTTTGCCGGCCACCGGTGTACTTGTAGGCAGTGATCTGAATGCGGCTCTGCACGAGGCCGATGTTGCTATCGATTTTACATTGCCGGTGGCTGTTCAGGGTCATCTGGCAGCGTGCCGCAAACATGGCGTTGCTCTGGTGATGGGCACCACGGGCCTGAACGAGAGTCAGCAGGTAATGCTTGCCGAAGCCGCGACAGAGATTCCGATTATGTACGCCCGCAACATGAGCGTCGGCGTTAACGTAACGACCGAGCTCGCCCGACTGGCCGCTCGATACCTGGGTTCCGAGTGGGATACCGAGATTGTTGAAGCCCATCATCGCCACAAAGTCGACGCACCGTCCGGTACTGCACTGCAACTGGGCGAGGCTGTTGCGAAAGAGCGCGGTGCAGAACTGGGCGAAGTCGCTGTTTATGACCGGACGGGTAAGCGCGAAGAGCGCAGCCGCGGCGAGATCGGTTTCAGCTCGATTCGCGCAGGCAGCATCGTTGGTGATCACAGCGTTATGTTTGCTTCCGACACTGAAATTGTTGAGCTGCGGCATCACGCTGCAGACCGCAGCGTGTTTGCTCAAGGTGCTGTCAGGGCTGCACGATGGCTGCAGGGCAAGCCGTCCGGCCTGTATGGCATGCCCGATGTGCTGGGGTTCAATTCCTAGGACGCGTTTTTACAGAGTCCGTCCTTAGCGCGGGCAAAAATTTCGTTCCGGCTCATTTTTCTGTAGCAACCTGTGGAACTCTTCTATACAATCCCCTCGGTCTAGACATGACCACGCTAGTTTGCGGGAGGTAACCTGAATAAGGCGCCTCCCGTTTCTATGTATAACTTATCTGGTGTGAGGAGTGACGAGTGACGCAACCTGCCATATTGGCGCTGGAAGACGGCACCATTTTTCGGGGAATTTCGGTTGGCGCCGAAGGGCAAACCATTGGTGAGGTTGTTTTCAACACATCAATGACGGGATATCAGGAGATACTGACAGACCCGTCATACTGTCGTCAGATCGTAACTCTTACTTATCCCCATATCGGCAATACCGGCACTAACAGCGAAGACTTCGAAAGCAGTCAGATCCACGCCGCCGGGCTCATCATTCGCGACCTTTCCATGGTCACCAGCAACTACCGCTCTGAAGTGGAGCTTACCGAGTTTCTAAAACGCGGTAACACGGTAGCGATTGCTGACATCGATACCCGCAAGCTCACCCGCATCCTCCGAGAGAAGGGTGCACAAAGCGGCTGCATCATGGCCGGTGATTCGATCGACGAAGCCGAAGCCATCGCCCACGCGAAAAAATTCCCGGGCCTCGCCGGCATGGACCTGGCGAAAATCGTTACTACTGAAGAAACCTACCAGTGGAGCATGGGCAGTAACTGGCCGGAACCCACCGGCGGTCCCGGCAAACGCAATGCCGACTTTCATGTTGTCGCTTACGACTTTGGCATTAAACGCAACATCCTCCGCTTGCTGGTCGACAGCAGCTGTCGGGTGACTGTTGTGCCTGCGCAGACTCCGGCGAGCGAAGTGCTCGCAATGTCGCCTGACGGTGTTTTCCTGTCCAATGGCCCCGGCGACCCGGAACCTTGCACCTATGCGATTGAAGCCATTAAAGAAATCACCGCGGCGGGTATTCCTATCTTCGGTATCTGTCTGGGGCATCAGTTGTTGTCACTTGCGAGCGGCGCGAAAACACTGAAGATGAAGTTCGGTCATCACGGTGCGAACCATCCGGTCAGCGACCTCGAGACTAAAGAGGTGTTCATCACCAGTCAGAACCACGGGTTTGCGGTCGATGAGGACGCTCTCCCCGATAACTTGAAGGCCACTCATAAGTCGCTCTTTGACGGCAGTCTGCAGGGCGTCGAACGCACCGACTGTCTGGCGATGGGTTTTCAGGGGCACCCCGAGGCAAGCCCCGGTCCGCATGATTTAAGACCTATCTTCGGACGCTTCATCGAAATGATGAATACGGCTGCCGGCAAAGTGGCAACGGGCGCCAAAGGGGGTTAACCCTGAGCCCGCACAAAACACAATAACAACCAACCTAGTTGGACAACTCATCCTGGAAGACAGATACAGCACATGCCTAAAAGACAAGACATAAAAAGTATTTTGATTATCGGTGCCGGCCCCATTGTCATTGGTCAGGCATGTGAGTTTGACTACTCCGGAGCGCAAGCTTGTAAGGCGCTGAAGGAAGAAGGGTTCAGGGTCATTCTGGTGAACTCGAATCCGGCCACCATCATGACCGACCCGGACATGGCAGATGCCATCTACATCGAACCGGTCGAATGGAAGACGGTTGAGAAAATCATTCAGAAAGAGATGCCCGACGCGCTGCTTCCCACCATGGGTGGCCAGACCGCGCTGAACTGCGCGCTGGACCTCGACCGCGAGGGTGTTCTTAAGAAGTACGGCGTCGAGATGATCGGTGCCCGCAAGGAAGCTATCGATACCGCTGAAGACCGTGCCAAGTTTAAAGATGCGATGACCGACATTGGTCTGGAGTCGCCCCGCGCTGACGTTGCGCACTCTCTGGAAGAGGCTTATGAGATTCTTGAGGATGTGGGTTTCCCGACCATTATCCGGCCGTCTTTCACGATGGGTGGTACCGGCGGCGGTATCGCCTACAACCGGGAAGAGTTTGAGCAAATCGTGACTCGCGGGCTGGACCTGTCGCCGACGACTGAGGTGTTGGTGGAAGAGTCGGTGCTCGGTTGGAAAGAGTACGAGATGGAAGTGGTCCGCGATTGTGCAGACAACTGCATCATCATCTGCTCGATCGAAAACCTTGACCCGATGGGCGTGCACACCGG
>CAYLLI010000113.1:0-7582 GCA_964384295.1 uncultured Chromatiaceae bacterium
GCGTCGCGCAGACGCTCAAAAAACGGGGCGGGGTTCAGAACCCTTGGGATACTGCTGGTTATGCGGGCACAAACCCCGGCACATCCTGCAGCTGTTTACGCCATTCCGCCACCGCTGCGTCGCTATAACCGGGCTGAGGGTCCGATGCCCAGACCAGCTTCGGCCAGCAATAGTCCTGCTGGTGGCGCCCAACCACGTGCACGTGCAGCTGCTTCACAATATTACCAAGCGCCGCAATGTTCAGCTTTTCGACGTCATCCCGACGTTTCAGCAGTTCTGCCACCAGGTTAATCTCGTTCAGCAGCTGCGCCTGATCGGCCGCAGAAAGATCCGTCAGCTCAGTAGCGCCCACAGTGTTCTCCGGCACCAGAATCAGCCACGGCAGGCCGGAGTTGTTCATCAGTAACAGGTGCGACAAAGCAAAGCGTCCCAAAACAACGCAGTCGTTTTGCAGTACAGGGTCGATCGGGAAACCGGTCATCACTTGCCACCACGATCGTAGTCAAAGCTGACTTCTTCCTTGCGCCGATCCCGACCGGTGCGGCGGTTGGTGCGTTCATCGCCGATCGGCATTTCCGTCGACAGCGCGCCGACCACGGAACGTCGGTCGTCGCTGGAGCGTCGGTCATCAACGGCCTTGAAATGACATTCACACAACTCTGGATCGCTGCAGTTCTCGAGCGGTAGCTTGGGAGATTCGGCAATCAGAAAACGCCGGCCGTTCAGCGGACTTGCAGCAGCACAGCAATGTTTGCCGGCGAGAAACTCGTTAGATGCAAACGGGTTAGTGGCGGGCTTCTTAACCTTCTTGCCCTTTGCGGATTGAGCGGACTTTGCCTTCCAAACGAAAAATGCTGCAACACACAGCACCAGCGCCAAAACCCAGACCATGCTTACTCACTCCTGACCAACTGATAAGCCGAATGCGCAATCATTCAGCACCGGCGGTAGAAGCCAGCCCATCCGGCACAATCAGCCGGTTTCAGGGCTCTTACCGCTACTCGACAGTAACAGATTTGGCGAGGTTGCGTGGCTGATCCACGTCGGTGCCTTTCAGGACAGCCACGTGATAAGACAACAGCTGCAGAGGCACGGTATAAATGACCGGTGCCTGAAAGTCTTCGACGTGCTCCGGCATTTTCAGGACCTGAATACCGTCGCCGTCGTCGAAATCGGCGTCCGGATCGGCAAATACAAACAGCTCGCCGCCACGGGCCCGCACTTCCTGCAGATTCGACTTCAGTTTTTCTAAAAGATCATCGTTAGGTGCAACCGTAACCACCGGCATGTCTTCATCGACCAGTGCCAGAGGGCCGTGTTTCAGCTCCCCTGCCGGATAGGCTTCCGCATGAATGTATGAAATCTCTTTCAGTTTCAACGCACCTTCCATCGCCACCGGGTTCTGGGCGCCGCGGCCCAAAAAGAGCGCATGATGCCGATCCGCAAACGATGCCGACATTTTTTCAATCTGCTTATCAAGCGACAGCACCTGCTCAATCATCGCCGGCAGCTCCAGCAACTGATTGGTCAGCTCGCGCTGCTGCTCGTCACTCATCCCGCGGTGTCGCGCCAGCGCCAACGCAAACATCGCGAACGCAACCAGTTGCGTAGTAAACGCTTTGGTCGACGCAACGCCGATCTCGGGCCCGGCACGTGTCATCAAGACTAAATCAGACTCACGCACAAGTGAGCTTTCCGGTACGTTGCAGATGGCCATCGTTGCCAGATAGCCCTTATCCTTCGCAGCCCGCACTGCTGCCAGCGTGTCGGCCGTTTCACCGGATTGCGACACCGTCATAAACAGCGTGTTCTCCGGTACCACGGCGTTGCGATAACGGTACTCGCTGGCAATCTCAACGCTGCAGGGCAGTTTGCAGTATTCCTCAATCCAGTAACGGGCAATCAGACCGGCGTGATAACTCGTGCCGCAGGCAACAATGTGCACATTCTGAATGGCTGCCAACGTATCGGCGGCCTGCGGACCAAAGGCACCGTCCAGCACTTTGCCGTCAGCAATGCGTTCAGACAACGTGTCGCCCAGTGCACGCGGCTGCTCGTAAATTTCTTTCAGCATGTAGTGGCGGAATTCACCGCGCTCTACCGCATCGGATGACAGCTCGGATTCGCTAACCTTGCGTTCTGCAGCGTTTCCGGCGCTGTCTGTAACGGTAATGGCTTCGCGGGTAACGACAGCAACGTCGCCTTCTTCAAGAAACATAAACTTTCGGGTTACCGGCAGCAGTGCTGCCACGTCGGAGGCTACAAAGTTTTCGCCGAGGCCCAGTCCGACAACAACAGGGCAGCCCTCACGTGCCAGGATCAAACGATCCGGCTGTGTCGGACTCATAACAACCAATGCATAGGCGCCATCGAGTTCGGCAATCGCGGCACGCACGGCTGCCTCGAGGTCTTCCGCCGTCTGCAGATGCTGATGAATCAAGTGCGCAATGACTTCGGTATCGGTGTCACTGACGAACTCATAACCGGCTTCAATCAGCCGGGCCTTCAGCACTTCATGATTTTCGATAATGCCGTTGTGAACGATCGCGACGGAGCCGTTCGACATATGCGGATGCGCGTTGGCACGGCTCGGCACACCATGCGTGGCCCAGCGTGTGTGAGCAATGCCGACACCACCCCGGGCGGGGCGCTGTGAGAGCTCGTCTTCCAGCTCGGCCACTTTACCGAGACGTCTGCGACGCTCAACCGCGTCGTTTTCCAACACAGCCAGGCCGGCCGAGTCGTAACCGCGATACTCCAGACGCCGCAGACCTTCCATCAGGATAGGCACTACGTTCCGTTCTGCTACCGCTCCAACAATCCCACACATAATCGTTCCCTCAACCCGCCAGTCACTGGCAGGTGTCCCCGTGACATTCCATTTGATACGGCCAGTCAGCCGCTAAAGGGTGCGCTATCGAAAGCCTATCGCTCAACAGCGTTTCTATAACCCTAATCTCACATATTCTAGGTTTCAAACCCTTGCTGCGCTGCGACTCGGGTCGCATTCTGCAGCTCCCGGAATTATTCCCCGCTACTTCGACTTTACCGGTCGCTTCCAGCCCCGGATCGTGCGGGTTTTCGCCCGCTCCAGCGTCAGCTCGCCGGCCGGCGCACTGCCACCAATCGTCGATCCGGCGCCAATGGTGGCTCCTTCGCCGATGGTCACCGGAGCTACCAGCTCCACACCGGAGCCGATAAACGCGTTATCGCCGATAATCGTCTTGTGCTTGTTTGCACCATCGTAATTGCACGTGATGGTGCCGCAGCCCACATTAACACCGGCGCCGATCTCAGCATCGCCCAGATACGTCAGATGATTTGCTTTACTGCCCAAGCCCAGCGTGGTGTTTTTGATTTCTACGAAGTTACCCACCCGGGCCCCTTCAAGAATGTTCGCGTTCGGGCGGAGGCGGGCAAACGGACCGATGTTGGCATTGGCTCCAACCGTTGCGTCCTCAATGACGCTATTGGCATGAATGTGTGTGCCGGCAGCAATTGACGAGTTGGTCACGATCACATTGGGACCAATCACGACGTGATCGCCCAGCGCCACGTCGCCTTCGAATACGGCGTTCACATCAATGAACACATCCTGGCCGACAGATACGCTGCCGCGGATATCGACACGTGCCGGATCGACAACCGTGGCACCGTCCACCATTAACTGCTCCACCCGACGACGCTGCAACGCACGTTCGGCCTCGGCCAGCTGGCGTTTGTCATTAATGCCCATGACTTCTTCTTCCGTATCGGCAAGCACGGCAGTCACTGCCACACCGTCCGCTACGGCCGCAGCGACAATATCAGTCAGGTAATACTCTTCCTGCGCGTTGTCGTTCTTCAGCCCGTCAAGCCACGGGCCCAGCAACTCTGCAGGACATGCCAGCAAACCGGTGTTTACCTCAGTAATGAGCCGCTGTTCGTCGGTGGCGTCTTTCTCTTCGACGATAGCCGTCACAGCACCACTGGCATTGCGAACAATTCGTCCATAGCCGTGCGGATTAGCGGCTTCAACCGTCAGTAACGCGAGCTTGCCACCCTCGGTTGCAGCAGCCAACGCCGCCATAGTCTCCGGCAGTACCAGCGGCACATCACCGTACAGCACCAACACCGTGGTACCTGAAGTCACACTGGGCATGGCCTGCTGAACGGCATGACCGGTGCCCAGCTGCGGCTCCTGCAGCGCCCAGTTTAATTGACGATCAGCAAACGCTGCCTGAACGGCTTCGGCGCCATGGCCGTACACCACGCACACTTCGTGGGCATCAATCTGGTCGGCAGCCTCAAGCACATGGCCCAGCAACGGCTTGCTCGCCAGCGGCTGAAGCACTTTCGGGAGCGCAGAACGCATCCGTGTGCCTTTGCCGGCAGCAAGAATGACAAAACTGAGTTTCTGGTTGGTCATGGTGATGGTTTCGTAAAGGATTAAACGGAAGGGGCCCGGGCCGGCCCGCACGGCTGTAATTAGATGAATCTAGAACTTGTAGGACAGACCGAGACCATAGCGCTTCGACTTGGTGTACAGGTCGGGCAGGATAGGGTCGGCAAAGTTGAAAGAACGCTTTTCGAGATACAGGTCAACCGCAAAGTTGCTCTGGAACTTTTTGAAGTAGCCGAAACGCACACGCGCTTCGCGGGAGATCGACTCGTTGGTAGCCGGGCTGCCTAGCGTGAAGCCGGTAACTACCCGTCCGTCGGCATAAGGGCCACCCCAGGTGCTGTGATCAACGGCGAGCGTCAGGCCGACACCACTAAATGGATTGGAGACATCTTTGTACAGCGGTTCAACGGAGTCAGCCCAGGCCCAACCCAGTGATGCCTTGATACCCAACGTGTAGTTCAGTTTGGAGTCGGCCGTGCGACGATAGTTAAATGTCCTGCCAATGCGAAGAGCTGTCAGCTCGACGTAAGATTCAATCCCCAACGGGTCGTCCTTGCCGTACTGAATGACGCCGGTTTCGAGTTGATCTTTTGCGACGCGAAAGCCGGTAGGGTCAGGCGGTGAGTAATCCCACTGAATAGAGTAGGCCGTCGCACCCACCTTTGCGTATTCAAAGTCTTCGTCAGTGCCCCACTGGAGCTCCGCATCAACCGTGGCAAACATCTCCGTTGCCTGCGAATTGCTGTGCGCAAACTTCGCAGCGTCACGCGAGATGATGTTGTAGTGCAGATCTCCAAACAGTCGCTCGCCGACAAACTTATCGTCGATAGTCCATTCCTGACGGACCGCCACGACTTCAATGGAGTTTTCCTTCAGATCCCACTCCCACTCCCCCGCGGCCGCTGGAACGGAGATCAGTGCAGCAGCCGAAGCAAGTATAAACGGGCTGCAAACAGCGGCTGTTCGAAGACGCTTAATCATGTGAGTACCTTAGATTTGAGGGATATTGATAAGCTTCGAGTATAGCAATCCGCCTGCAATAAAATAGCTTCACGCAAGCCTTGATAACAAAGACAAGGCAGGAAAAAACGCACCCTTGGGGTGCGTCAGAAGTTCGGACATGCGGGGAACGATGATCGCTATCCCTCGACCTGCTCATCCTTCTGGCGGGCCCGCACCACCAACAAACCGAGCGCACCACCGAACAGCCAAACTGCTGCCGGAATAGGCACTGCGGTCAGCATAAACGCGCCCTGAGAGCCGTCAGCCAACGTGCCGATACCAACGATCTGGCCGCTGGCGTTGATGTCATACGCTTCATTCAGGCTGACAAAACCGGTGCCGGTCAGATCAACGACGGTATTCAGATTAACCACATTGACGCCGTCATAGGACACCATGGCGAGGCGATCGCCGGCGGCGTTGTCGGCATACCCGACGATCACGCCATCGTCATTTAGTGACCAGGCGCGGCTCGTGCCACCGCCAAAGTTGCCGAGCACTGACAGCAGTGTGCCGTCTTCGGCCCAGACCATGCCAAACTGCGTGTTGCCGGTTTCTGCCTGACGACCATTACCCACGATAATGCCGTTGTTGTTGATCTGCTGGCCGGTGCTGTAGTTGCCGGTGACCTTGTCGCCATGAAACACCAGCGTGCCGTCATCGGCCCAGTAGGTCATGTGCTTGTCGCTGTCGGTGAAATTTACCGCCGACGTACGCCCCACGATCGCACCGGCATCATTGATGCCGTGGCCGCGGCTGTAACCGGTTGGACTGGAAACCGTTCCCAATGAAGTCATCACGCCACTTTCATAAACGAAGCCCTGAGTCTGCAACAGGTTTTCGGTCGACGTATAAGAATGACCGGTGATCACGCCACTCTCGTTGATGTCGTAAGCGCCGGAGTATGCACCGCCCAGCGTGCCGAGCATCGTGACACCACCGGAGGTGGTATACGAGTAGGCTTCACCGTTTGGCGTGAACAACGTGGCGTTGCCGGTTTCGCCGACGATGGTGCCGCTGTTGTTAATGCCGCGAGCAAGCCCGGTCACGCCCAGCGAGGTCGCCGTGCCGTTTTCCCAGTACACCGATTCGTTCTGACCGGTGTTCGCATTGTAGGAAGAACCTACGACGGTACCGTTGTCGTTTAGTGCGTAAGCGGTGCTGTCACCGGAGCCGGATAAAGATTGCAGGACCTGCAGATTGTATGTGGTCGCGTGCGCCGTCGTGGCCGCGCAGAACGCGGCAAGCAGAAACAATCGTTTCAATGTATGTCTCCCCAGACATTCAGCCAATGGCTAATTTCTTATTGTCGGCTAACACTATCAGGCATCGGGGCGGCAGCACACCGTTTTTTACATAATTTTTAGCAATGCTTGTGCAGCGCAAAAAAAACGGCGCTGCTGATTGTTCAGTAGCGCCGATCGTTGTTGTTGTATCTGTTTGTTGTTCGTTATTAAGCCTGCTTTCGCGATCCTTCGCAGGGAGCGGCGCCCTTCAAACTTTTAGCGTTTGCCTTTCAGCTTCTGCACCGCGCGATAACGGGCAGCGGCTTCAACCAGCTGCATGCGGGCATGCTCAAGCGACTGCTTGTCGTCCCCGGCTGCAGCAACCGCAGCTTCGGCAGCTTCCTGAGCCGCTTTCGCAGCTTCTTCGTTCAGCTGCTCGCCGCGAAGCGCTGTATCAGCCAGCACGGTTACGAGGTGTGGCTGCACTTCGAGGATGCCGCCGGTGACGTAGAAAAACTGCTCGTCACCATCGACAACGTCAACGCGCAATTCGCCCGGACGCAGGTCAGCCAGCATCGGTGCGTGGCGGGGCGCAACGCCCACGTCACCGCCGCGTGCCGGTGCAAACACCATGTTGGCCTCACCTGAGAAGATATGGCCTTCGGCACTTACGATTTCGACATTAATTGTAGCCATGTGCTTACCTTAGCTAATCGCTAAATTCGTCTTACAGAGACTTCGCTTGTTCAACGGCTTCTTCGATGCTGCCCACCATGTAGAAGGCCTGCTCAGGAAGATCGTCATACTCACCGGCAACGATGCCTTTAAAGCCGCGAATCGTGTCGGCCAGGCTGACGTACTTACCGGGAGCGCCGGTGAAGGTTTCAGCAACGGTGAACGGCTGAGACAGGAAGCGCTGTACTTTACGTGCACGCTGCACAACCAGTTTGTCTTCTTCAGACAGCTCGTC
>CAYLLI010000114.1:0-7074 GCA_964384295.1 uncultured Chromatiaceae bacterium
GCCGGTCAGCATTCAGACCGCAGAGGAGGAGTTCGGCGTGTCGCAGACGGTGGCCGGATTCGTGCTGCCGCTGGGTGCGACCATGAACATGGACGGTACCGCACTGTTTGAAGGTATTGCGGCGGTGTTTCTGGCTTACTTATTTGGTATTGATCTCAACAGCGTTGCTATGGTGACGGTGTTCCTGATGGCCATGGTGTCGTCTATTGGCGCGCCGGGTATGCCGTCAGGATCGATGGCGGGAATGCAGATGGTGCTGCTGGGTGCCGGCATTCCGCTTGAGGCAATAGGTGTTTTATTGGTGGTTGAGCGACCGCTGGACACGATCAGAACGGCTGTGAATGTGCAGGGTGATCTGGTCGGCACTCTGGTGGTTCAGCGGTTGTTTGGCAGGACTTAACAGGAGTAGATCATGCGAAAAGTAATACTCGCCGCGATTGCGGTTTTAGCAGCCAACCTGGCAGTAGCGGGTGGTCACAAAGTGATAAAGCCGATGGTGCCCATTCCCGTCGATCCTGAAATTGAGAAGGCGGTGACTGAAGTCGTTTACGACACGGCCCGGCGCTGGAACTCGCAGGACTTTGCGACACTGCTGGAACTGTGGGACCCGAACGAAGCCTATCCCACCTATCTGGCGGAAGAGCAGGCACAGTGGTTTGTCGGCTGGCCACGGCTGCGCGAGTATCTCGATCCGCCGCGTCCGAATCCGGCGATTGAAGCGATTCGCGAAACCATGCGGGACGTGCAGGTGAAGCAGATTGGTCCCGGACTCGCGATCGCGATCTGGGAGATGAAGTTTGAGATGAAAGTGATTGCGTCTAAACCCATTGGTGAGGACGTGCGCGTAAGTGCCGTACTACGTGAGACTGACGACGGCTGGAAGTACATTCATTGGGCCGAGTCGCCGAAAACCGCCATGGTCTACATTGAAGACTTGTACGAAAGAGACGCGGGCGAAGACTTCGATGAGTTCTATGAGCAGGCCATCAAGGACAAGAAGGAAGTGTGGCGGCGTAAGCGTGCCGAGGCGAAAGCTGCAAGCAGCAACTGACTGCAGTAGCACCTTGGGTAAAAAGCCGGAGCTTTGTGCTTCGGCTTTTTTTTCGCTGACTAATCGGCGTAGCGAATGCCCGCAATGCAGTACAGCTGAGTTGTGCCATCGCGGGTGATGCTGACCTCATCATCAAGACCTTTTCGCAGCAAGTTCTTTGCAAGTGGTGAGTCCATGCTGATTGCACGCTGCCCCGGGTCTGCCTCATCGGCGCCAACAATACGGTAGTTCACTTCGCTGCCGTCGTCGACGTTCTCCAACGTCACATAAGCACCGAAGAACACCTTCTCGGCGTTCGGGTGCTCCCGAACAATGTTCAGGTCCGGTAGTCGTTTCTGCAGGTAGCGAATGCGCCGGTCGATGCCGCCGAGTTCTTTCTTGCGGTAATGATATTCGGCGTTCTCCGAACGGTCGCCTTCGGCCGCTGCTGCGGCCAGCGCTTTAACCACATCGCGTCGTCGCAGCCACAGGTCTTTCTGTTCCTGCTCAAGCATCGCGAAACCCGCCGGCGTAATGTACGGCGAGGATTTTTCGGCAGGTGGTCTCCAGCGTCCCATTGGCAAATAGTGCCAGAAAAACGAACCAGAAAGAGGCTAGGGGATATGTAAACAAAGCCTTTTAAACATAATCAGTTGCAGAAGAACGGCGTAAATCCGGCATGAACTGAATTCGCCCGTTCGTGACCTGTTCGGAGTAATTGTTCGCGGAGAATGGCTAACATTTTGATCCTAATCTATTTTCCAGGTCTGTTTTCCAAGCCGAACGAATGCGCAGCTTACGAACAAAAATTTTGATTCTGGTCGTGTGTGTGGTGGTTCTTGCTCAGGCGTTCACCGTCAGTGCAATCCTGTACAACGCCAAAGAAAAATCGACCGAGCAGGCCTACAGTAATCTGAAGGCCGGCGTGCGCACGGTGGGTCAGTTTATTGACGAGCACTCGGCTGCAGTAAAGCAACTGGCATACACGCTGGTTAGTGATGATGATTTTCAGAGTGCACTGGAGATTGCTGACCCGACACTCATTCTTACTGAGCTTGAGCAGCGCCAGTCCGAGTTGCCGGTCAACGTCGTTCTATTGACCGATGCAGACGGTGTTGTGTTGTTCAGCAGCGATGCCGCGCTGGCTCCGGGAACGCCGGTGTCTGAAGGCTTATTTCTGCCAGGCGAATTATTTACATCAGTGATTGGCGAGCGTGCCTTTGAGATGATGGCTGCGCCGCTGCAGGAGCCTTATCAGTCAGGCTATCTGGTGTTGGCTATTCTGGTCGATGACCAGTACGCCGCCAAAATTCAAAATGCGACCGGCTTGCAGGCCAGCTTTACGACCGACAGTGTGACCGGTCGTCTGTTTCTGGGCAGTTCACTGGAGCCGCTCGACAGAGCGCTGATGCTTGCCGGTATCGAAGAGATGCGCAGCGGGGCAGAAGTCTTCAAGGCGCTCGATGAAGTGAGCCGTCGGTTTGTCTCTACCCGCACGCCGTTCATCAGCAGAAAAGGGCACGTCTACTTATTGATGCATCAGTCGCTGGATCTGGCACTGGCACCCTATAAAAGCCTGCAGGTATTTATTTCCTATCTGGTGACAGGAACGTTGCTTGTGGTTTGCGTGCTGGTCTGGTTTGTTTCGACGCGACTTACCCGGCCGGTGCATCAGTTGTCTGAAGCCGTGCAGCGTATCACCATCGGTGACTACACGAAGAAGGTTGAAGTAAACACCCGCGATGAAATTGGTGCACTTGCGCAGGTGTTTAATGCGATGCAGGACGGCATCGAACAGCGCGAAACCAGCATGTTTGAGCAGTCGCTGACTGACCCGATTACATCGTTGCCAAACCGCCAGCACGCGCTCGCTTTGCTGAGTGAAATGATCGGTCAGGGTTATGAAGTCGGCATTTTGCTGATCGACCTCGGACGCTTTCAGCACATTCGTTCCACACTCGGTCATAAGGTGGCCGATGAGATGCTTCGGCTGAGCACAGCGCGCATGAAACGCACGCTGCCCGAAGATGCCGCGCTTGCCCGGCTGGAGGGCGATGAGTTTTTGCTGGTCACACCGGTCTCCGGCGTTGATGCAGCGCTGAATGAAGCCGAGATGGTGTTGTCGTTGCTGGACTCGGGCCTAAGCGTGCGCAAGGCGCGAATCGGGTTGGAAGTGCACGTCGGTATTGCGATGTATCCGGAGCACGGCAATACGGCAGACGACCTGCTGCGATGCGCCTCTCTGGCTAAACAGGATGCGATTCAGGCGCGAACACCCATGAAGGTGTATCAGGACGGCAAGGGTGAGGCCCAGGTGCGCCGGCTGAAGATTCTCAGTGATCTCCGGGTGGCTATCGATGAGCACCAGCTCGAGCTTCATGTTCAGCCGAAAATCTGTATGACCTCCGGCGACGTCGTCGGTGTTGAAGCGCTCGTTCGCTGGGAACACCCGGAACTGGGTCAGATCATGCCCGCCGAGTTCATCCCGATACTTGAGGAGTCGGGCAGTATCTGTCAGCTGACCCGGTGGGTGTTGGGAGAGGCGCTGCACCATTGTGCGCTTTGGCGGCACGAGTCCATTGATATGGCAATTGCCGTCAACCTGTCCGTGCAGGACCTTAAGGATGAAAACCTGCCGTTTGCGATTGATCAGATGCTGCTCGATAACGGACTGAAGCCCCGCAATCTGATCATTGAGATTACGGAAGAGGCGCTGGCGCAGAACCTCGAGTCAGCCATCACCGTACTTGCAAACCTCCGCAGTCGCGGTGTGCGGATCTCGATGGATGACTTTGGCACCGGCTACTCATCGCTGTATCAGCTTAAGCATTTGCCCATTGATGAAGTAAAGATTGACCGGGAGTTTATCTATGACCTGCCGTCAGACACGGTTGATGTCGCGATTGTACGTGCAACGATTCAACTGGCCACAACAATGGGGCTGGATGTCGTTGCAGAAGGGGTTGAGAGCGAAGAAGCCTGGCATTTTCTTGCCCGCGAGGGGTGCAAAGACGCACAGGGCTTTTTGGTAAGCAAACCGATGCCGGTGCACAGCTTCGTGAACTGGTCGCAGCGCTATATAAGAGCTCGTTACAGCCCGATTGATGCAGGCATGCAGCTGCAAACCGTAGATTCAGCGAGTTAATACAACCTAAGTTTGCAGATTAGAAAGGAACCCGAATGACCGACGTCAGCGATTTTATGGCCACCGGAGTACAGACTCTGAAACCAACCGACTCCGTTCCCGATGCCGCAGCTTCGATGAAGAAATACGGCTGCTATCACTTACCCGTGGTCGACGACGAGAACCGTTTGGTTGGTCTGGTTTCAGACCGGGATGTTCAGCGTGCTTTGCCTGCTGCGTCGGCGGCCCGGCCGGATGAGGCGCAGACTGTTGAGTCGATTATGCAGCGGGACCTGATCACTATTACGCCGAACACGGGGTTGCGGCAGGCTGCTATGTACCTTCGCAACCAACGCATCGGGTGTTTGCCTGTTGTGTTGAACGGCAAGCTTGAAGGAATTATTACCGATTCCGACTTTGTTTCCATCGCTATCGAGTTGCTCGACAGTGTGGATGAAGTTCAGCCGATGGCGCTGTAGCGCCCTGAAAAGCCTTAGCTAAAACCGTTCAGTGTCGTCTTGAGTTGATCCACGAAGCGATTCAATGTGCCTGTGAGCAGCACAAACTGAGCATCCTGTTTCGCGATGGCGCTTTCGTCCGTCGTTTCCAACTCGGCCACTGCTTCGTCGCCGACAAACTTCAGTTTGCTGATCGCCCCGTTCTGATCCAGCACGCAACTCATGATGTCATCAAACTCGATCGCGAGGCGCTCCACCCGCATTCCGTCAACCACATGCTTACGAATACTGCTGTCGCCTAAATCGATATCTTTCCAATTGACCACCGCACCACCCAGAGTTGGCTCCTGCATGCGGCATTCGCGACCCAGTCGAAAACCGCCGGGTACTGAGCCCAGAAAGATGCTGTTCAACCAATCCGACACGGGGGAGTTGAACAACATCGGCACCGCGTCGAGTCCGCCAAGTGCCGTGCGCAGGCAGTCCAGAAAGCGCTCGGCTTTGCTGTCGCTGCCGGCTTCAATTGCCAACAGTCCCAGACTGTGCAAGTAGAACCCGCTGATTCGCTCGGATTTAACCAGCGCTTTCGGCAATAATTCCTCCCGCAGCTCGGCTTTCAGCCGGCGTTTCTGTTTCGCACTGGGTTTCTCGCCCATGCGTGACTCGTACTCCTCGAGCCTTTCTGTCAGCGCCTCGTTAACAGCGGCGGCCGGCAGCACCCGCGTTTGCGTGCGCAGTCGCAGCAGGTCGGCACCGTTCAGTCGCCGACACAGATTATCCGGAGTCTCTACTGCCGGTGCTTCCCAACCCGAGCTTGTTTCTGAATAAGGACCGCAGGGCTTAAACGCCAGCGAGTTCAGCTGAGTTGATAGGTCATCCTCGGTTTTCGGCCAGGCTGATTTGATGCGGTAGAAACGAACGGTACGAAACATGCTGTGATCCTGATAAAAAGTCGCGAAGCACCCTATACGGGGAGCGGCAGTATCCGTATTCAGTCAGCGAAAGTCACCATTGACATGTGACGGGCTTCGTACCGGCCGGGCCGCAGACGTGCTAACTTATTGAAGCAATTATTGATTCACTGATGGTGAGGAACATGTTCGAGCGCTTGGAACGAAGTTGGAATCTGGTGAAGTTCAGCGGGTCTGTGCTGAACAAAGATAAAGAGCTGCTGGTGTTTCCGGTGCTCTCCTGTATTGCCGCTCTGTTGGTGCTCGGATCGTTTGTGCCTCTGTTGATGGCGGATGCCGAGCTCGCTCAGACCATGAGCACGATGGATCAGCCGGTCGAGGGTCAGGTCGACTTTGTGCTGCTCTTCATCATCTATCTGATCGAATACTTCGTCGTGTTTTTCTTCAATGCGGCACTCGTTTCGGCAGCACTCGAGCGAATCCACGGTGGCGATCCGACAGTGATGTCGGGCCTGCGGGTTGCCTGGCAAAAAATCGGTGTGATCTTTTTTTATGCGGTCATTGCCGCAACGGTCGGTGTGGTTATTCGCGCGATTGGTGAGCGCGCCGGTTTGCTGGGGCGCCTGTTTGCGGGCTTAAGCGGGGTGCTGTGGTCGCTGGCGACATTTCTTGCGGTACCGGTGTTGGTGAGCCGCAACATCGGGCCTGTCGATGCGCTGAAAGAAAGCCTGAGTCTGATGCGGCGTACCTGGGGTGAGAACATTATTGCCAACGCCGGGTTGGGTTTGTTCTTTGGCATTCTCTACTTTGCTCTGGGTGCGCTGATGATGCTGTTGCTTGGTCTGGGCTCTTCCTCAGGGTCGCTCGGCGGCATGATTGGCGTGCTGGTTGTGTTCATTGTTGTGTTTGTCAGCCTGAGTCTTGTTCATGCCACGTTGCAGGGTATTTTCTCTGCCGCCCTGTATCACTATGCCGTTGATGGTGAAGACGATGCCGGCATACCTGCCGGCGTTCTAGGCAGCGCGTTTTCGCCCAAGTAGCCGGGCACGTTGATCGTCGGGCTGCGCACCCGTCGGCATTAAGTTACTTTCGCCGGCTAGCTCGCTTGTTGCGGTATTCCCCAGTTCATTAGGTTTTGTGCTCAATCTTTGCCGTTGGCGTTTCCTTTGATTGACACCCACCCGCGTCGACTTTAGAGTTCCACCACCTACTCAGGTGCCTGTGAGGCTGTGCCAAACAGGTTAAACGGGAAGTCCGGTGAGTCTAAGCACGAGTCCGGCGCTGCCCCCGCAACGGTAAGCAGAGAGATCTGTAAGCCCGGAACCGGCCTGAATAGTTGCTTTAACAGTTGTTCGCGGAGGGCGGCATGACAGGCGATAGCAGACTTTTTCAGTCTTTATCACGACCGGTTCCGGTCGGCACCTGCACCACTACCTCTCTTCAGGGCAACCCGCATATTCTGAAGAGAACGGGAAGTGATTCAGACCACTAACACTCGAGCACAGAGAAGGTTCGCGCGCGCGTTTGGAGCGCTTGCGGTGCTGCCTGCTG
>CAYLLI010000114.1:7084-7557 GCA_964384295.1 uncultured Chromatiaceae bacterium
GTGGTGCCGGCGCAGGATGTGACGCCGCCTGCCGTTCCCAGAGTTGACGAGATTATTGTTACCGGTGTGCGTGAGCAGCGACTGGCGCAGTTGCCGCGCAGTGCCAATGTCATTACTGCTGAAGACATTGCCCTTTCGCCGTCGACCGACATTGTTGAGTTACTGGCCCGTCAAGCGAATGTGCAGCTTCGCGGTTTTGCCGGCAACGAAAAATTCAGTGGTGTCGATATTCGCGGTCAGGGCGACACGTTTGCGAGCAACGTTCTGGTGCTGGTCGATGGTATTCGTCTGAACACTGCCGATCAGGCCGCTCCCGATTATGCTTCCTTGCCGCTGGATCAGGTCGAGCGAATCGAGGTTGTCCGCGGTGCTAACAGCGTGCGCTACGGCAACGGCGCAGTAGGGGGCGTGATTAACATCATTACCCGTCGTGCGGGTGGAGTGAGCGCCGAGAAGGGTTTGCAGGGCAATGT
>CAYLLI010000115.1:0-7535 GCA_964384295.1 uncultured Chromatiaceae bacterium
TCGTGAGGTGCTCCGGTTTTGACGGCTCTCGAACTCATCGGTTACCTGCGCGAACAGGGTGTGCGGCTGGGTGTCGACGGCAATGAACTGCTGGTCGATGCACCGCAGGGCGTGATCACCGCCGACATTGCCGAACACATTCGCGAACGCAAAGTACAGATTGTCGCGCTGCTGAAATGGTCTGAACGGTCGGTGCGTTCCGCCGACCTGCCGCTTTTGCCGGTGTCGCGTGACGGTGCGTTGCCGTTGTCGTATTCACAGCAACGACTGTGGTTTCTTGATCAGCTTGAACCCGGCAGTGCCGCGTACAACATTTCGTGGACGGTCCGGCTGAACGGGCAGTTAAACACCGAAGCGTTGCAGCAGGCGGTGGATGCAGTCGTGCAGCGCCATGAAGCATTGCGCTGCAGTTTTCCGACCGTCAACGGGGAAGCGCGACTGAAGCTGCATAAGCAGGTAACGGTGCCGCTGGAGCACAGTGATTTGCCGGGGGCTTCCGACGAACGCTTGCGCGCGCACTTGTCCCGGCTGGCCGCAACGCCGTTTGATCTCTCCGCGCCGCCATTGATGCGCGTATTCTTGGTGAAGCGCTCTGCCGAAGAGCATGTGTTGCTCGTGCTGATTCATCACATTGTGTCCGACGGTGCGTCGATGCGGATTCTGTTCCGGGAGTTGGCTCAGGTGTATGAAGCGGCGGCCGCAGATTCACTGGCTGACGGCATTGGCCGTTTGCCGCCATTGGAGATTCAGTACCCGGATTTCGCCGCCTGGCAGCGGGAATGGCTCTCCGGTGAGCAGCTCGAACAGCAACTCGACTACTGGCTGACCAAGTTGAAAGATGCGCCACCGGTGCTCGCGTTGCCGACCGACCGGCCGCGCTCGGCAGCGCTGCGGTTTCGCGGCGCGTCGGTTATTCGCGTACTGCCGCGGACACTGGCTGAGGAGTTACGCGATCTCGGCAGGGTGAATGGCGCAACACTCTTTATGGTGATGTTTGCCGTGTTCGATGTGTTGCTGCAGCGCTACTCGGGCCAGAACGATCTGGTCGTCGGTACGCCGATCAGCGGCCGTACGCGCACCGCGCTGGAAGGCTTAATCGGTTTCTTCGTGAACACCAGCGTGCTCCGCACTCAACTGCAGCCCGGCATGAGTTTTCGCGATCTGTTGCGACAGGTCAGAGACACCGCACTTGAAGCGCACACGCATCAGGAATTGCCGTTTGAAAAGCTGGTCGAGGTGCTGCAGCCGGAGCGCGAGCTGAGTCATGCGCCGGTGTTTCAGGTGATGTTTGATCTGCAGGAAGAGCCGCGTTGGCAGCTGCCGGTGAAGAATCTGGAAGTTGTGCCGGAAGTCATTTTCAGCAGTCGCACGTCGACGTTTGATTTAACGCTGTCTGTGCGCGAGGCCGTCGACGGCCTTGATGCGATGTTTGAGTACGACACCGATCTGTTTGATGAGACGACCATCGAACGGTTTGCCGCGCACTACGAAAACCTGCTGCGCGCGGCGTTGCAGGCGCCGGACGCGCCGATCGAATCGCTCGATATGCTCTCAGCCAGCGAGCGCGAGGCGTTAGAATCGCCGCCGCAGCCGCTGACCACGGACGCGTTAAGCCTGGATGGTTTGTTCCTGCGCGCGGCAAAAAATGCGCCTGCCGCAACGGCCATCGTGGCTGCTTCGGGTGACGAATGGTCGTATCAACGATTAGAGCAAAGCTCGGCCGCGATCGCCGCTGGGTTGCTGCAGCGGGGTGTGACTGCCGGCAGCGTGATTGCGGTCAGTGCTACCCGCACCCCTGAATATGTTGCTGCTGTGCTCGGTGTGTTGCGTGCCGGTTGTGCTTGGCTGCCTGTCGACCCGGACTATCCGGTAGCGCGTGTTGCCGGGATGCTCGATGCCGCGAATGCCGGTGTGCTGCTGGTTGGTCGTGATGCGCCCGGCGGTGAGTTGCCTGAGGGCATCGAACAACTGTCGATTGAAGCGTTGCTTGCAGAGCCCTCGTCTGCCGGGCTTGATTTGCCTCCGGTGAGCGTCAGTGATGCCGCGTGTGTGTTGTTTACCTCGGGTTCTACCGGCAAACCGAAAGCGGCACTGCTGGAGCACGGCGGGCTGAGTCACTACGTGCAGCAACTCGGGCGTGAGACGAATGTCTCGCCTGACAGTCGGGTGCTGCAGTTTGCATCGCTCAGCTTTGATATTTCGATTGAAGAACTGTTTGTGGCGTTCGCCGCCGGTGCCGCGCTGGTTCTGCGTGAGCCCGGGCCCGCGCCATCGATCGCTGAGTTTGTCCGCTATTGCAACGCTCAGAACATTACCTGGGTCAGTTTGCCGACGGCTTACTGGCATGAGTGGGCGGCCGCGCTCGAACAAGAGGCCGGGCATACGTGCCCGCTGCTCGAAACCGTCATCATTGGTGGTGAGAAAGCCGAGCTTGCGAGATGGCGCAGCTGGCAGCGTGCTGTGGGTGCCGCGGTTCAGCTGGTTAACACGTATGGCCCGACCGAGGCGTCGATTGCTGCGACCCGGTTCGACTTAACTCATCAATCCCCCGATCACTGGCATGCCGTGCCGATTGGCAGCCCGCTGCCCGGCGTGCAGGTTGCCATTCTCGACGCCGCGCGCCGCACTCAGCCGGTGGGTGTGCCCGGTGAAATTTGTATCAGCGGTCCCGGTGTGGCGCGCGGGTATCTGGGTCATGATGACGCTGCGTTTATTCAGCGTGAGCAGGACGGAGAATTTTCGCGATGGTATTGCACCGGCGATCAGGGCCGGTTGCGGGCCGATGGCCTGATTGAGTATTTAGGACGCCGGGATCAACAGTTAAAACTGCGTGGCCACCGGGTTGAGCCGGCCGAGGTGACCGCTGCATTGCTGGAGCACCCGCAGGTCAGCCACGCGTGGGTGGCAGCGCGACCCGGCCCCGGCGATGCACCGGTGTTGGTGGCCTGGTACGTCAGTGATTCCGGTTTAACCGCCGCAGCGCTGAAAACGTTCCTGCATGCGCGCTTACCGGACTACACCGTGCCCGATTGTTATCAGTCCTTGTCTGCATTGCCGCTGACTGCAAACGGCAAAGTCGATCAGTCGCAGCTTCCCGAGCCGGACTTTGCCGCGCTACGGGCCGAGTATCGCGCGCCGGAATCAAATGATGAGCAGCAGATGGCGGCGATCTGGAGTGACGCCCTGAACATTGAGCGCGTGGGTCTCGACGACGATTTTTTTGCGCTCGGCGGGCACTCGCTGCTGGCCACCCGGGTGGTGGCACGAATTCGCGATCAACTGGAACGCGATGTGCCGCTGCGAATGCTGTTTAACCACCCGACCATTGCCAAATTGCTGCCGGCGATTGCCGGGCTGTCTGCAAACGGACCCGTGCAGGCGATTCGCCGCCGCACCACGACAGACTTGCCGGCCTTGTCGTTTGCGCAGCAACGACTGTGGCTGCTCGATCAACTGCAGCCCGGCAGCAATGCGTTTAACTTGCCGTGGCTGCTGCGACTGCATGGCCGCTTGAATATCGAGGCACTGCAGTCGGCACTGGATCAACTGGTTTCGCGCCACGAAGCATTGCGCACCCGGTTTGTCGCGACTCACGATGATCCGGTGCAATTGATTGATCCGCCGCGCACGCTTGCGCTGCGCAGGCATGACTGCAGCGGCGAGAGTGATAGTGCACTGGGCGACAGACTGCGAGCGCTGCTGGCTGCCCCGTTTGATTTGCAGCAAGGTCCGCTGGTTCGCGCCGACTTACTGTCGGTGGCCGAAGACGATCATGTGTTTGCGTTGTGTCTGCATCACAGTGTCGCGGATGGCTGGTCGATGGGTATTGTCTATCGGGAGTTGTCGGCACTGTACAGCGCTGCCTGCGATGGCTCGGTGCTTGCCGATGCGCTGCCTGACGTCCCGGTTCAATACGCCGATTATGCGGTTTGGCAACAGCAATTCCTGGGCGGCCCTGAGTTTTCGCGGCAACTGGACTACTGGCGTGCCAATCTGCAGGGCATGCCTGCCGTGCTGGATTTAACCACGGACTTTGCGCGCCCGTCTGTGCAAAGTTATGACGGCGACTGGCTGGATATTGACGTGCCGCAGGCGCTTGCCGACCGGCTGAATGCGCTCGCAACGACTCATGGCTCCAGCCTGTTTATGGTGGTGCTTGCTGCCTTTAAGGTGCTGTTGGCGCGCTACGCCGGCAGTGACGATGTGGTGGTCGGTACGCCGGTTGCCGGCCGTCAGCGCACGGAACTGGAAGGCACCATTGGCTGCTTTTTGAACACTCTGGTGCTGCGTTCGTCGCTACGCGGGGATCCGGAATTTACCGAGTTGCTGGCGCGTGTGCGGCAAACGGCACTGGGTGCCTTCGAGCATCAGGATGTGCCCTTTGAAAAGCTGATTGAGGAGCTGCAGCCCGAGCGTAATCCGGCGTATTCGCCGTTAGTGCAGGTCATGTTCAATCTGCACAACGAACCGCACGGGCGACCGCAGTTTTCCGGTTTGCAGGCGGACGGTTTTTCACTGGCGAGCGGTACCGCAAAGTTTGATTTGAGTGTTGCCGTTCACGAGAAGGCGTCGGGGCTGTTAATTGGAATGGAATACAGCACTGATCTGTTCGCGGCCGCCACTGTTGAACGCATGCTCGGCGAGTATCGGGAATTGCTGCAGGCGATTGTGGATTACCCTGAAGCGCGCCTGACTGAACTGCCGTTGCCGGGCGGCACGCACCGACTGCCGGAAGCGATCAGTTATCAAGCAGAGCCACTGTCTCTTGCGAAGCGCTTGCGTGCCGTGATTGACGAGCGTTCGGTCAGCACCGCTGTGGATGACGGCAACCACTCGCTGACGTATGCGGATATCAGCGCTTGTGCGAATTACCTGGCGCAGCACCTGAGCGCGGGCGACGGCGTGGTCGGTTTAGTCCTGGAGCCTGGCGTGTTGCCTGTTGCTGTAATCGGCGCGCTGGGTTTGCTTGCGCGACCGTGGGTGGCTTTGGATCCGCGTCAGCCGGAAGCCCGTTTGCAGGGCATTGCTGCGAATGCCGGAATCACAGATGTTGTCACCACCGCAGATTTTGAGAGTCTTGCACATGCAGTGGCAGCCGCTGTTGACCGGCCCGGCAATGCACTGACGTTGTCCGTCACGCCCGACGACTGGCATGCGGCGCCACAGGCTGAGCTCCTGAGTGCGAATCCGTTGGCCTACATTCTGTACACCTCGGGCACGACCGGCACACCGAAAGGCGTGGCACAGACTTCGGCCAACCTGCAACAGCACATCGACTGCTATGCGGCATCCGTTGCGATCACCGCGAGTGACCGGTTGTCGTTAATTCCTGCGTTTGGTTTTGATGCGGCTGTAATGGATATCTACGCCGGCCTGTTGCAAGGCGCGTGTATTTGTCCGGTCGACGTGTTGGCAACGCCTGCGCCGTTGCAGCGGGTCAGCGAGCTGGGTGTGACGGTGCTGCATGCAACGCCAACGGTGTTGCGCGTGTTATTGCGTGAATCCTGTCAGCCGGAAAACGTTCGTGCCGTCGTGCTCGGTGGTGAGGCCGCCAGTGGCGATGATTTTGCGGCGTTTGCAGAGCGCTTTGCGAAGAACGCGTTACTGATTAATGGTCTTGGCCCTTCTGAATGCACGACCGCGTTGCAGTATCGGGCGAGTACCCAATCTGCGCGGCCGCTGCGCACGTTGCCGGTGGGCAGTCCGGTGGCGGGCGTGCATGTTGAACTGCGTGACAGTGACAATCGCCCGAGTGCGTTCTGCGGTGAACTCGTGATTCGCAGTCAGCGTCTGGCGCCGGGTTACTGGAACGATGCTGCGGCGACACAGGCACAGTTTATTGATGCCGATACGTATCGCAGTGGTGACGTGTTGCGCTACCTGCCTGACGGCGCACTGGAGTTTGTCGGTCGCGTTGACGGCCAGGTGAAAGTTCGTGGTGTTCGCATCGAAACCGACGGGGTGCAGCAGCACCTTGAAGCGTTGCCGCAGGTGACAGCGGCTGTTGTCCGGTTAGTGACGGTGGACGCGGAGCCGGCACTGGTCGCCTGGTACATCCCGGCGCAACCAGATACAGAATCTCAGGTTTTGCGGGCTGCACTGCGCGAGCATCTGCCGGAGTCGATGATTCCTGCGGCATTCGTTGCGGTGGATGCGATACCGCTGACACCCAACGGCAAGCTTGATGTGGCCGCGTTGCCGGAACCCACGCTCGGCAGTCGACAAGCGTACCGGGCGCCGGAGACAGAATTCGAACGGGACGTGGCCGCCATCTGGGAAGACGTTCTGCAGGTCACTGATGTGGGCCTTGATGACGACTTTTTTGCGTTGGGTGGTCACTCGTTGATGGCGACTCAGGTGATTGCACGGCTGCGCGAAGTAGCCGGCCTGGTCGTGCCGTTGCGCACACTGTTTAGTGAGCCGGTGCTGCATCGATTTGTTGCAGCGCTCAGTACCCATGCGCCCGACAGCAGTCTGCCGCTGACCGCACGCGACCGCAGTCAGCATGTGCTCGCGCCGCTGTCGTGGTCGCAACAACGGCTGTGGTTTTTGGATCAACTGGAGCCGGAAAGTACTGCGTACACGTTGCACCGGGCCACGCGGCTGCGTGGTGACTGCGATTTTGAACGGTTGCAGCGGGCACTGAATGCCGTGGTTGCGCGTCATGAGGCGCTGCGCACGGTGTTTGCTTCGCAAAACGGCGAGCCGGTGCAGACCGTTATTCCTGAGCTCAGTGTTCCGGTCGAGCGCGCCAGTTTGCCGGGTGCCGCCGATGAGGTTGTGCAGGCGCGTTTGATTGATGAGGTGAAACGTTCGTTTGATTTGCAGCGCGGCCCGCTACTTCGAGCGCTGTGGGTCGAAGTGGGGGCCTGCGATGCGGTATTGCTGTTATCGATGCACCACATTGTGTCTGACGGCTGGTCGATGGGTGTGTTGTGCGATGAGCTCAGTCGCGTTTACGCCGCCGATTCGGCCGACGTCCTGCCGGCCTTGCCGGTGCAGTACATCGATTACGCGTTGTGGCAGAAAGACTGGTTGAGTGGCGCCGAGCTCGAACGCCAGGTCGATTACTGGCGGGAACAGTTGCGTGATGTGCCACCGGTGCTTGAGTTGCTGTACGACCGGCCGCGGCCGGTCGTGCCGTCGTACCGGGGTGCGTGGTCGCAGCGGCGAATGTCGGTGGCAGCAACCGATGCTTTGGGGGAATTCGCCGCGGCGCATGGATGCACGCTGTATATGGTGTTGCTTGCGGCGTTCAATATTGTGCTGGCGCGGTTCAGCGGGCGCGAAGATATCGTTGTCGGTACTCCGGTTGCCGGGCGCCGGCGTCAGGAACTGGAAGGCCTGATCGGATTTTTCCTGAACACGCTGGTGATGCGTAACGACCTCGGCCGTGATCCGACAATGAGTGAGTTGCTGTCCCGCGTACGACAGGTTGCGCTGGATGCGTATGACCATCAGGACCTGCCGTTTGAGCGGTTGCTTGAGGCACTGCAGCCGGCCCGCAGTTTGTCGACACCGCCGTTAGTGCAGGT
>CAYLLI010000116.1:0-7524 GCA_964384295.1 uncultured Chromatiaceae bacterium
GACGGGTATAGGGTTGTCGTTCGGTGGCAGCGAAATTCGCACTGAGGCCACGGGCTATGGCTGCGTCTACATGATGGAAGACATGCTGTCGGCGCACGGCCACAACATCGAAGGTAAGGTCGCAACGGTCTCCGGTTCCGGTAACGTCGCGCAATACGCCGTGGACAAGCTGATCGAACTCGGCGCAAAGCCGGTGACGATGTCGGATTCGTCCGGATTTATCTATGATCCGGATGGCATCGACTGCGACAAACTGAAGTGGATTCGTGAGTTGAAAGATGTTCGCCGCGGACGCATCTCAGAGTATGCCGATGAGTTTGGCGTTGAGTTTCACGAGGGCAAACGTCCGTGGAATGTGCCGTGTGATCTGGCGTTGCCGTGCGCCACGCAAAACGAGCTGAACGCTGATGATGCCGCCGCGCTGCTGAAAAACGGCTGCATTGCCGTTGCAGAGGGCGCCAATATGCCGACGGAACAGGACGCTATCGATGCGTTTCAGGCAGCACGTATTTTGTTTGCGCCCAGCAAAGCGGCTAACGCAGGCGGGGTGGCCGTATCCGGGTTGGAAATGACCCAAAACAGTATCCGCATGTCCTGGAGTCGGGACGAACTGAACAAGCAGTTGCGCGACATCATGACCAATATTCACAGCCAGTGCGAAAAGTACGGTCGTGAGGATGACAACTACGTGAACTACCTGAAAGGGGCCAACATCGCCGGCTTCGTGAAGGTGGCGGATGCGATGCTCGCCTATGGCGTGATGTAGGCGGAAGCCAATCCGACCGGAAAAGCGCGGATTCTTTTTGCATACATTTGGCTGCAACCTGTTATAGTGCAGCCCGTCTTGACGCACTTCGGTCTGCGTCAAGCGCCGCGAACAGCATCGCTGCGCGGCTCTTTACAAATCCAGCCTGGACCGAACCTCGCTCGAGGTTAGCCCGTTACAGCATGTAATGGAGGCTTTCGTTCTTTGGTCAGGCGCAACCCGCAAGAATGATGTGCGGGTATCACAAGAGAATTTTTATGTTGTTTAACGAACTCGGTCTTTCGGCCGAACTGCTGCGTGCGATTGAAGAACAGGGTTACAGCGAAGCGACCCCGATTCAGGCGCAGGCGATTCCATTGGTCCTGCAAGGGCAGGATGTCTTGGCCGGTGCGCAAACCGGCACCGGCAAAACCGCCGGTTTCACGCTACCGCTGTTAAAACTGTTAACGGACAGTCGCACGGAAGGAAGGCATCGCAATGTGCGTGGTCTGATCCTGACGCCGACCCGTGAACTGGCCGCACAGGTGGCGGACAGCGTGCGCGACTACGGCAGACATCTGGGTTTTCGAACTGCTGTTATCTACGGCGGTGTCAGCATCAACACGCAGATTGAAAAACTGCGCAAAGGTGTGGATGTCGTGGTCGCGACACCGGGACGGCTGCTGGATCATGTCGGGCAGGGCACGATTGACCTGTCGAACGTTCAGGTCGTCGTGCTGGATGAAGCCGACCGCATGCTCGACATGGGCTTTATTCACGATATGCGCAAAGTGATGCGCGCCGTGCCTGAGAACCGGCAAACTTTGTTGTTCTCGGCGACGTTCTCCAAAGACATTAAACGTCTGGCAAAAGACTTCCTGACGGACCCGCAAGAGATCCAGGTGACGCCGGAGAATACGACGGCAGAACGGGTGTCGCAGATCATCTGGCCGGTAGACAAAGCCCGCAAGCGGGAGCTGCTCTCGCATCAGATCGGTTCTGAAAACTGGCGCCAGGTGCTGGTGTTTACCCGCACTAAACACGGCGCAAACCGATTGGCCGAGCAACTGAGTAAAGACGGCATTCAGTCTGCTGCGATTCATGGAAATAAGTCCCAAAGTGCACGCACTCGTGCGCTGAAAGAGTTTAAAGACGGCAAGGTTCGTGTGCTCGTGGCAACCGATATCGCGGCCCGCGGCATCGATATTGACCGCTTGCCGCATGTGGTGAATTTTGAACTGCCGCAGGTGCCGGAAGACTACGTGCACCGCATCGGGCGCACCGCCAGGGCGGGTGAAGACGGACACGCCGTTTCGTTGGTCTGTGTGGATGAGCTGAAACTGCTGCGTGATATTGAAAAGCTGCTCGGCGAAAAGATTCCCGATGCAGTGATTCCCGGTTACGAAGTCGATCCCAGTATTCCGCCTGAGCCGATCGGACAAGGTCGCGGTCGTGGCCGGGGCGGCAACCGCTCAGGTGGCGGAGGCGGGCGCTCAGGTCAGTCTAAATCAGCAGGTCGGCCGTCCGGTTCGAAGAAGCCTTCGGGACGCAAAAAGAGGGGCCGGCGTAGCACTGCCGGCAAGCCCGGTGCCGGAGGATCTGCTGCCGCTAAGTCGGGTGGCCGGTCGGCCAAACAGGGACGCAGACGCAATCGTGGAGCGGGCAGCCGTTCCGGCGGTGCTTGAATAAACCCGAACGGATGCCGCACAGTGCGGCGATTCAAAATTACAGCGGGCCGGATGCCCCAAAGGTTGAATAATGAGCGAGACAATTGCCCCGGATTTTCAGTCCAAGCGATTTACCTGTCCTTCCTGCGGTGAGACGCACGACCAGGTTTGGCTGAACCTGTATGCCGATACCGTTAACAACCCGGCCGGCGTGCCACTGCGCATCGAGGGCGAGGGGCTCGAGATGCTGAAGCAAAACCCGCAGTTTCCGCCGGACGTGCGCGCCCAGAAAGTGGAGTACTGGAACAAGGTTAACCGCGGCGAAGTGTTTCTGGATCGCTGGGCCCCCGTGCAGACGGATTTGTTTGTCGCAGGGCTTGAATTAAGTGTTTGTCGCGGCTGTATGGCAACCATGATCTGGGTAGGCGGCCAGCCACTTCAGCGCAGTTAGTTTGTTGCTGACCTGAAATTGCTCTACATTAGAGCGATGAGCACACAGCGCTTCTTGCCCGTTTTTGCATTCGCCTCGCGCGCTGTTAAGGGCGTCATTCTTTCTGCCATCTTTTCCGGCATTTTGGCAGGCTGCATCACATTGCCTGAGATGAAAAACCGTTGGAGTTTCGTGTGCCCCGACGGATACCGGTTTGAGGCTGTCTATAACCGCAAGAAAACGTCTGTCGTCATCAGCTACGACGATCAATCCGCAAAACTGAGGCTGCAGGACGGAATCGACTCGGACACACAGCCGCGCTATGCCAACGACGACATCGAGTTCATGCCGTTAGGTGTTCTTGCGGACCTGGTTCTGGGTCCGGACGCTCAGTCGGACGACTCTTCGACAGCGGGCGAACCAGTGACCCGACTCCAGTGTCAGGGTAGCGCCTACTAGGTCCGGCGCGCTGTTGGTCCTTTTTTTCTCGTATACTCAGATCGTTCGTCGTTCAGAGACTTTTCTCTATGGCTGATTCAATCCGATCGTTGCGACATGCCTTATTGGCTGTGGCGGCCGGCGCTTGGTTCGTCAACCCTATACTGGCTGATGCTGTGGAAACGGCCGGTTCCGTGCCTGAGGCGGAGCCAACAGCTGCTGATCTGACCGACTCCCCGCGTGTGCTTCAGGATATCGCCGGCGTGGATGCGTCCGGGGAACCTGTTGAGGGCATCACCCTCACCTACATGGAGCAGGTGGATCAGTTGGAGCGGCGTCTGGAGGATTTCGAGGCCACTCCGGAAGACGCGGTCGAGTTGTTTGACAGCCTGCGGGATCAGACCCGCATGCGGCTGTGGCAGCTGGATCTGGCACTGGATGCTGCTGACAGAGTGACCGATCGTGCGGCGGTAGATCCGGCTGCACTGGAGCAAGCGCATCCCGGATTTCCGGCCGCGGCGTATGGGCTACCTGCCGGCGTTGTGACTGTGGCGGATCTGTACGCCGATACCGAAGGGCTGTTTTGGGCCCGCGACAAAGTGCTGAAACTCGTTCCCGATGATGTGTTTCGTGCGGCCGTTGGAACATCGCTATACGGTATGCAGGAGCTGCGGTCAGAGTGGGATTTGATCGTCGCAAACCTGCGCTATCAGGCCCTGCGAATGCCGGAAGCCTGGGACAAGATTAAACGGCGAATACGGCAGGCTCCTGTGCCGTTGATATTGTCACTGGTGCAGCTCTGGTTAGCCGTGCTGCTGTTTCGGTGGTGGCGGCGCTGGCTGCCGTCATTGCTGCAGCGGATGCGCACGAGCTTTCTCGCAATCCGGCCGCGAACCCAGGAAATTCTGACCCGGCTGCGCGGCCTTTGGTATTTCGATCAAATCCGCCAGCCTCTGGAGTGGCTGCTGCTTGCCAGTTTCCTTCGCGGTCTGTTTCAGCCGGAAGGCTTTGAGCTTGGGGTGACAATCATTTGGATTGCACTGCGCTGGGTTCTGCTGGCGTGGTTTGCAGTGGCCGTATTAAATGCGTTTGCGGCGCGCGGTGCAGGCGGGCTTGCCGGCGAGTCCGCTAAGCTCCGGCTGCGGTCGATGCGTCTGATTGCGTCCTGGTTAGTGTTGCTGGGTCTCGGTCTCGAGCTGTCAAACTACCTGGTCGGCAATGCAGCCATCACCGCGTGGGTCTGGCGGATGTTTGAGTTGTTGGCATTTCCGCTGGTGCTGCGGCTGCTAAGTATCTGGCATGTTGAGCTGCATCTGCGCCTGCAGCGTGAGGGCGATGATGACTCTTCACCCGAAGTCTGGAATGCCGAGCGCGGACCTAGGCGTTGGGTCAACTCGGCGAAGGCTGCAGGCTATTTGGCGGCGAGCTATGTCAGCAGCAGTTTGCTGCGGCGGATTGAGCAGTTTGACCCCGCCCGCGCTGCCGCCAGCCGCTCACGGGCGACTCCGGCGGATGACGCCGTAACCGCAGGCGATGCGCGCCCCGGGTTATCACCGGAAACATTGGAGGCGTTGTACAAAGGGTACGACGAGTTCTCTAACTACGGGCGCACGGAGCGTAAGGAGCTCGTTGCGCGAATTAATGCCGGCGACAGCGGAATAATCGCTGTTGTTGGTGAGCGCGGCATCGGTCGCAACGGGTTTCTGCGGCAGGTGGCCGAAAACCACGAACACAGCAGCCTCTTTTTGTCGGGTCGGCTGGGTTCATTCGCCGCTGTGGAAGCGGACTTCTATAGACAGCTTGAGCTCAGCGATAGGGTCGTTGACGATGAGGTGTTGAATGCGGCAATCCTTGATCGTGGGCTTCGGTTTGTTGTGATTACTGACGTGCATTTGCTGGTGCGCCCCGTCATGGGCGGCTTCGAGGAGCTAGCCGCGCTGAACTCCCTGTTTGATCGCATCAAAGTGCCGTGTGTCTGGGCAATGTCCTGCGATCGCTATGCGTGGCAGCTGATCAACCGTGTGCGATCAAGCTATACCACGGCGGACACCGTCATTCGCCTGCGTCCCTGGACCGAAGCGCAGATCAGTGAGTTTATCGAGTCCAGCTGCGAAAGTGTTGACCTGCAGCCGGACTTTACGAAGCTGCGTATTCCCAGGCAATACATGGATACGGCAGAAGAAAGCCAGACGGAGCGCAATCGTGCCGGCGTTTACAACATGATTGCGTCGCTCTCGCGCGGTAATCCGTCGATTGCGATTCGTATGTTCGGCGAAGCGATTCGCCTGAATGAGGATGGCGGAGCCGAGATGCTGCTGCCGCAAACTAAGGATGATGCAGTTTTTGAAGGTTTGTCGCTGGAGATGCTGCTGGTGCTGCGTGCGGTTGCGCAGAGCGATCTCGCAGAGCCTGATGACGTTGTCGCCAACCTGCGTATGGAGAAAGCTTTAATCGGCACAACGCTGCATTTTGCTGAACAGCGTGGCTGGGTGCAGTACGTGGATGGTGGCGAGAACGAGCGCAGCGGCTACCGCTTGTCCTGGACCTGGTTCCGCACCATTACGCGTGTGCTTGGTCGGAAAAATCTGTTGGCGGGCGTCGCAGAGGAGTCGATCTGATGAAACGGTTACTGTTGGTTTTGCCTGCACTGCATAGTGCGGCAGCCGGCGCTCAGGATGCGTCCGGCTCTGCGGCGATTCAGGATCTGTCCGACATCGGTCAGATGGTGAACTGGGGCGGCGTTGGTTCTTCGGTGGTCCTGATTATTGCATCATGGCTGTTGATCAAATTCGTCGACAACGTGGTTGAAGAGCTCAGCGTTGCCTTTACGGACAAGCGTCTGCTGATCCAACGGATAAACGCGTTTTTCCATTTCTTCGTGTATATCGCCGTGGTTGTCGGCGTAATTTTACTGAGCTTTGATTTCAGTCCGCAGGTGCTGGCCCTGATCGGCGGCGGTGTGGCGGTGTCCGTAGGGTTTGCCACCCGCGATCTGTTGGCGTCGCTGGTCGGCGGTATTGTTATCGTCTTTGACCGGCCGTTTCAGGTGGGTGACCGTGTCAATCTCGGCGGCCAATACGGTGACGTGCTGGCCATCGGGATGCGTTCAGTGAAACTGCGAACGCTGGATGACAGCGTTGTCACCGTTCCGAATAACCTGTTCTTTACCGAAGTCTCTTCGAGCGCCAACTTCGGTGTGCTCGACATGCAAATCGATACCGATTTCTACATTGGTGTCGATCAGGATGCGACGCTGGCCGCCCGGCTGGTGCGTGAAGCTGCCGTGATCAGCCGGTATGTGCATCTACCCAAGCCGTTGATGGTGAATGTCGAGGAGGTTCAGTTGAACTCAATGATTGCGTTGCGGATCCGTTTGAAAGCCTATGTGCTCGATACGCTGTATGAAAAACGGTTTACGACTGACGTCACGTTGCGAGTGCTGGACGCGTTTAAACAGGCCGGAATTCAGGCGCCTGTGATTCAACACCACACGGTTTCCGACTAGCAGATTCGAAACTACGGCATACAAGAAAGGGGCAACGAATTTCTTCGTTGCCCCTTTTCGTTGGTGCCGCTGTTAGTACTTGTAGTTCAGTGTCAGCATGAACTCCAAAGGTGGCAGCGCGGTACGGATGTTGGTGCCGCTGCCTGAGATGGCCGACACGATGTCTTCTTCATCCGTCAGGTTCTTACCGCTCAGAATGACTGACCAATTACCGTCGGGTTGATCGAAGCCAATGCGTCCGTTCAGACGGGTGTAGCTCGGAATCAGTGCCGTGTTGTTGATCGTTGCAAAGTACTCGTCAACGTAATTCACATCAGCACCGACCAGAAACGCCCAGTTGGCTGAGATGTCCGGATGCCACTCCGCGCCGACCCGCAGCGTGTACTCGGGCAGGCCGGGCAGAGCGCCGGTGTTGGTCGACGGCAGATTGGCACGTGCGGACGACTCAATCCGGTCTTTTGCGTAGGCGCCGATCAGATAGGTATCTAAGCTGTCGATCGGCGTCCAGTAGGCTTCCAGCTCGAGACCGAGTACTGATGACTTACCGACGTTCAACACCGGGAAGGGCGCCCCTGGCGCTGTTGTGGCAGTGCTTGCGGTTTGTTGAATATCGTCGTAAGCGGCATAGAATAACGCCGTGTTTAAACGAATGGTGTTGTCGAGGAAATCAAACTTACCGCCGATTTCCGTACTGGTAACGGTCTGCGGCCGATAGACGTTTTCTGTGCAGGACTGCGCG
>CAYLLI010000117.1:0-7515 GCA_964384295.1 uncultured Chromatiaceae bacterium
CCGGCGCCTGTGGATGACAACAACAAAGGCTTCGTTACGATGCTGGCTTGGGCGCCACCGGGCTGGTCGGACAACCGGCTGGTGCATCACCCGGTGTTTGAAGAAGCTTACACGCTGGACGGTCATCTGGTTTACAACTTCGGGACCCTGGATGCCGGTACGTATTTCTTCCGGCCTGCGATGGTCAAGCACGGTCACTTTGTGGCCGGCGAAGAGCGGGGCTGGACCGGATTCTTCCGGCTTGATGGTTCGCTAATCAACTGGATCACCATTAACGAGCGGGTGATTGTTGAAGGTGATGCGGTCAACTACGATCCTGTCACACAGGCGCCGCTGATGGCCGGTATTCCGGTACGTTCACGGTCAGCCGGTGAATGGGATCTCGACGGCCAGTAGAGCGGTAGCACGCGTATCCGCGTGCCTCTGACCTCGAACAAGCGCGGCGTTATCGGTATCGGTAGCGCCGTGTTTGGTCGTTTAAGAACAAATATTCAATAGTGATGTATGAGTGGTGATCTATGAGTGGTTCGATCGACATAGTCTGTAACCTGTTTACGCCTGAAGAAGTGGCGAACGGACAAACCGGGTTGGACGGAGACTTCAAATCGCAGGTTCGTATGCCGGAAGACATGCGCGGCGGCGTAACGATTGAGGATTACCTGAAACGCATGGATCGGGCCGGTATCGAGCGTTCTTTGCTCATTGCTGTGCGCTGCGGTGACCTGAACGTCAAAGAGTCATTCGAGATCCCTTATCAGCGCGTTTACGATATTTGTCAGCAATATCCGGATCGTTTTTCGGGACTTGCCGGCGTTGATCCGTTTCGTGGCATGCAGGGCATTTACGACCTCGAGCAGGGCGTCAAAGAGTTTGGCTTTGTCGGTGCTCACCTGTATCCGCATTGGTTCGGGCTGGCGCCGGATAACGCCAAGTACTATCCGTATTACTCAAAGTGCTGTGAGCTGGATGTGCCGATCATGATGCAGGTCGGACACAACCTGGTGTACTCCAAAACCCGCCGTCTGCCCAGTGTTGGCAGACCGATCACGCTGGATCAGGTGGCCATCGATTTTCCGGAGCTCAAATTGATCGGCATTCATATCGGGGTGCCGTGGACCGATGAGATGATCTCGATGTGCTGGAAGCATGAGAACGTCTATACCGCCGGCGATGCGTATGCGCCGAAGTATTGGCCGGACTCCTATGTGCACTACGCCAACACCTATGGCCGGCACAAAGTCATGTTCGGGACAGACTGGCCGGTTATCGACCCGGAACGTGCTGTCAAAGAGGTGGACGACCTCGGCATGAATGACGAAGCCAAGCAAATGCTAATGCGCGACAACGCTCTTCGCGTATTTAAGCTGCCCGGCTAGGCGGGCCTTTCGCGAGGGGTATCAGAGATGCAACAGGACTCGTTGGCTTTGCCGGTCGGTTTCCGGCATATGTCGCTCGCCGGAGGTATTCGTGCCGCAGCCGCCCGCAACCCGGCGAAGATCGTCTACAAGTGCGGGGCTACAGAGCGCAGCTATCGCGAGTTTATTGATCGCATGGACAGAGTCTCTGCGGGACTCAGCGATGGACTAGGGTTGCCGCCAGGAACGCACGGTGCGCTGATTTCCAAGAACTGTATTGAATTCATGGAGATTCTCGTTGGCGCCTCGCAGGCGGGTGTGGCGTTGGCCACGGTGAATCCGCGACTGACTGCCTCGGAGATGGTATCGATTTGCGATGACGCGAACGCCCGGGTGGTATTTGCCGATGCAGAAAGTGCTGAAGCGCTGCGGGATTCTCAGTTTGCATCGGTCGAGCAGGTCATTGTTATCGGTGACGAGCTGGATGCCTGGTTGCAGCAAGCCCGCCCATTAATCGAACTGCCGGTTGTGAATGAGTGGGACACGTTCGTCATTCCTTATACTTCCGGCACTACCGGCAAGCCTAAAGGCGTGCTGGTGCCACATCGCTCGCGGGTCATTACATTATTCTCGTGCGCCGTTGAGTACGGATGCTACTCGCCCGACGACCGGTTCCTGGCGATTGCGCCGATGTGTCACGGTGCCGGAATGTTGTTTGCGCTGGCGCCGGCGTTCTTCGGCGGCTACTGCGAGATTATGAGCAAGTTTGAGCCCGAGGCTGTCATGCAGGCGTTTGCGAATGAGCGAATCACCGGCTTCTTCGGGGTTCCCACGCACTTCCAGGTGATGATGGGGCTTGAAGCGCCCGCACTGGAAGCGGGCAAGCTCAATATGCTGCGCACGGTTATCTCAAATGCCGCCGCGATGCCACAGGCACTGAAAGAAGTGCTGGTTGATTATTTCGGTGAAGGCCTGCTGCACGAAACCTACGGTTCCACAGAAGCCAGTGTGGTCAGCAATTTGCGCCCGGCGGATCAGCTGCGCAAACAACAGTGTGTTGGTCAGCCGTTTCCTTACACACAAGTGAAGCTGCTCAATGCCGATGGCGAAGAATGTGCGCCCGGCGAGGTCGGCGAGCTGTTTACGCTCAGCCCGTGCCTGTTCAACGGTTACTGGCAGCGTGACGAGGCGACCGCTGAAGCGTTCCGGGATGGCTGGGTCACCGTTGGTGATATGGCAAAGAAAGACGATGAAGGGCATCTATACATTGTCGACCGCAAGAAAGATATGGTGATATCCGGCGGCTACAACATATACCCTCGCGAAATTGAAGAGCACCTGTTCAATCATCCGGGTATCGCCGACATCGCAGTCGTCGGGGTGCCGGATGAAAAATGGGGCGAACGCTTGCGTGCGTTTATCGTGCCAAAGGCCGATGCGGTGGTCGACGCCGATTCCGTCGCGGAATTTTGTGACGGGCACCTGTCTGGCTTTAAAATACCCAAAGACATTGTGACCATCGAGAGCTTGCCGAGAAATGCGAACGGCAAGGTGCTCAAGACAGAACTCAGAAAATAATCGAGAAAGCCCGCCTAGATCATGAACGAACCACAGATTTCACCGTCTCCGACGCTTGAAGCTTTTTTTGATTTTGCCTGTCCGTGGAGCTGGGTTGCTTTCAACCGGGCTAACGAAGCGGCGATGCGCACGCTCAGCATGATCGAATGGCGTCCGGTGCAGTCGGTGCAACTGGCCGAGCGGCTACCCGAGCTCAGCTCTTCGTCGGCGCTGGAGCAGCAGGCTGCCGAGCGGCACTGGCTGGCCTGGCTCGATTACTGCGGATTGCAAACGGCCCGAAGCTTCAGCGACACGGTGGATTCCAGACAAGCTCTGCTGGCGGCTTTGTATGCCACTGAAGCGGGGCTTGAGGGGGCGTTCGTCGGTGATGTTTTTGCGGCCTACTGGGAGCAGGGCAAAAACATCGCAGATCCCTCGGTTTTACTGAACCTTGCCGGTGAATGCGGTCTGAATACAGAGGAGCTGCAAGACTGGCTCGGCAAAGGGGTGGTAAGCGACGCCCTGGATCGCAACCTGGACCAGTTTATTGAGCTGAATGGCTATAAAACTCCGGGTTTCCGTGTGGGAGACTCGCTGTTTATGGGGAACGAGCAAATGCCTCTCGTTGAGCTGGCACTCGGACAGGCGTCGGATTTGGGTTTTGTTATGCCCGGGTCACACGGCTGGGACGGCGAAGTGTTTGAACGAACCGCGGACGGCAGTGAAGAAGCTGACCCCGTCTGAGATACAGGATGTATTATCACTGACCAAACCGGTGTGGTCCGGCTTGGAACAACAGTAAGGAAAAGAGAATGGATGGCAGCATGCTGACAAACAGACGGCGCTTCATTGGTGGTACCGGCGCTGCGTTGTTGGGTCTTCGCTACGCGACAGTCAACGCTCAGGACACCGATGCCACAGCCTATCGCCGCTGGGAAGACGTGCAGCGCAACAAGTGGACGTGGGACAAGGTCGCCCGCGGCACGCACGGCACTAACTGTACCGGTAACTGCGCCTTCAACGTTTACGTTCGCAACGGTATTGCCTGGCGCGAAGAGCAGCAGGGCGAATACGGCCAATCCGAGCCTGATGTGCCTGACTTCGGTCCTCGCGGCTGCCAGAAAGGGCTGCGCCATGCGAAGTACATGTACGGCAAGCAGCGCATTCTCTATCCGATGAAGCGTGTCGGCGGCCGCGGCGAAGGCAAGTGGGAGCGTGTTAGCTGGGATCAGGCGCTCAACGAGATTGCCGATAAGTTTATCGACTACAACGTCAAGTACGGCCCCCGCTCAATCAGCACGCAGCTCGGTACCCAGATGGTTCTGAAACGGGCTTCATTCGCCGCTTTGGGCCGCTTTGCAACGATTGCCGGTACTGAGGTTCCTGAAGCGTTTGCCGGCGTAGGCGACTTGCCGATCGGTGTGTATATGACCACCGGCGTCCCGCTGTTGGCTGACACGATGGCAGCTGTCTACAAGTCGAAGGTTTGCCTGATCTGGTACTGCAACCCGGCCGTAACGCGTATTCCCGATGCGCACTTCTTCTGGGAAGCGAAGTACAACGGCACTGAAGTCATTGCGATTTCACCGGAGTTTACGCCGACGGCGATGCACTCCAGCAAGTGGATTAATCCGAAGCCCGGCACTGATGCTGCGCTGGCCATGGCAATGGCCAATGGCATGATTAATGAGCGCATGTTTGACGTCGACTATCTGGTCGAGCAGACAGACATGCCGTTCCTCGTGCGTCAGGACAACGGCAAGTTCCTGCGCGAGACGGATATCCTCGGTACTGAGGAATCCCGCGACAACCTTTTCTACATTTGGGATCAGGCCAGCAGCAAGATGGTGGCTGCACCGGCCACCGGCTCGCCGAAGCCGCCACCGGGCTCGATGGTACCGGTGATGAACACCGGCAGCCTCAATCTTGAAGGTTTGGAGCCTGCACTTGAGGGCGAGTGGGTCGTCAAGGGTGCTGAAGGCCCGATTCCTGTGACCACCGTCTTTATGAAGACCAAAGACGAGTGCAGCAAATACACGCCGGAATATGTCTCTGAGATTACCGGCTTGAACCCGCAGGTGATTGTCGAACTGACCCGTAAGTTTGGCGGAGCCGATCCGGCGATGATCTTCTCCGGCTATCGGGTCTGCAAATGGCTGCACGGCGACCTGATGCAGCGCGCCTTCCTGCTGCTGCTGTCGCTGAATGGCAGCCTTGGTAAGCCGGGCGGCGGTCTGCAGATCTGGAACATGCCTCACGAGGCCGACCAGTTTGCGTTTATGTTTGCCAACCTGCCGCCGACGCTGCGTATTGCGACGATGGCGCGCTGGGACTACACCCATGCCGATCACAAGAAGCTGAATCAGCAGATGTACGGCACCGAGCTGGCCGAGAAGGTGGACAAGTACTTCCAGCAGTCCGTGGATAACGGCTGGTTCCCCGATTACAAAAATGTCGAGTGGAAGATGGGGCTGTACTCCGGCAGTAATGCCGCGAACTGGCGAGCCTCCGGCAAACGCTGGCGTTCAGAAGCCTTTGAGAAGCTTGAAACCATCGTGGTCTGCGCCCCCGATATGGGCGTTACAGCGATGTACGCCGATTACGTGCTGCCCGTAGCCCATCATTACGAGCGTGAAGACTTCATGCTCGAGCCTCGTACGCCGTATGTGCAGGTGCTGGATAAAGCCGTTGAACCGCTCGGTGAAGCCAAGGACGACTTTGCCGTTTACAAAGCGTTTTCGAAAGCCATCAGCGAGCGTGCAAAAGCCCGTGGTATTGCTCCGGTTCAGGACAACTTTATGGGCATGCCTGTGGCTCGTGACCTGACTAAGTACTACGAGATGTTCACGATGGGCGACACGGTGAAAACCAACCGTGACGTCATTCAGTTCCTGATCGATAACAACCACGGGTTGCCGCAGGTCTCGTTCGAAGAGATGGCCGGTCGCGGCATCATGCGCAACCCGGGCACCGATTCGGTGATTTATGACGTTGATTCTCCGTACGGGTCAACATTGCTGCAGGCGGTTCGTGACAAAGTGCCGTACCCGACACTGACCGGGCGTCAGCAGTACTACATGGATCACGATTGGTTCATCGAAGAGGGCGAGCAGCTCCCGACCTATAAGGCACCACTGAGCAACGACGGCTATCCGCTGCGTATGCTGCAGGGGCATGCCCGTCACGGGATTCACAGCACCTGGCGTGATGATTCGCTGTTGCTGAGCTTGCAGCGCGGCGAGCCCGATATCTATGTCTGTCCGAAGGATGCCGAAGAACGCGGCGTTGCCGATGGCGATCTGATCCGGGTGTTCAATGCTCTCGGTGAGTTTATTGCTCAGGCGCACGTGACGGCATCAATGCAACCGGGCATGACGTTTATGTATCACGGTTGGGATCCGATGATGTTCCGTGAGCGGCAGAACTTCGGTGCGGTCGTATCAACTGCGGGTCTGATTAAGCCGACCTCGCTGGTCGGCGGCTACGGTCATGTGACGTATCGCCCGCTGGCGTTTGAGCCGAACGCAACGTTTGCGGACTTCACGATGAACTTCGAGAAGTACGACGGCGAATGACCCGGCTGAAGCTGAGTAAAAAAGCCCGCTTACGCGGGCTTTTTTATTGTGGGTTAGCTGATCTTGTTACGTGTCAGAAAAGGTTCTTATCCAGGCGATCAGATCGGTGATCTCCTGATGCGAGAAGTAATCGCCCCACGGAGACATCACGTAGGATTTGCCGACACCTTCACCACCTTTACAGATCGCAAGGTACAGGTACGTGTCGGGCAGGATCTTCATGACCTCAGGATCGCTCTGATCCGGCGGTGTTTCATCCATGTGCATGACCACGACGTTAGCAGCACCATCAAGGCCATGGCAGGCTGCGCAATGCTCAACGTGAAGCGCTTTCCCGCGTAGCGGGTCACCCCGTAGGTTTTCGCCGGGTGAGGGCACGCAGCGATTGCTGTCCAGTGCAGACACTTTATCGTCTGTGAAAGCCGGCAATGCAGCGAGCAGGGCAATCACAGCCATGCTGAGGCTGTATCGTGAGCGTGATGTCATGGCGCGGTATTAGACGGCTACCCAGCCATACGCCGTATTGCTGGTGTCGCCGCCATCCTGCAAATAGGCGCTTTTCATGCCACTCAACGAGTCGCCTGGAATGGCCCGGTTGGCGGCTTCGACATCGACGCCGTAGAGCCCGGCAAGGTTCGGACCGAAGATCCGCGACTTGTCCTCATCGGAAATCGGTGCATAGCCGTACTCTTCCTGCAGTGCTTCCGGAATCTGGAACCGTCTGAATGCCTCGATCAGCCACTGCGGTGAACCCCACCAGATAGCGTCGGTACCCCACAGCACATGATCAGAACCAAAAGCACCGATCAGTTGGCCAAGCAGATGACCTGCGACGTCAGGATGAGTGATGACGGAATGGCCGAATACCGCGCCGAGTTCCGGATACACGTTGGTCATCCATGGATTTTCTTCGCGCATTTTTACGAAGTCGGTCGTCCACGGAATGTAACCACCGGGTTCGATGCCGTTCTCGCCGGGAGGCAGCATCGTCATCATGTTCTTCATGCCGGAGTGATAAATAATGAAAT
>CAYLLI010000118.1:0-7481 GCA_964384295.1 uncultured Chromatiaceae bacterium
CGCTGCGCCATTCATAGATCTGCTGGGCAGATACTGCGCCGGAAACGATAAGCAGCGTCGTTGTCAGAAGCGCAGTGGCATGAATTCGGTTCATCGGATTGTCCTGTTTTGCTGGCCGGAGTTAACGGCTCAAGGCCCGGCGTTCTGTTTTTCGTCCAACAGACGCATTTAATTGATGCAATGTTAGCTTTGCCAGTGCCCGGGCTCGTTGACCGCTGTCACGTTATGCGATATCGGCAGTGTTAGTTTGGCTTATCGATCTTCGGGAAAAGATTCGAATAAATGCGCTAAAAGGCGATATATGTCGCCAAATGAAGAAAAGTCGCGATTTAGGGCATAAAAATGGCCGCCCTTTCGAAAAAGGGCGGCCTGTCAGACCCGGGAGGGTTGTCCGGGTGGTCGCTGGGTTACTCTGACATTTCTAAAACGATGCTTCGGGTTCCTCTAAATGGCCTCAGCGCCGGTCTCGCCGGTGCGAATACGAATAACCTGGTCGAGTGAACTGACAAACACCTTGCCGTCGCCGATTTTGCCGGTGCGGGATGTGTTCACGATCGCTTCGATAACCATCTCAACGAGATCGTCATCGACAGCCAGCTCGATTTTCGTTTTCGGCAGAAAATCGACAACATACTCGGCGCCACGGTACAGCTCCGTATGCCCCCGCTGCCGGCCAAAGCCTTTCACCTCGGTTGCTGTAATTCCCTGCACGCCAATATCAGCAACGGCTTGACGAACGTCGTCCAGCTTGAATGGCTTAATTATGGCGGTAATCAGCTTCATGGATTGCTCCGGTGTTCATCCGGCTGTGTCCGGGCTCGTTCAATACGTTTCCGGGTATTTGCACAGCTTTCTTTGATTGTTCGCCCCGACTCTTGGTGCGACTATCGCTCTCGTTGGCAGCTTAAAAGCACAATTCATGCCAACCGTGGCAATGTCCTGTATTTCAGTGGGTTAGTTTGTCATGTGGGATTATCGTGTTCTTTGCGGTAAGGCTGTTGCCCCAATTTGGTGCAAGCTCGGCGTTGTTTGAGTCAAGTTTGTGCATACACAAAACGGCTTGCGAAGGTGGGAACAGGGCGCTAGCGTTGCCTGTCTGAGGCAAAGCCGCGAACCAACGCACAGGAAGTATGTGAAATGAGTAGACCCAATCTTGAATCGCTTGCAGGACGTCTGTCGGAAGTGGTGCCCGAGCGGCTGAAAGCGCTGGGTGATTCATTGCCTCGCGGCAGTGTGGATGCGGCAAAGGTCGATGAGGCATTGTCCGGCCTCGGTCTCGAGGCGCTGCGCGATGATCTGCAGCAGAATTTTTCCGCCGTGCTTCAGGGCGCGTTTGAACGCATGGAGCTCGTCAGTCGTGAAGAGTTTGATGTGCAGCGCAAAGTCCTTGCGCGCACCCGCGAAAAGCTCGAGAAGCTGGAAGCCGAACTTGCCCGCCTGCAGGCAGAGCAATTCGATTCGTCTGCGGGTGACAGCAATGCTGGCTAGCCGTTCTGGCAATCCCGGGATGAGGTGGTAACTTGCAGCTGGCCACGGTCAGCACCCGCACACAAATTGGTTTTTCAGCGCCGCTCATTCGAGTCGAGGTGCACGTTTCCGCTGGGCTGCCGTCGCTGTCTATCTCCGGGTTGGTCGAGACGGCCGTAAAAGAAAGTCGTGACCGTGTCTGTGCTGCTATTCGAAACAGTGGTCTGAAAGTGCCCGACGGCAGAATTGTCGTGAGTCTGGCACCTGCCGATTTGCCGAAAAGTGGCAGCCGTTTCGATCTGCCGATTGCGCTCGGCATTCTTGCTGCGTCGGGACAAATACCCACCGAGGCTCTTGCTGGCAGCGAATGCTACGGTGAGCTTGCCCTGTCCGGCGAGCTGCAGCCGGTTCCGGCGCTGTTGCCGTCTCTGATGCAGGCGCGTGATGCCGACACCGCGGTTATCGCTCCGAAGAAGAGTAGTGACGAAATCGGTTTGTTGAATCGCGGGCAGGTTTACGTGGCAGAGCATCTGCTCGATGTTGTGCGACATCTCCATGGGGTTGCTTCTTTGCCTGCGGCAGACCGGGGCGGCGAGTGTGTATCGCAACCTTCCTATGACGATTTCGCCGATGTTGAAGGCCAGTATCAGGCGCGGCGCGCAATGCTGATTGCCGCCGCCGGCGGGCACAACGTTCTGCTTACCGGCTCACCCGGTACCGGCAAGAGCATGTTGGCGCGGCGGTTCCCGGCTTTGTTGCCGAAGTTGACTGACGAGCAGGCGCTTGAGTCAGCTGCGCTGCACTCGCTTGCTGGTCAGTCACTCCCGGTCTGGGGTTCTGTGCCGTTTCGGGCTCCGCATCACAATGCGTCATCGGCTGCTTTGGTTGGTGGCTCTGCAAAACCCAGGCCGGGAGAGATTTCTCTGGCGCACAACGGTGTGTTGTTTCTCGATGAGTTGCCGGAGTTTTCCCGCAATACGTTGGAAGCGTTGCGTGAACCGCTGGAAACGGGCCGCATTACCATTGCGCGAGCGGGTCATAGCTGTGAGTTTCCGGCACGGTTTCAGTTGGTCGCCGCGATGAACCCGTGTCCCTGTGGCTATTCCGGTGATCCGGCAAGCTCCTGTCGTTGCAGTCCGGATGCCGTGCGTCGTTATCAGGCGCGAATTTCAGGCCCGCTGCTTGACCGAATTGATATGGCCGTGTCGTTGCAGCGAGCGCCGCTGAGTTTTGCCAACCGGGCGATCGGTGCTGAGAGCACTGCAACAATGCTTGCACAACTGCAGCCTGCGCGGGAGCGCGCCGTTGCGCGGGGTGTGCCAAATGCGTTGCTAAGTTCAGCGCAAACTAAGGCCTGGTGTTGGCCCGATGCTTCCGGTCAGCAACTTCTGGAAAAGGCGGCGCAACATTACAGCTTGTCGCTGCGCGCCTGCGACCGGATTCTGCGCGTGGCACGCACCATTGCCGACCTTGCTGAAGAAGACACGGTTTCTGCTGAGTCAATTACAGAAGCGCTGTCGTTTCGCACTGCGCAGGGGATTTCCTGTTGAGGCGGTCGGTGCGTATTAACGTTTTTTTCTAAGCCAGCCGACGCTTGCCAGAGCCGAAAAGAAAAGCCATACGGCTGCAGGAGCCGGAATGGCATTAACCGACATGTGACTAATGAGAGTCGGCGTACCGCTCAGGTTTGAGATTGTTAACGTTTTAATCCCGAACAGATTAAGGTTTTGGATGCCGTCGCTGGCCAGAATATCAATGTTTTCAGATGGCTTTGATGCGCTGCTGTAATTAACGGTCAGCCTTACCGTGTAGTCTCCGAGCATGTCAGAGAATCCGATATCGAACAGGGTGAATGCGTCATAACCGGCGGCGAAGTTGTCGCCCAGGTCGGTAATCGTAAGCTCGCAGCCCGGGCAGATGCCCAGAATGTTCGAGGGATCAGTTTGGTAGCCCGGTGGGTTTGGCGCAGGATCAGGCGTAACCTGAAACCGTAAGCCGCCAAGAGTGAATGCTGAGCCCGTCGTCGGAACTGAAGGATTCGTAAAATCAAGCGTATAAGCGTGCGTGGTGCCTGCCAGAAGCAGCAGGAGCAGCCCTGCAAAATGTTTCATTCCCCATCCCCTGAGAGTCGATTTTGTTATACAAGTATCACATCTGATACAAGAATCAATGGCAGAAAAACATTATGTAAAAACGCCGGGTTGATTCATTTACTAGATAACCGCTTCAGGTTAGTTTGGCAAAGTGGCTTCAGCGCTCGTTGAAGCGAACGGATGGGGGCAACCTATGGACTACGAACTGCAGCAGCGTGGCCGTGCATCGATTGGTTTTCTGACAGACCTGCGCGTTCTTAGCGACCGGCTGGAAGGTCTGACAGACACCAAAGCAGGTCTGGATGCTTCTGACCTTCCTGACAGTCCGGAAGCGCTGCAACAAGCAGTGGCTCCTGTGCTTGAAGCGATGCCCGAGTTCCGTGTGTTGCGTATGTGTCGCGACTGGACGCTCGAACAACATGGTGTGATTGCGATGGAGGCGTTTGAGGAGATTCGTCCTGAGGTTGAAGAGGCTTTGCAGTCCCTGCAGGCAGGTTCTGCAGCTCTGCAGCTGGCAGATTCTTCCCCGGCTCCGGATTACTGGGCGGGCATCGAGTTTCATAAGTCCCGCGGTGGCTGGGACGGCCACGACTTCATGGGGTTTGTGCACGGTGAGCTCATTCATCGTCAAATGGTGAATCCGACATTTGCCGGCATCATTTACGCGGTTCGTAAGAGTGTTGCAGAGGTTGCAGCAGCATTGGTGCAGCCGGAAAAAATCCTTGAGGTGGGTTGCTGCAGCGGTCAGTACACGCAGGGACTCGCTGAGGTGTTTCCCGATGCTGAGCTTTGGGCCTGTGACCTGAGTGCACGTCAGCTGGAACAAGCAGCGCGCTATGCCAACGAGAAAGGTCTTGAGTGGAAATTGTTTCAGGCCGCAGGTGAGAATCTTGGCGTCGCTGATGAGTCATTTGAACTTGTGACGAGCTACGCGATGTTTCACGAGCTTCCGGTTACCGCATCATTGGCGAACCTGCAGGAGTACCAGCGCGTTCTGAAGCCGGGCGGCTACGCGGTTATTGGTGACGTGAAGGCGTATCACGCATTTAACAATTACGAGCGGTGGAAGAACGACTACTGGAATCAGGTGCACGGCGGCGACCCCTACTGGCGCGAATATGCAGCCACCGATTTGTCGAAGGTGGCACTTGAGGCAGGCTTTGCAGAAGCTGAGTGGAAGGGGCTGGGCGAACAGCAGTACCCGTTTGTACTGATTGCCCGTAAGGGAGAAAACCATGAGTGAACACAACCTTCGTCCGCAGGATCTCGACCGGTTGGGGCAGGCGCTGATTACCGTGACTCAGGAGCTTTCGGTGGTTAAAGACCGCGTGCGGGTGCTTGAAGCAGCGCTGATACAGAACGGCACTTTAAGCAGCGAAGCAGTCGATCGGCTGCAGCCGGACGAGAAACTGCAGCAGGTGCTTGAACAGGATCGGCAGGCGCTGATTAATTCGTTACTGAATGTGCTGGCCCCGGTTGAGCAGTAAGCGAGTTGAAACGGCTGCCCGTGGCTCCCTGCGAGCCCTGATGAGTGTATTCACGGGTCTCTTGGTCGTTCTTACCGTCGGTAGATAAACCCTTGCAGCGTTACTCTGTCTTGGGCGGTCGTCGAGCAATAGCTGACTTTATGGTTAACGTTGCTGTGATTGACCAGCAGGCGATTTCGTCGGGGCGAAACTGCCTGACCAAAGCCGCGCTCCAAATGCTCCGGCGATTCAAAAAACGTGAATTCGCCGCCCCAGTTGGGGTGCCACACATCGTTCAGGTAAAAGGTTAGCGCAGCATCACTGAAGCTGTCCTGATGAACGCTGATTCCGGACAGCCTTTCCCAGCGATATACCCCCAGTTGAAGTACATCACCGCTGTTCGCGATTCGGGCTTCTTCAAGCCGCCGAATGAAAACTTGCAGCACTTGCGGAATGTCATTCTGCTCGGTAGTCCAGTTGCCGCTGGAGCGGGCTTCAGCAAAATCAAGAATGGCCGTGTCGGTCCAATTGCATTGCTCACGCGTGAAAGGTGTCTCGAGGTTGTAGGCCCAATGCTGTAACTGAACAAACTCGTTGTCATCGAGAAAACTGTCGCGGACAAGAACGCTGTCATTAATCGCAAAGCTCCGGGCGGCGTCTGACGGAGGCGGAGGGTCGAGCCTTCGGGTAATGGCGTGCACGAGTCGTTTGCGAAATGGTTTGGGAGTCGGGCGATAGGCAGCCATCAGCGCGCTCCGCACGAGAGGTTATCTGTCGGAGAGCACCAGCTCCGGACATAAGCATTTGAAAAGTATTCGATTAACCCCACTGTTCTTCCCCCAAAGAACCCTGTGGGTATTTAATATCAGAAATGACGCTGCTGTGAAACCAATACTGAGGTCCGGCTGGTCTGACCGGCTTGTCTGACGAGGTTGCTTCGTTGTGTGCGTTCAGTCTTGCCAAACGAAAACGCCCCGGATCAACCGGGGCGTTTTCGTTAAAGCATGCAGCTGTGGGTTACAGCTGGTCCACCATGTACTGAACCGCTGCAATAACTTCTTCGTCTGACAGGTCCATGCGACCACCTTTGGCCGGCATGTAGCCTGCATCGCCCTGGTAGCCGTTAATGGCATTCCCGGACAGTGTTTCCATGCCTTGGTCGACACGCGCCGACCAAGCTGCACTGTCTCCGGTCATCGGTGCGCCGGCCAGGCCGCTGCCGTGGCAGGAACCGCAGATCGCGTTGTAAACCTGCGGACCGGTCATCACTTCGCGAACCTGTTCAACCTCAACAACCTCTGCCGCAGGGTCGACAAAGTCCTGTCCCGCGATGGCGACTTTGGCTACCGGCTCGATGCGGCTGTTAACAGCATCCTGAAACATGCTGTCGCCTTGCGTGTTGGCGGTGAGTTCTGCCACGCCGATGTAGCGTGCCAGCACAAAAATGCCGACAGCGACGCCGATAAGAATGCCCAGAACGATCAGGAAACGATCGTAAAACTGTTGGTCATGCTTGCTATCTTCAGTGCTCAAAATACTGTCCTGTCATAAATACGTTGGGTCGCGCCGTCTGCGGGGGTGCTTAAGAGCATGCGGCAGAGCGCTCTGCGGTGCGCAAGTATAAGGTCAAAGCGCACGCGCATAAAGGGCTATTAGCGGCCGGGGTGCGAGCGGGGCAGCGATGGACTTCCCCCATGGGTGGCGGCGCCCCCAAACTGAAGCAAACTCAGGGGTTTCGGGCTAGTCCCCCGGTTGATCGGGCGCTTTTCCCTGACGGGCCAGACGGAGCGGCTGCGAGAAATCCATAATGCCGGCCAGGGCGCGCAGTTGCTCCAGGTCGTTGAGCATGGCGCTGTGCGCGTCCGGACGGGTGATCAGGCCGCGTTTTTCCAGTTCCGAGAAGCTGCGACTGACGGTTTCTTTTTTCAGTCCAAGGAAATCGGCAATATCTTGTCGCGACATGGGCAGCGGAACGAGGTCCGGGTTGGCCGCATTCATATCGGCAATTTTGTATTGGCGCCTCAGGTAAAGCAGAAACACAGAGAGTCGCTCGATGGCGGTGCGCTGACCCAGGCTGTAGACCAGGTCGAGCGAGTTCTCCAGTACCCGGAAGACCATGTTACGGAAAGTCGTCTCTGCCGTGTGGTCCTCGGCGAGGTGTTCTTCCAGTTGTGCGCGACTGCGCCAGACCACAGTGGCCTCTGTGATTGCCTGAACGGTGAAGAAGTATTTGTCGGTCGCGGTTAGCCCGACGAAGTTATCTTTAAACAAAAAGCTCATCACCTGACGACGACCGTCTTTGCCGACCCGGCTTACCATCAGGCAGCCGTCAAGAATATTGAACACCTGCCTGGCTGTGTCGCCCGCATGAATCAGTGTTTCTCCGGCGTGCAGGCCGCGCTGCGGGGCGCCGGTAAAGACGTCGAGAAATACATCGCCGGTTTGTTCGTCGAAT
>CAYLLI010000119.1:0-7404 GCA_964384295.1 uncultured Chromatiaceae bacterium
GGTGTTGCTTTGCTGTCGACAGACGTTATGGCCGGTGGCAACGACAACCCGGTGTTGTTCATGTTTGATGCCAAGGAACTGGAATGGCGCGATACCGCTAAGGGCAGTGCTGCGGTCTGGCGTGGTGAAGCGTGGATTGGCAAGGACCGCAGCAAGCTGCTGGCAAAGTCGCGTGGCGAGGTGCTCCGGAATGCGTCCGAAGAAGTGGAGCTTCAGCTGCTGTACAGCCGGGCAGTCGACCGATACTGGAATCTTGAACTGGGTCTGCGTCGCGATTTTCAGCCGGTGGAATCCCGCGACTGGTTGGTAGCGGGTTTTCAGGGGCTTGCGCCCGGATTTATCGATACGGAAGTTGCCTTTTTCATCGGTGAGTCCGGACGCACTGCGTTCCGAATACGCGGTGCCTATGAAGCGTTGATCACGAACCGCTGGTTGTTGGAACCGGAGCTGGAACTCACGTGGTTCGGTAAGGACGATGAAATTAACGGTATTGGTTCAGGTGTGTCGCTGCTCGAAGCAGGGTTAAGGCTACGTTATATCTGGCGCCGTGAGTTGATTCCTTACGCGGGTGTGACGCTTGAACGTGCCTTTGGTGGCACCGCGGATGCGATTGAAGCCGACGGCGGGCGCGCGACAGACCTGCAGGCGGTGCTGGGTTTAAGCATCTGGTTCTGACGGTTGCCAGCGCCGCAGGAGCAGCGAGTTGGTGACAACGCTGACACTGCTGAACGCCATCGCCGCACCTGCAACGGTGGGGCTTAGGTAACCCAGCGCTGCAAACGGAATGCCGAGAACGTTGTAGATAAACGCCCAGAACAAATTTTGTTTGATTTTGCGCCAGGTCGCCCGGCTGATCGCGATAGCACCCGGGACCAGCAGCGGATCTGAACGCATCAGTGTGATCTGCGCGGTTTCCATCGCAACATCGGTGCCCGATCCCATCGCGATTCCGACATCGGCTGTTGCTAAAGCCGGGGCATCGTTTATGCCATCGCCGACCATGCCGACCTTTTTGTTGTTCGACTTCAAGTCCGTTATTGCAGCTGATTTGTCATCCGGTTTCAGTCCTCCGGCTGCCGTTTGTATACCGGCTTGACGGCCAATCTCGGCGACCGCCAGAGGTGAGTCACCCGATAGCAGCAATGTTGTTACTCCCATCTGATGCAAGGCTTTTACTGCGGGCGCAGAATGCTCGCGTAACGGGTCGGCAATGGCAACGATACCGAGCACCGCGGCGTCATGAGCAACCCAGATTACCGTCTCGCCACGGGCTTGCCATGTGGATGCCTGTTCGTCCAGTGTCTCCGTCGGGAGGCCATGCTCCAGCATCAGTTCGCGGTTTCCTGATAACGTCCTGGTGCCGTTGACGGCGGCTTCAACACCGAAACCGGTGATGCTTTGAAAGTCGTTCAGCTCTCCGGCGCTCGGCAGTTGATGCTGTTGCGCGTAGTCAGTGACAGCATGCGCCAGCGGGTGCTCGCTGCCTTGCTGCACGGTTGCGAGCAGGCTCATCATGCGCGCAGTATCGCCATCGGCTGCGTACACTTCCGTTACGCTGGGTTGTCCCGTTGTCAGCGTGCCGGTTTTATCAAAGACCACCGTATTCAGAGCATGCGCTTGCTCCAAAGCCTCGACGTCCTTGATCAGTATGCCGGCGCGTGCCGCCGCGCCTGTGCCGGTCATGATGGCTGTCGGTGTGGCGAGGCCGAGTGCACACGGACACGCGATAACGAGAACTGAAACAGCAGCGACCAATGCAGTTTCAACATTTCCGGTGATGCCAAACCAGGCTGCAAACGTGACCGCGGCAATGCCGACGATCACGGGCACAAACACAGCGCTGATTCGGTCGACCAGTCGCTGTATCGGTGCTTTGCCGGTTTGAGCGTTCTCGACCAGTTGAATAATGCGCGACAGGGTTGAGTCCGCACCAACACTGGTCGCCGTCACTGAAATCAGACCCGTGCCGTTGATGGCTCCGCCGGTCACCGGGTCGCCGGCGGCTTTTCCGACCGGCAGGCTTTCGCCAGTGATTAACGATTCATCAACTTCCGTCATGCCTTTGCTGATGGTGCCGTCCACCGGAATCGTTTCTCCCGGTCTCACGATGACCACATCACCGCGAATGACGTCAGCGACGGGGATTTCTGTTTCGGTTTCACCGCGCAGTACCGTTGCCGTTTTAGGCCGCAGATCCATCAATTGTCGAATGGCTGCGGTAGTGCCGCGTTTGGCCCGTGCCTCGAGATATTTGCCCAGCAGCACCAGCGTGATTATCACCGCCGATGCCTCGAAGTACAGCTGACCGGTTGCTGCATTCTTGCCGCCAATCATCAGGTAAAGGCTGAAGCCATAGGCAGCGGTTGTGCCCAGCACGACTAGCACGTCCATGTTTCCTGAGCGCGCCCGCACCGCATTCCATGCGCTTCTATAAAACTGTGCGCCGATGACAAACTGCACCGGCGTGGCAAGTATCAGCTCCGCGACAGGCGGTAAGTGAAACGGTGAGCCGAACATCATGGCGATCATTTGCGCAACCAACGGCAGAGTCAGTGCGGCTGATACCGACAACAGAATCAGCTTGCTGCGCAGGCCGGTCGTGTCTGAGTCGTCTGACGCTTCGGATGCCGCGTCGAATACAGCGGAATAGCCTGCTGCCTCAACAGCGCTTGCCAGAGCATCCTGGTTGACCAGTCCGGCAACGGCTTTTACGTCTGCGCGGTCGAGTGCGACGTTCACCGATACTTCGGTGACGCCTGAGACTTTGAGCAGGGCTTTTTCAACGCGACCGGCACAGGCGGAGCAAGTCATGCCATCCACCGCAAAACTGAACGCTGTTTGATCCATCGAGAAGCCGGTTTTCTCGATGGCCCGGGCTAATCCGCTTGCGTCGATAACGTCGGGATCAAACACAATGTCAGCTTGCTCGGTCGCAAAGTTAACGGCGGCCGATTCGATGCCGCTGGCGCGCCCGAGCGCTTTTTCCAGGCGCGCAGCACAGGCACCGCAGGTCATGCCTTGAATGCCTGTTAGTAGTCGCTGTGGTTTTGCAGCCTGGGTCATGGGTGGAGTGTCACGGGTGGAATTGCTCACTTGTTGAGCCAATTGTAAACCCATGACTATGGACAAGGGTCAATGGTTTGGTGGGTGCCGCTCTGCTCAGCTCCTGCTTCCGTAAAGCAAGCGCCTGCATTCAGCGATGCTGCGTCGCGCTAATCCGCGAATACATCCCGGGCGCGTTCGGCGATCTGGGCAATCGCGTCGTGTTTGATCTCTTGTTCTGTCGACAGGGCATAGAAGCGGGCCCGCATTTCGCTGGTGCGTCCGATGCAGCTGACTTTGAACTGGCTGGTGATCGCTTTTTCAATGACTGAAGGTGCAATAAAAACGCCGGCGCCGCCTTCGCCAAAGGTTTTGATCAGCGCGCTGTCATCGAACTCACCGACGATGCCCGGAATAATTTCTTTCGAGGCGAACCAGGCGTCGAGCACTCGGCGCACCGCACTGCGATGCGATGGCATCAGCATGGGCGCGCCGTTCAGATTCTCCGGAAAACTATCCCGGAGGTCGCTGGCTAAAGGTTCGGTCGCAAAAAAGGCCAGATCGCATTCGCCCAAAAGGTGACTGAAGGCCTGTATGCCCGTATCACTGGGCACGGCCGCCGACGACAGGACGAGGTCGAGTCGGTGCGTCGCAAGAGCCGGAAGCAACGAATTCAGTTCGCCGGCCTGGCAGACAATTTTGAACGGGCTGTCGGTTTGAATCAGCGGTCTGAGAATCCGCCACGCCACGAGCTTTGGCACAGCGTCTGAAATACCTACGGTCACCGTGCGTCTGCCGTCGGTTTCCCCGGTTTGCAGAACGCGTGCCAGCTCCATGCCGCGTGAAAAAATGTCGTCGGCATATTCGATGACGGTTTCGCCGAGTTCGGTGGGAACTAATCGCCTGCCGCGCTTCTCGAACAGCGTGCCGCCAGCGGCCTCTTCAAACCGTTTGATTTGCCCGCTGATGGTCTGCGGTGTGACGTGCAGAGCCTCTGCAGCAGCGGCAATGCCCCCTTCGCGCACAACGGCCCAGAAGTAGAGGAGGTGGTGATAGTTGGGATGGCGCATGGCTGACTCGAATATTAAGGAATATACGAAGTATATATAAAAAAAATACGGATTTTCAGGAATATTTGATGTGGCTATAGTTCGTCTCATCAACAAGAACCGCTTTACGAGGAAGTTATGAGCAACATCAACCACTGGACCAGCATCGGACGACATGAGGTCGTGCCTGAGGTGAAGCATGACGAGGCCGCGCGCCTGACAGTTATCTCGCACCTGAATGCTTTTTTGTCCGGTCAGGTCGCACCCACCGTGAAAGCGGATTACGACGCGAATGTGGTGCCTGAATTTACCGCGGCGAATGGTCGTGCGCCTGCGGATCGTCATGAAGTGCGCGAAGCGATGGAATCGCGCACGTCGTATCAGCTGTGGAGCACTCTGCGCCGCAATACGATGGAGATGCGTCAGCAGACGGGTCGCAGCATTGTGTTGCGCCAGGCTGCCGAACTGGCAGAGAAAGCCGCTGCAGTGAGCAACAATGCAGCGACGCTCAAGCTGAACCCGGCGCTCGAAATTCCCGAATACGTGGCGGTGGGTGACCAGCACCTGATGCCCGGCGGTTATGCCGGAGAGCTGATCGACGGCGACGTCAGTGGTGCCGCCAACTACGACATTGGTTTGTTCGCCACGCTTGGCGGCGGTGCCGGTCCATGGAACAACCTTGCCGGTCGCACGCTGGTGTCATGGATGCAAAAAACGCACCCGGATTTTCAGCCGAAACGCATTCTGGATCTGGGTTGCGGTATGGGGCACAACACGCTGCCGTTGCGGGACGTGTTTCCCGATGCAGAGATCGTGGCTGTGGATGTTGCAGCGCCGATGCTGCGCTACGGTCACGCCCGTGCTCAGTCACTTGGCGTGAATGACGTGCAGTTCATTCAGGCCGATGCCAATGACACCGGCTTTGAAGACGGCAGCTTCGATCTGGTTTTCACGACCATGGTGCTGCATGAAACCAGTGCTGAGGCAGTGGCGAAGTTGTTCAGCGAATGTCAGCGCCTGCTGCGCGACGGTGGTCTGACCGTACATCTGGAACAACCGCCTTATCGTCGTTTCGATGTCTATGAGCAGTTCATGCGTGACTGGGACGGTCGCAACAACAACGAGCCGTTCTGGTCCAAACTGCATGAGCTGTCACTGCCGGAAGAGCTTGTTGCGGCGGGCTTCGATGCAGGCACGGTATTTGAAGATAACGCTATTGCTGACGGTTTTGAGGAAGCGGGCGAGGAAGAGGACTTTGGTCGTGCGCCGAACTGGTATGTCGTGGGTGCGCGGCTTGGTCGTAAGACCGGCGGGGTCAAACTGGAACTGGCCCGGTAACTGGAATTAATGGAGTAATCAACATGCAAGAATCAACTCAACTCAAAGCTGACTTTCAGAATCCGGCTCCGCAAAACCCCGAACTGGATGTGATTGCGCTGGCGGCTCAGCCCGCGGCCGGTGAGGCACCGGTGTTTACCGGTGACGAGCGCCTGGAAAAATTGCTGGGCATCACGCTCGCAATGGCAACCGAACTCGCCGTGACCCGCGAGCGTCTGGATACGTTGGAGCGTTTGCTGGACAAAAACGGTGTCGTGGAGCGTGAATCAATTGAGAGCTTCACTCCGGACCAGGCGGTTACCGCAGAACGCAATGCGTTGCATGAAGACTATCTGGCGCGGGTCTTCAGAACGTTGCGCTAAACCGCACGCTAAAAACATGTGCTTAAGCCGGGGGCGAATCCGTTGCGATTGCCCCCGGTTTTTTTTGCTCCAACGCTTTTCTAAAAGTCGAGCTGAAGCCTCAAACCTGCAACGACAATACTTGAGTCAACCGGGTTGTCGGCCGGGTCGAGAATGATTTGTACGTCGGGCGTCAGGCTGACAAACGGATTCAAGCGGAATCGCCAATAGGCTTCGAACACGGTTTCTGTGTTGCGCGAGCTGTCCGACGGTTCGTTGATGGCAACACCGGCGCCAATAAGGTCGCCGGGCCTGCCGAGTGGAGCGTCAAAGCCTGAGCCCACCGAGAAGAAGCGCTTGACTTCCACGACGTCAGGATCTGAAAAACCGGCGCGCAGAAACGGAATAAAACGACCGAGCTGTTGATCGATGCTCAGTGATACACCGGTGCCCCGTTTGTTGTTCCGGTTGCTGGCAAATGCGAGTATGCGATACGTCCCTGTGCCAAGGTTCTGCAGGTCTGAACGCAGAATAAACTCGAGCGGTGCGAGCCAGTCATCACTGCTGAGTTCTGAAAAACACGAGAAGCTCTCTTTGTCGCAGTTAGTCTGGTAAATGCCGAAATGGACGTCTGCCCACGGCGTCAGGTCGACGGCTGCGTCGATCGCAAGGCTGCTGTCCGGAAAGGGTATCGTCGGCGAGTTGACGAAGGAGGCGGCAAGAAAGTTCGCCTGTTCATTGTTCGCCATTCTGTTGAAATCGTAGCGCCACTCGCTGTCGATGAACCCGGCTGTTATCAGTGTACGGTCGCCAACACTTTGCGACCAGAACAGTTCGCGCAGGTAGATGGCTTCATCCTCAATGGTCGCATTCACGTCGGTCAGCGCACCGATGTCCTTGGACAAGTTGCTGTTTTTCTAATCCCCCACCGGCCGGCCACCACGCACCCACCAACTCAGTGTCGAACGGGGAACTACCCGCCAAGCGCCGGAGACGTTGTAACTGATTGTAGTTACCCCGTCATTGCCGGTAAGGCTGTCGCTGGCACCCTGAGTGACGGCGGTGGCATTGACCTGCGAGTACCAGCCGTCAGCCTGATCGAGCAGCAGTTCGATGCTTTCGGGATAGCGGTCGAACTCGCGCGGAGCTTCGCGCTGATACATCAGGGTCAGGCCTTTATTGCCGGTCGCATCGTCTGCTATGGCCGGACCTGCTGTCGCCAGAATCGTAAACACCATTGCGAGCAGATTGCCCGGTGATCGCCTCAATCCTTTCCCCAATGTGAATTCCTTTGTCGCGGAAGCCCGCTTGCAGCCGACGGGGCATTATTGCAGATTACATAGAAAGGAATCGTGTTGAACGAAGCCGGTTGGTCGTATTCACCCATTGTGAATGCACATCAGGCTTTGCTTGTCTCTCCTGAATGGCGTGACTGCCATTCGGGCGTCTCTATTGCGGGAAACGCCGGGTTTTTAATGATCTCGATAAAACAACTGAAGTACGCGCTGGCCGTCGAAAAAACGCTGCACTTTAAGAAAGCGGCGGAGCAGTGCCACATCAGCCAGTCGGCGTTGAGTACGGCATTGAATGAGCTTGAGAAACAGCTGGGCCTCAAAGTGTTTGAGCGTGACAAC
>CAYLLI010000120.1:0-7289 GCA_964384295.1 uncultured Chromatiaceae bacterium
AGAAGCTGGTCGGTTACGTCGTACCGGCACCGAACGTCACACTCGACGTCTCGGCCCTGCGTGCGCACCTCACCGAGTCGCTGCCGGACTACATGGTACCGGCGGCGATTATCGAGCTCGATGCGCTGCCGCTCACGGCCAACGGCAAGGTTGATCGCAAAGCACTGCCGAAACCTGAATTTGCGGCTGCAGAATACGTCGCACCGGAAACAGACACCGAGCAACAACTCGCGGCGATGTTTGCAGCACTGCTGGAACAGCCACAGATCGGTGTTAACGATGACTTCTTCGCGTTAGGCGGTCACTCGCTGCTCGCAACACGGCTGATTACCCGCATTCGCGAGCAACTGAACGGCACGATTGAACTGAAACAGCTGTTCCTGACGCCCACGGTAAAAGCGCTGGCAGGACTGCTCGATAGCGCCACCGATGCCGCGGCTAAACCACCGATTACCGTCGCCGACAGAAACCAGCCGCTGCCACTGTCTCTGGCGCAACAACGCCTGTGGTTCCTGCACAAACTGATGCCGGAAAGCCCGCTGTACAACGTGCCGTGGGCCATGCGTCTGGACGGCAAGATAGACCTGAAGGCTTTGCAGCAAGCGTTGAACAAGCTGGTTGCGCGCCACGAAAGCCTGCGCACCCGCTTCATCGAAGTCGACGGTGAACCGCGCCAAGAAGCTCAAGACAGCATCGACATCAGCCTCGATATTGTTGACCTGCAACTCGAACCGGCAGCAGTCGTTAAGCAAACGCTGACCCGCCTGTCGCAGAAAGTGTTTGATCTGACAGCACCGCCGCTGTTGCGCGTGCACGTCCTTAAGGAATCCGACGACCGGCAGATTCTGCTGTTCGTGATCCATCACATTATTGCCGATGCCTGGTCACTCGGTGTCATGTTCGACGAACTGATGACGCTGTACGCAGCCGAGTGCGGACAAGCCGATGCGGCGCTTGCACCGCTCGACATTCAGTACGCCGACTACGCCGTCTGGCAACAGGAACATGTGTCAGCCGACCTGCTGAACGAGCAGCTCGAGTTCTGGCGCAGCAACCTGCGCGATGCGCCGGCCGTACTGGAACTGCCTACCGATAAACCGCGCCCGCCGGTGCAAAGCTACACAGGCGAAACCGCGACCCGGAAACTGCCGACCGAACTGCAACAACAGTTGCAGCAACTGAGCAATCAACACGGCACCACACTGTTTGTCACAATGCTCGCCGCGTTCAACGTGATGCTCGCCCGTTATTCCGGACAGAAAGACATCGTCGTCGGCACGCCGGTGGCAGGTCGCGCTGACAGCCAGCTCGAAAGCCTGATCGGCTTCTTCCTGAACACGCTGCCGGTGCGCAGCCGCCTCGGCCACAACCCGGTATTCGAACAACTGCTGGATGAACTGCGGCAGTCAACGCTTGATGTGTTTGCCAATCAGGACATTCCGTTTGAACAACTGATTGAAGATTTGCAGCCGGTGCGTGACATGAGCATCGCGCCCATCTTCCAGACCTCATTTACGTTGCAGACCATTGCCGATGAAAAACCGGTGTTCGGCGACGTCACAGTCAGCAACGTTGATCTCGACTACGGCACAGCAAAGTACGACATCAGTTGGTCGGTGATCGAACAGGACGGCGAGCTGACACTCCACTGCGAGTACGCGAGCGACCTGTTTAACGCCGGCACGATTGCGCGGATGCTCGAGCACTATCAGGTACTGCTGCAAAGCATTGTCGCGGCACCCGGCACGCGCATCGATGAACTGGCCATGCTGAGCCCGGCCGAGAAAAACCAGATCCGGTCCTGGAACAGCACGTCTGCCGACTACCCTGCCGACGCCGGCCTGCACACGCTGTTTGAAACGCAAGCGGCGCGCACACCGGACGCCACTGCCGTTGAGTTCAACGGCGAGAAACTCTCGTATAAAGCGCTGAACGAGCGCGCCAACGGACTGGCGGAAACACTGATCAGCCTCGGAGCGGGCCCGGACAAACCGGTTGCACTGTGCGTCAACCGCTCGCTCGACACGCTGGTCGGCCTGCTAGGCATTTTGAAATCCGGCAGCGGCTATGTGCCGTTAGATCCGATCTATCCGGCCGAGCGCATCGGCTACATGCTGGAAGACTCCGGCAGCGAAATTCTGGTCAGTGAACCGGCGTTAAGCGATGCTCTGCCGGCGCACAACCTGCAACTGGTTAACGTTCAGGACAGTGGCAGCAGCGCCGCCAATCCTGCCATTAACGTCGCTGCCCACAATCTGGCGTATTTGATTTACACATCAGGCTCAACCGGCCTGCCGAAAGGTGTGCAGATTGAGCACGGCTCGGTCAGCAACTTCCTGCACAGCATGGCCGCAAAGCCCGGGCTGTCGGCAGGCGATCGCTTACTGGCTGTTACCACGCTGTGCTTTGATATCTCGGTACTCGAACTCTTCCTGCCGCTGATGCAAGGCGGCACGGTCGTTATTGCGTCTCAGGAACAAGCCGCCGACGGCTTCGCACTGAAGGATCTGCTCGATAGCGGCAGCATCTCCGTCATGCAGGCAACACCTGCGACGTGGCGCATGCTGCTCGATGCCGGCTGGACCGGTGATGCCGGACTGAAAGTGCTGGTCGGCGGTGAAGCCCTGCAACGCGATCTGGCGGTCACACTCGCGCAGCAGAATCAGTCGGTCTGGAACATGTACGGCCCGACGGAAACCACGATCTGGTCTGCCTGCCATCAGTTTGCGCTCGACGACGACGTCATCTCGGTCGGCCAACCGATCAACAACACGCAGTTTTATGTACTGGATTCCGCCCGCGCGATGGTGCCGGTGGGTGTGCCGGGTGAACTGTGGATTGGCGGCGACGGTGTGGCCCGCGGCTACTGGCAGCGCGATGAACTGAATGCCGCGAGCTTTATCGACAATCCGTTTGGCGAGGGCCGTTTGTACGCCACGGGTGACCGAGTGCGCTGGCTGCCGGATGGCTCACTCGAGGTACTCGGCCGCACCGACTTCCAGGTCAAACTGCGCGGCTTCCGCATCGAACTCGGTGAAATCGAAGCGCGCCTGACCGGTGTTGCGGATGTTACGCAGTCGGTCGTTGTACTGCGTGAGGACAACCCGGGCGACCAGCGTCTGGTGGCCTATAGTCTGGCACCGGACGGCGTCACGCTGGAAAGTGATGAACTGCGGACGGCCGTCGCCGAAGCGCTGCCGGACTACATGGTGCCCTCTGCCTATGTGCAGCTGGAACGATTCCCGCTGACACCGAACGGCAAAATTGATCGCAAAGCGCTCCCGGCCCCGGGGCTCGACGATGTTGCGACGACTGAATACGTCGCACCGCGCAATGCCACCGAAGAACAGCTGGCAGCAATCTGGACCGATGTGCTGGGCGTTGAACGCGTCGGCATTGAAGACGATTTCTTCGCACTGGGCGGCCATTCACTGCTCGCGGTAAAACTAATCTCACGCGTCCGTGACGAGCTCGGCCATGAATTAAACCTGATGACGTTGTTCAGCCGGCCGACGGTGGCAGCGCAGGCGGCACTGTTGGGTGAGTCTGCAAGCACGGCAGATGCACGCATTCAACCGGCCGACCGTTCTCAGCCGTTGCCGCTCAGTTCCGCGCAAGTCAGGTTGTGGTTCTTAGACGAACTCGAACCCGACAACGTCGCCTACAACATGCCGTGGGCCATGCGGCTCAACGGTGTGCCCGACACAGAAGCATTGCAGGCCGCCATTAACGATGTGGTCGCACGACATGAATCGTTGCGCACCACGTTCCCTCCGGAGAAAGGACGACCGGTGCAGCTGATCCATTCGCAGCTGGACGTGCCGCTGCAGGTTGAGCAGTTCGACGGCGATGCCGCAGCACTCGACCGGCGACTCACGGAACTGTCGTCGGAGCCGTTTGATTTGCAAACGGGGCCGCTGCTGCGCACGCATCTGTTGCAGACAGGCCCTCAGGAAAGTGTTCTAAGCCTGTGCATTCATCACATCGTTTATGACGCGTGGTCGCACGGCATCCTGATGCAGGAGCTGACCGAATGCTATGCCGCTCACTTAGAACAGCGGCCACCGCAGTTCGGGGCGATGCCGGTGCAGTTTGCCGACTACGCCGCGTGGGAACATGAGTGGCTTAAGGGTGACGGCTATCAACAGCAGCTCGGCTACTGGACCCAGGAACTGCAGAACGCACCGGCGGCACTCGAGTTCCCGACCGACTTCCCGCGCCCTGCGGTTGAAACGAATAACGGCGCGCGTCATTTCCATCGCCTGCCGGACAGTCTGCATCAGCAACTCACGCGACTCGGGCAGGAAAACGGCAGCACCCTGTTTATGGTGTTGCTCGCAGCTTTTGATGTATTGCTGGCACGCTACTCCGGACAAGACGACATCGTGGTCAGTGTGCCGATCTCCGGGCGCAAGACCAGCGAACTGGAAAGCATTGTCGGGTTCTTCCTCAATACGTTGCCAATTCGGGCACAGCTCGAAGACGACACGACGTTTGTCAGCCTGCTGAAACAAGTTCGTGATAAGTCACTCGAGGCGTACGCAAACCAGGAAATGCCGTTCGGCAAACTGGTGGAAGAGCTCGCGCCCGAACGTGACACCAGCCGCCCGCCGATTGCGCAAATGCACTTCGTGTTGCAGCACGTGGACAATCCGGTTGACGAGTTTGCCGGTTTAGCGGCTGAAAAGATTCCGCTTAATACCGATACAACGAAGTTCGACATCACGCTGTTTGCGTTTGAAGTGGGCGAAACACTCGCGATCGATTTCGAGTACAACTCCGATCTGTACGCACCTGAAACCATTGCACAGTTAGCACGACATTTTGAAACACTGCTGACAGGTATCGTTGCCCAGCCCGGCGCATCGATTCGTGCGCTGCCGATGCTCGACGCAGACGACCGGGAACAACTGCTGGTCGGCTGGAACGCAACCGAAAAAGATTATCCAACCGATGCCACGCTGCAATCGCTGGTGGAAGCGCAGGTGGCGAAAACGCCGGACGCGCAGGCATTGTCGTTCGAGGGTGAGACACTCACCTATGCACAGTTCAACGAGCGCGCCAATCAGCTGGCACACACGCTGATTGAACGCGGCATCGGTCCTGAAGACCTTGTCGGCGTGTGTCTGCAACGCTCGCTTGAGATGGTCATCGCGCTGCATGCCGTGCAGAAAGCCGGCGCTGCCTATGTACCGCTGGATCCGGACTACCCCGAACAGCGGCTGGAACACATTCTGGAAGATGCCGAAGTCGCGCTGATTATCAGCGATGCCAAAACGGCCACTGTGCTGCCGCCACATGACATCGAATTGCTGCACACCGATGACGCAGCGATTGCTACGGCCGCTACCGGCAATCCGGCAGCACGTGCCACCAGCAACAATCTGGCGTACGTGATTTTCACGTCCGGCTCTACCGGCCGGCCGAAAGGTGTCATGAACGAACACCGCGGCATCGTGAACCGTTTGCTGTGGATGCAGGACGAATACCAGCTCACGCCGAACGATCGCGTGTTGCAGAAAACACCGTTCAGCTTTGACGTGTCGGTCTGGGAGTTTTTCTGGCCGCTGATAACCGGCGCGACACTCGTCATCGCGCGACCCAACGGCCACAAAGACCCGGCGTATCTGGCAAACACCATTATCGACGCCGGCGTGACAACGCTGCACTTTGTGCCGTCGATGCTGCAGGCGTTTTTAGCGCACGACCGTTCCGCCAAGTGCGAATCGCTGCGCACCGTCATCTGTTCCGGCGAAGCGTTGCCGGTCGATTTGCAGAACCGCTTCTTTGAACGGCTCGATGCCGGCTTGCACAACCTCTACGGCCCGACTGAGGCGGCCATCGACGTCACCTACTGGGCTTGCCAGCGCGGCAGCACGGACGGGTTTGTGCCGATCGGGCGGCCCGTCGCGAACACGCAAATTTATGTGGTCGACTCCGTCGGACAGCCGGTACCTGTGGGCGTTTCCGGTGAACTGTGGATCGGCGGCACACAGGTCGCACGCGGCTACATTAACCGCCCTGATCTGACGGCCGAGCGTTTCATCGCGGATCCGTTTACGGCCGATGACAACGCCCGCATCTACCGGACCGGCGACCTCGTGCGTTATCGCAACGACGGACGCATCGAATTCCTGGGTCGTCTGGATGACCAGATCAAGCTGCGCGGCTTCCGCATTGAACTGGGTGAAATTGAAGCCGAACTACTGAATCACCCGACCGTGCAAAACGCTGTCGTCATGGCACGCGAGGACCGTCAGGGCGATCAGCGACTGGTCGCGTACCTGCAGGCTGAAGCCGCCAATATTCCGGATGAAGAAATCGGCGACTGGCAGGATGACCAGGTCAGTCAGTGGCGCACGCTGTGGGAAGACACCTACAGTCGCGAACAGAATGTCGAAGATCTGATGTTCGACATCACCGGCTGGGACAGCAGCTACACGAACAAACCGATCCCGTCCGACGAGATGCGCGAATGGGTCGATTCCACCTGCGAACGCATTCTTGCACTGAAACCCACCCGCGTATTGGAAGTGGGCAGCGGTAGTGGCCTGCTCGCCTCACGCGTCGGTCCTGAAGTTGCCGGCTACATCGGCACCGACTTCTCCGACGTCGCGGCCGATCGCCTGAACGAATTGCGGATGGAGTTTCCGAAGCTCGCAGCCGTCAGCGGTATGCCGTTGGCTGCTGACGAAATCGGCGAACTGCCGGATGAAGCGTTTGACACTGTCGTTATCAACTCCGTCGCGCAGTACTTCCCGAGCATGGAGTATTTCGACAACGTGCTGCGCCTGTCGCTGGAGCGACTGGAAAAAGGCGGCCGCATTTTCCTCGGCGACCTGCGCAGCCTGACACTGTTGAACGCACACCACACATCGGTGCAAATGTTTAAGGCGGGCGACGAGCTGACGCTTGCCGACGTCAGCCAGCTGATTGAACAGAACATTCGCGACGAAGAAGAACTGGTTATTGACCCGTCATACTTCATCGCACTGAAAAACGAACTGCCGCAGATCACCGGCGTGCGCTTTCAACTAAAGCGCGGCACGGCACGCAACGAGCTGTCGCGTTTCCGCTATGACGTTGTGTTGACCACCGGGGCCGTGGATGAGCCGCATCCGGAGGTCATCACCTGGCATCCCGAAAGCAGCATCGACGATTTAATCAGTCAGTGCGGCAAGCAAGGCCTGTTGGTGCGGCGCGTTCCGGATGCACGGCTCAGCGATGAACGCATCTTTGCGGAACACCTGGCAGCCGGCGGACAAACCGCTGCCGAGTTGCGCCATATC
>CAYLLI010000121.1:0-6839 GCA_964384295.1 uncultured Chromatiaceae bacterium
AAATGCCGTCGATCATTTTGTCCTGCAGTTCCTGCGCCACCACCATCAGGTTTTCGTTCAGACCCTGCGTGGTTTCGCCCATGATCAGGCAATCGTGTTCCCGTGCGAGGGCGGCCACGGCTTTGTCGGCCGTCACGACGGCAACCTGCGAGATTCTTGGCGAGCCCTTCAGCGCTGCGATCACGTCCAGCATCATCGCGCGCGACAGGTCTGCGCACTCGGTATCACTCAGCAGTGATGCCAGCCGGGTTTTCGCCAGTGCAGTGGCTTTAATTGGCAGGATTGCCCAGATCTTGTTCACGTCACGTTCGTCTTAAATACGTTATTGCTACTTTGAACAATATTCGCGGTTACCCGTTGGTTGCATTGAGCGATTCCGCAAATTCGATCACAGCAGCCGCCAGCGATTTTTTGCTGTCGATGTTGGTCATCACTGTATCGGCAACGCATACCGTTATCCCAAGCGCCGCAATGTCTTCGGCAAGTCCGGCATCAGCAGTATCGATCACGAGCCCGTCTATAAGACCATGATAATGTTTTGCAATCGCCAGTGCTGAACTTTCCAACCCCAGTTCATTCATGATTTTGGCGGTCGGACCCTTAATGGCTTTGCCCCCGACAATCGGCGAAACGGCGATTACCGGGGCAGGCGCGTCCTTGATCAGATCGCGCATGCCGCTCACCGCCAGAATCGGGTCGATACTTAAATACGGGTTTGACGGGGTCAGCACGACGGCCTGCAGCGCCTGGCCGCTCAGCGCATCGCGCGCGGCAGGGGCCACTTTGGCGGTGTCAGCGCCAGCGAATACCAGTTGGCTCACCACCGGTTCGGCCTGCCGCTTCACAAAGTACTCCTGAAACGCCAGCACGCCCTCATCGGTATGCACCCGCGTGGCCACCGGGTCGTTGCTCATTGGAATCAGCGGCAGTGATACGCCCAACGCGGCGCACAATTCCTGAGTGACTTCGGTCAGGCTTTGCCCTTCGCGAAGTCGGGTGGTGCGCTGTAAATGGGTCGCGAGATCTTTATCGCCGAGACGAAACCACGTGGCACCGCCGAGCCGCTCCAGTGATTCCATCGCGGTAAAGGTTTCATCGACGATGCCCCAGCCGGTGGCCGGGTTGGCAAGACCTGCCAGTGAGTACACTAACGTGTCGAGGTCCGGCGAGATATTCAGGCCGAGGTGTTCAAAATCATCCGCTGTGTTGGCGATGACATTGAGTTGCTCCGGCGGCAACAGCGCGTCGAAGCCGACGACCAGCTTTGCGCCACCCACACCACCGGAAAGAATCGTAAAACTCATGGTCTGATAGTAGTCGATAGCAGTCGATAGTGGGCGCGGATCCGGCTTACTTGCGGAACAGGTCTTCGTGCTCAGGCCGCAGAATGGCTGCCGCCGTTTGCGTCGATTCGCCCTGATTCAGGCCGCGCAGGACGACGACCGGCAGTGCTTCATCGCCTTCGCCCATCAGCAGTTCTGCGGTGGCAGCAATGGCATCGGCCACCGCGTGTTCGGCCACCATCAGTTCGCGGCCGAACATGTCTTTATTGCCCCGCAGGTTCTGCAGCGCTTCGACACCGGCACTGCCGATGGCCATACCGATGGTGCCCAGGCGAAACGGGCGGCCGACACTGTCGGTAATCACCACGCCCACCGGCGCACCGCAGAACTCGCTGAGCTGTTGCTGCAGCTTGGCGGCCGATGCATTGGCGTCTTCGGGCAACAGAAGTGCGAGGTTGTCGCTGTCTTCGATGTTGGAACGGTCGATGCCGGCGTTGGCGAGAATAAAGCCGCGGTTATCTTCGACAATCAGCACGTTGTTGCCGGTGGCGATTACTGACTTCGATTCCCGCAGCACCAGCTCGACCATCGCCGGGTCTTTGTCGATGTCGGCCGCAATCTGTCGCGCGCGCTCCGACGGTTCAATGTCGCTCATCGCAACAATCCGGTTCTCCGCTTTTGACACAATTTTCTGTGCCACGACGATCACGTCGCCGGCGGCAAGTGAAGCACCCGATTCATTTAATGCAGCAATGATGATCTCGCCGAGATCATCATTCGGCTGCACAAGCGGAATGCCTTCGATGGCGAAGGCTTCGAGACGCGGGGAGCTCATTGCGGCAATCAGGCTATTCGGGAATACCGGTAATGCGAATGCCGGTGTGCGCGCCGTCAAACTGCTTGTTCAGGTGAATCAGCAGTGACGTCATCGCTTCTGCGGCAACTGAGTTGGCCAACGGCCCGGCGTGCCAGGCGCGCATGCCTGAGGCTCGTGCGATTTGCACAACGGTTTCGCGGGCGTCCTTTTTGTCGCCGGTCACCAGCACGTCGCAGGTAATCGGTGCATCGCCCGGCAGTGAATCAGCGGCAATGTTCTGGAACGCAGAAACGACCTGCACATTCTCGCCCAGCATGGCTTGCGTAATAAGACCTGCTGAACCTTCGGGCGGCAGCTGCACGCGGGCCACTTTCGGCGGCACCAGCGGGACGGTGGTGTCGACAACAATCTTGCCCTGCAGTGCGTCGTGCAGTTGCTCGAGTGTGCTTTTCTGGTGGTTGAACTTGATGGTCAGAACGACGATTTCGCCGGCGGCTGCGGCAGCATCGTTGTCCATGCCCTGAGCCACATCTTTGCCGAGTTTGGCGTTGATGTCGGCGGCGGTTTCCGCGGCCCGTGCGGCATCGCGTGAACCGATAATCACTTTGTTGCCGGCCTGTGCAAAGCGCCAGGCCAGACCGCTACCCAGCGACCCGGTGCCGCCGATAATGCTGATGGTGTGCATAGTGTGAGCTTCTTTTTTAGAGGTTTCTGATAGGTGGTCGCCGTAAATGGGTGCCCGGTGACCTGAAAGGCGCAATTCTACGCCATTTCACGCCGAAAAAACCCGCGACCCCGGATTTTGGCGAAACCGCCGGATATGTGACAATAGCGCCAGCAAAAGCCCCTTGCAGATGCTGCCAATGTTGCCTGTGCGCAGCGCCGGATCACTTGAATTAGAGGGCTTCTTACACATTCCAATCAGACAGTCGTTTTACTGCCGGCGAGCAGGAAGCGGACGCGGAGAAATTGGTGTCTGAACACGACCCTTTTATGCAGGCAGCACTCGACGTTGCCCGGCGCGGCTTTGCGGCCGGTGACCCGCCGATTGGCGCGGTGATCGTGCGCGATGGTGACGTGGTAGCCAAAGCCCACAGCTCGGTAGTGTCGCTGCTGGATGCCACGGCGCATGCCGAAATCGTCGTCATTCGCGAGTCCTGCGAAACACTCCGCGCGCTCCAGCTTACCGACTGCGACATGTACGTGACGGTGGAACCGTGCCCGATGTGCATGGCTGCTTCGCATTACGCTGGCATTCGCCACATTTATTTCGGGGCCAGCCTTGCCGACATGCATTCGTTCACGAATTCGGAGCTGATGGACTGCGGTATGGATTCGTTAGCGATTACCCGCACCGGCGGCATTCTGCGTGAGCAAAGTATGAGTCTGTTGCAGCAGTGGTCTGACTTTCAGGGGGCAATGCGCCAGTGAGTCCTGCGGATAAAGACGCCCAATACGACTCCATTGCCGACGCGTACAGCGAAGGCAAGCAGTCACCGCTGCGGCGCTACGTTGAGGCCTACAGTTTGTTTCAGTGGGTCGGCAGCGTGCGCGGGCTGCGGGTGCTTGATCTCGCCTGCGGCGACGGCATTTATTCACGGCGGTTGAAAGCCGGGGGTGCGGCCGAAGTGATCGGCGCCGATATTTCCCAGAAGATGATCGACATTGCCGTGGCGCGCGAGCAGCAGGAGCAACAGGGTATTGAGTACGTCTGCATCGATGCAGCAAAAATCGGTCAGGTGCCGGGCTTTGCTGGGCGGTTTGATCTGGTTGTGGGTGCATACCTGTTTCACTACGCGCCGGATGAGAAAGCGCTGGCGGCGATGTGTCAGGCGGTGAAAACCTGCCTGCGTCCCGGCGGTCGCTTTGTCGGCATCAACGAAAACCCCGACCAGTCACTGACTGATTTTGCCGGCTACGCGCAGTACGGGTTTAACAAAGTGGCGTGCGCGCCGTTGCTCGATGCCACACCGGTGACGTATTCGATGGTGTCCGGTCGTGAGCTGATTAGTTTTGTCGTGCATTACTACGGCCGGTCCGCGTATCAACGCGCGTTTGATCAGGCCGGTTTCAGCGAAGTGAAATGGCAGCCGCTGCTGCTCGATCCGGAAGGCGAGGAAGCCTGCGGTGCGGAGTATTGGCAGGAGTATTTAAGTAACCCGCCGGTGACCGGGCTGGAGCTGATCGCGTGAACACAGCTGCCATTCAGCCGGGGCTTTTGTTGCCGCAGCGGTTTGCCGCGCAGGTGGCGGCAACGCCCGATGCACCGGCAGTTCGCGAGCTGATTGACGGTATTGTCTGTGACGTCAGCTATGCCGAACTGAATGCACGTGTTGCACGCTTGGCTGAATACCTCGCTGGTGCGTCGGAGCACTCAAACAATTCCGATACGCCTTTGGTCGGCGTCCGGCTGCCACCTTCTGCGGATCAGATTGTGGCGATTCTGGCCGTGTGGCGCGCAGGATTTGCGTACGTGCCGCTCGACACGTCGGCTGAGCGGGAGGCTTTGATTCGCGACGCCGCCGCGCCCGCGCTGGTGATTGATTCAGAATTTCTAAGTGCCGCCGCGAAGTCTGAAGCACCGGACAACGTTTCGTTGCCAGCAACAGCTGCCGAAGAAACCGCTTACGTGATGTTCACGTCGGGTTCGACCGGCACGCCGAAAGGCGTCGTCGTCAGCCACGCCAACCTCGCCGATTTGATCGCGCCGCTGGTGGAGAAACTGGCGCTCAGCGAAGGCGATGTCTGGTCGCAAAGTCATTCCATCGGTTTCGGTTTTTCGGTCTGGGAAATCTTTGGTGCGCTAACGACGGGTGCGTGTCTGTGCATGCTGCCGGGCGCTGCCCGCAAAGACCCGCGTCTGATGCGAGCAGCATTCGCTACCTGTGATGTTTCCGTGGCAAGCCTGACGCCGTCGGCGCTGGCGCAATGGTTAGCGCTCGACGCTGCCGGATTGCCCGACACGCTGCGCTTGGTGGTGCTGAGCGGTGAGGCGATTGTGCCTGCGCACATTACTGACTGGTTTGCCCGCTACGGCGACCGTGTTCGATTGGTCAGCACTTATGCGCTCACGGAAACCGCCGGGCGCGTGTGTCTGGAGGAGTATCAAGCCGGTCAGGCAGTTGATGGCGCGTCGTTGGGCATGCCGGTCGGCGACACCGAACTGAAAGTCTGTGACTCAGAAGGCAACGAGCTGGCGCAGCCTGGTGAAGGTGAGCTGTATGTATCCGGCGCCGGCGTTGCGGCAGGCTATTGGCAGGATGCGGCGCTCACTGAAGAACGCTTCGTTTCTAAAGACGGCAAGCGCTGGTATCGCACCGGCGATCGCGTGCAGGTTGAAACTGATGGCAGTTATCGCTATCTCGGTCGCACCGACAGCCAGATCAAGCTGCGTGGCTACCGGATCGAACCTGCGGAAATTGAAGCGGTGTTGCGCGAGCACTCTGAAGTACACAACGTCGCGGTCGATGTGGTCGACAGTGAGCAGGGCGAACCGCGCCTGGTCGCGTGGTATCAGCCACGGCAATCCAACGACACTGCGCCTGAGTTCTGGCCGTCGCTGGGTGAGTATCAGATTTACGACGAACTGCTGTACGACTTTATGACGGCAGACGAAGTGCGGGTGGATGCGTACGCCCGTGCGTTTGAGCAAATCGCGAAAGACAAAGTCGTGCTCGACATCGGCACCGGTCAGGACGCACTGCTGGCAAGGTTGGCACTCGCCGCGGGTGCGCGCAAAGTGTATGCCGTTGAAGTGATTCCTGAAGCGGCGGAACGCGCCGCCCGGTTGGTGGAACAGCTTGGCCAAAGTGACCGTATCGAAGTGATCTGCGGCGACATGCAGTCGCTCGAACTGCCGGAACCGGTGGACGTGATCACGCAGGGCATCATCGGCAACATCGGCAGCTCCGACGGCATCGTGCCGATCTGGAATTCCGCAAGCAGCGCCTTCGCCGCCGACTACACCGCTGTGCCGTCGCGGTGCGTGACGCAACTCGCGGCGGTCGAGTTACCGGCAGAGTTACGTGAACCTGCGTTCTCGTTGCTTGCCGCCGATTACACCGAGCAGGTGTTCAAAGCTTCCGGCAACCGGTTTGACGTGCGGCTGTGCGTGCGCAACTTCCCCGAGACAGCGAAACTCTCGGTACCGGCGGTGTTTGAAGATCTGAATTTTCAAGCAGCACTGCAGGCCGATGACGAGGGCGAGTTAACGCTGCAGTTTGCCCGCGCCGGCCGGTTCGATGGTTTGTTGTTGTGGACCGAAGTGGAAACCATGCCCGGTGATGTTGTCGATTTTCTGGATCATCAGCAAGCCTGGTTGCCGGTCTACCTGCCGCTGCTCGATGAGTCTGCTGAGGTGCAGGCGGGCGATACGGCAACGCTTGCGTGGAGGCGGCGAACCGGCAGCGACGGTGTGTTTCCCGATTACGGCTTCGTACTCACGCTGAACGGCGAGACGTATCCGGAGTACATCACGCGGCACCATGAAACCGAACTCGGCCGCAATGCGTTCTATCAGGCGCTGCAGGCATCGCTGGAACAGTCCGGCGATCAGCAGGCGCTGGCACTCGAAGACTGGGCAGCTTCGCAGTTGCCGGATTACATGCAGCCAACGGCGTATCAGCGGCTGCCGGCCCTGCCGTTGAATGCCAGCGGCAAGCTCAACCGCAGCGCGCTGCCCGAGCCGCGGGTTGCGGCGAAAGCCTATCGTGCTCCCCAAACGCCGTTGCAGCAGGACC
>CAYLLI010000121.1:6849-7184 GCA_964384295.1 uncultured Chromatiaceae bacterium
CCATGAAACCGAACTGGGTCGTAACCCGTTTTATCAGGCGCTGCACGCATCGCTCGAATCGTCCGGCGATCAGCAGGCAGTGGCGTTGGAAGAGTGGGCCGCAGCAAAGCTTCCGGATTACATGCAGCCGGCGGCGTATCAACGACTGCCGGCTTTGCCATTGAACGCGAACGGTAAGCTGAACCGCAGTGCGTTGCCCGAGCCGCGGGTTGCAGCGAAAGCCTATCGGGCTCCGGAAACGCCGTTGCAGCAGGATCTCGCGGATATCTGGGCGCGGCTGCTGAACGCAGAACAGGTTGGGCTTGGCGAAGACTTTTTTGTATCCGGTGGCGATT
>CAYLLI010000122.1:0-7145 GCA_964384295.1 uncultured Chromatiaceae bacterium
TGTGACGAACATGTTGATTCGTCCCACGGCGGAAGAGCTGGAAACCTTTGAAGCCGATTTCATGGTGCTGAACGGTGCCAAGACGACCAACCCGGATTGGGAAAAGCACGGTCTGAACTCTGAAAACTTTGTCGCCTTTAACCTGACCGAAAAGATGCAGCTGATCGGTGGCACCTGGTACGGCGGCGAAATGAAGAAGGGTATGTTCGCGATGATGAACTACCTGCTGCCATTGCAGGGCATTGCGTCGATGCACTGCTCAGCGAACGTCGGCGAAGACGGCAACACGGCGATTTTCTTCGGTCTGTCCGGCACGGGTAAAACCACGCTGTCAACGGACCCGAAACGTGAGTTGATCGGTGACGACGAGCACGGCTGGGATCACGAAGGTATCTTCAATTTTGAGGGTGGTTGTTATGCGAAGACCATCAATCTGAGTGCCGAGGCAGAGCCTGACATTTTCAATGCGATTAAGCGTGACGCGCTGCTTGAGAATGTTGCGGTCGATGCCAACGGCAAGATCGATTACAGCGACAACTCCAAAACCGAGAACACTCGCGTCTCGTATCCGATCTATCACATCGACAACATCGTTCAGCCGGTTTCCAAAGCGGGCCATGCCACCAAGGTTATTTTCCTGACAGCGGATGCGTTCGGCGTCCTGCCACCGGTCGCAAAGTTGACGCCGGAACAAACCCGTTACTACTTCCTGTCCGGTTTTACGGCCAAGCTTGCAGGCACGGAGCGGGGTATTACTGAACCGACTCCGACGTTCTCTGCGTGCTTCGGCGCTGCGTTCCTGACGCTGCACCCGACGCAGTACGGTGAAGTGCTGACCAAGCGCATGGAAGCCGCTAACGCAACGGCATACCTGGTGAACACCGGCTGGACCGGCCCGGGCAACCGGATTTCCATTACAGACCCCCGCGCCATCATTGATGCCATTCTCGCCGGTGGACTGGAAGAAGCAGACACCAAAGCGTTGCCTATCTTTAATCTGGAAATACCCACTTCACTGCCCGGCGTGGATTCAGGCATTCTTGATCCGCGTGACACCTACGCCGATGCGACAGAGTGGGACAGTAAGGCCACCAACCTGGCCGGAATGTTCGTTGAGAACTTCGAGAAGTACACCGATACGCCGGAAGGCGAGGCACTGCTGAAGGCGGGGCCTACGCTGTAAGGCGGTAGCTCATTCAGCATTGAAGAAGGCGCGTCTCAGACGCGCCTTTTTTTATCCCGTATACGTAGTTCTAGCTATTCGCTAGGTCCTATTGCGTACTCACAGCGGATTATTGGTTGGGTAGCCTGAGAGGGTAATTCACGACCATACAGGTGCGCTATGAGTAAGCCCGGGTTTCATAACGACGGAATTCTGCAGCAGTTTCACGAGGTGCTGGATCCGCACCTGAATATGGATGACTACACCCAGTTCTTTGCCAACCGGACGATCGGCGGCAAGAACACGTTCTTATGCTCCGACATACTGAACGCCGATAAACTCGCTACGGTGATTCTCGAAGAATACAGCGCACGGGATCGCTTTCAGGGCAATGTCGTGCTGGTGCTGCCTGACCCTGCCTACGATGTGCCGATCTTTTCGTTTCAGCTCGGCGGTGTTGCAAAGAAGATTGCATTGCTCGACATCGTGCCGACAGCATCCACCACGGACCTTTCGGTGCTGCAGCCGGTTTACGAAAAGTACCGTGACCTCTTGAACATGAAACCGGCAAAGACCCCTTGGGTGAAAGAAATTTCCTCGCCGTATTTATTGCATTGTCAGTACGATGAGCTGGATACGGATATCTTTATGCAGGCAACCTGGGAATACCTTGCCGTCTGGCTGGAGCACTTCTACCTGAAAGCACAGCCTGTCGATGACGGTGCCGAAACATCGGCTGCAATCTACACCTTCAAGCGTGTCCTGCACGACAATGATCCCGCTTACAAGATGTTCAAGAAAGACTGGGGTCAGCCGGTGGCTGATGCGTTTTTCTACGTGGAAACCCGTGACGAGCCCGCGTTGGCGATGCCGGGGTCTGAAGCCGCAGCTTTCGCCGCATAAAACCGGAGTTCTCCCGGTCCGTTCGCTTAGGCCAAAAAAAGCCCCGAGCCGAAGGCCGGGGCTTTTTCTCGCAACTGCGTCTATTCGACGGGTACGTAGTTCCAGCATTTGTAAGACATCGTCAGCTTTGACTTCTTGCTAACGCCGTCCGACGGCAGGCTGGTGAACTTATCGTTGATGTCGGTCACTTCTGTGTCGGCATTGCATGTGCGGTTGATGATTTCCTGCCGTGCGCAGGTGTATTCGTACCAGCTTTTGCCCTCATGCTGCACCAGCTTCTGACCGACCGGTGTGAAGCCCGGCGCACATTGGGGTGGTTTTGCAACGCTGGTTGCCTGAAGTTTCATCTGCGGTTTTACCGGTGTTGCCTGCAGCTGTGTTTCTGCGTGGGCAGCGCCCAGAATCAGAGTAACGGCAACAGCAATCCCTGTCGTGAGTTTCAATACGTTCATGGTCGTTCTCCCTTTGCGTTTTAGTTCAAACGCGATCATCGCGTTCTTACCCCTGTGTCGGGCGCCACTGCAGAACGGTTCAAAAATACTGGCAACCGGCAGAGTCCGCGCCGTCGAAATGGCGCAACACCATGAGCCGTGGGGCTTCGGGAGAAGACGGCAGTACGGAAAATGGGGCGTTGAGGCGCGAGAGAGCTCGTCGTCGAGCCGATAAACGGCCGTCCGAGACTAACCGAGCATACGTTCCATAATGTCCAGATAGCAGCGCTGCATGAGATCAATGTCATCCACCTGCATGCACTCGTTGGGCTTGTGAATGGTTGCGTTGCTGACGCCAAGTTCAACCACTTGCGCACCTGCCGGCGAGATAAACCGGCCATCCGATGTACCACCGCTGGTAGACAGCTCCGGCGTGCGTCCGGTGTGTTTTTCAACCGCGGCGACAACCCCGTCGACCAGTTCACCGCCGGCCGTTAGAAACGGCTTGCCGGACAGGTGCCAGTCCAGCGTGTAGTTCAGTTTGTGCTTATCGAGAATGCTGCTGATGTGCTCCTGCAGCTGTTCGTGGGTCCATTCGGTCGAGTACCGGAAGTTGAACCGCGTGTAGAGCGATCCGGGAGTCACATTCGGCGCACCGGTGCCGCTTTCCAGCTGCACGACCTGAAAGCTGGTCGGGGGAAAGTACTCGTTACCCTCATCCAGCGGAGTGGCGTAAATCTCGGCCAGCACCGGTGCAAAGGTTTGAATCGGGTTTTCCGCCAGATGCGGATAGGCAACGTGACCCTGCACCCCGTGTACCGTCAGCATGCCTGACAGAGAACCACGGCGGCCGACTTTGACAGCATCGCCCAGCAGGGTGGTGCTGGACGGCTCGCCGATCACGCACCAATCGATGGTTTCGCCGCGTTCAGTCAATGCTTCCATGCACATCTTCGTGCCGGCCCGTGCGCGCCCTTCTTCGTCACTGGTGATCAGAAATGCAATGGAGCCTTTGTGATCGGGATTGGCCTCGACGAACTCAACGGCTGCATTAACCATCGCAGCCAACGCGCCCTTCATGTCGGCGGTGCCCCGGCCGTACAGAATGCCGTCTTCGATAATCGGATCGAACGGATCGCGTTCCCAGGCTTCTGCCGGCCCCGGAGGAACGACGTCGGTGTGTCCGGCAAAACAGAGCACCGGTCCTTCCGTGCCGTGACGGGCCCAGAAGTTGGTCACAGGGTCATAGCCTTCTTCGGTGAAGGTCATGTCTTCAATGACAAAGCCTGCAGCACGCAACCGGTCTGTCATCAGCTGCTGACAACCTTCGTCTTCAGGAGTTATTGAAGCCCTGCGAATCAGTTCGCGGGCAAATTCTACGGTGTCACTCATGGCCATTAGTTCTGTTTAAAAATCGCGTCAAAAGAGGCTTCCGTGAAGCCATTGTAAACCCCGCCGGCCGTCTCAAGGACGGGGCGCTTGATCAGAGCGGGGTGCTTCGTGACCAGCGCAATCGCAGACGCCTCACTTAAGCCGTCTCGCTCGCTTTCGCTAAGCTGCTTCCACGTCGTGCTGCGCTTGTTGATGAACTTGTCGAACCCCAGCTCTGAAAGCCAGTTCTGCAACTGCGCTTCGCCTATGGGTTCTTCGCGGATATCCACGAGCCGATGCTTGATACCGTTTGCGGCCAGCCACTTGCTGGCAGCGCGGCACTTGTCACAATTCTTAAGACCGTAGAGCAGGGTCATTGTTCAGGCCTTTGATTACTCTGAACGCAGCAGGTCGTTGATCGCGGTTTTCGCGCGGGTCTGCTCGTCGACCTTCTTCACGATGATCGCCGCATACAGGCTGCAATCGCCCTTGCTTGACGGCAGGCTGCCCGGTACCACGACAGACCCTGCAGGAACGCGGCCGTAGCTGACTTCGCCGGTTTCGCGATCGTAGATACGTGTGCTCTGGCCAATATAAACACCCATCGAAATGACAGCACCGTCTTCTACGATAACGCCTTCGACAATCTCTGAGCGTGCGCCGATGAAGCAGTTGTCACCGATGATGGTCGGGCCCGCCTGAATCGGCTCAAGGACGCCGCCGATGCCGACGCCGCCGGACAAGTGAACGTTCTTGCCGATCTGCGCGCAGGAGCCGACGGTGGCCCAGGTGTCGACCAGCGTGCCACTGTCGACGTAAGCGCCGATGTTTGTGTAGGACGGCATCAATACGACGTTGGGTGCAATGTAAGAGCCACGGCGAACCTGGGCATCAGGCACAACGCGCACGCCGGCATTCGCAAAGTCACTGTCAGTCCAGCCCGCGAATTTCAGTGGCACTTTGTCGAAGTACGTGGTGTGGTTGCCATCAATCCGGACGTTCTTCTCAATGCCGAAGTACAGCAACACGGCTTTTTTCAGCCATTGATTCACCTGCCAGTCGCCATCGACTTTTTCCGCCACCCGCGCTTCACCGCTGTCCAAAAGGTCAATCGCACTGAGTACCGCGTTGCGAATCTCGGGGTCGGCATTGGGCAGATCGATGCTGGCGCGATTCTCGAAGGTGTCGTTAATGATGGTTTCCAGGCTGTTCATGTCGTGTGGCTCTCGTTCGGTATCAGGTGGGTTGCGGTTGCGTATAGTAATGGTTTTCGAAGGCTGAAGGGCGACTTAGTTCTCCAGCGCTTCGGTGATGCTTCGGCGAAGCACATCGCAGTCGACATTGTCGAGCGCGTGTTCTTCCAGCGAGGTGATGTAGAACGTATCCTCCGCGCGTTCGCCGATCGTCATGATTTTGGCTGCCTCGATCAGAGCCATATTGTTACGCAGGGTTTGGCCAATGCTGCTTAACAGGCCCGGCCGGTCGCCGGCGACAATCTCCATAACGGTGCGGTCGTTGGCTTCATCGTGCGCAAAGCTGACTTTCGGCGGAATGACGAACATCCGCACCTGCCGCGGTGCCTGTCGGGTCACTTCGGGCGCCGCCTCGTCGTCGTTGGCGAGCGCCATACTAAGTCGCCGAAGCAGATGCGAATGGCGACTCTCATCGATCTTGCGCCCCTCATGATCAAGCAGCACATACACCGAGATACTGAAGTTGTTTATCAGCCGGATGATTCTGGCATCCACGATGTTGTAGCCGAGCTCGGCCAGAATCGCTGTGGTAATTGCAAATGTGAACTGTTGCTGGTCGGTGTATAAAAAGATCGACGTGCCGGCGACGTCAGGCTCGTTCTGAACATCAATCTGATAGCCCTGTTCCAGAACCTGGTTGCTGGTTAGCAGAGTGGTGTGCGACACGATTTCTTCCGGGCGGAAGCGCAGAAAGTATTCCTCGCCGAGATTGCGCCAGACTTCCAGTACTTTTGCCTCATCAACACCGTTAGCGAGTAACTGATTAAGCGCTGCTCCCTGTTTTTCCTGCAGCAGATCTTCTTTATCAATCGGGTTGGCGAGGCCGCGTCGCAGTGCCCGGCCTGTTGATTCGTAGAGTTCCTGGAACAGCTGCGCTTTCCATGAATTCCAAAGTTTCGGGTTGGTGCCGCGGACATCCGCGACCGTCAGCAAGTAGAGGTAATCCAGGTGCATTTCATCGCCGACCAGCTGCGCAAATTCCGAGACCACTTCCGGATCGCTGATGTCTTTTTTCTGCGCGGTCATCGACAGCAACAGATGACTCTTCACCAGCCACGCGACCAGTCGCGAGTCATAGCGGCTGAGACCGTGTTCCAGGCAGAATGTTTCGGCATCCTCGGCGCCGAGCTCCGAGTGATCACCACCGCGACCTTTGGCGATATCGTGAAACAGTCCTGCCAGATACAGCACCAGCGGATTCTCGATCCGCTGCATAATCTCGCTGCAGTAGGGGAGTTCGTCATCAAAGCGGCTAAGTGCGAAGCGGCGCAGATTGCTGACGACAAACAGCGTGTGCTCGTCGACCGTGTAGGCATGAAACAGGTCGTACTGCATTCGGCCGACGATACGCCCGAACGCCGGCAGGTATTGGCCCAGCACCCCGTAAAGGTTCATGCGCCGCAGTTCATGAGTCACACCCTCGGGCGCCTGCAGAATTTCAAGAAACAGCTCGTGGTTTTTCGGGTCGCGACGGAAGTCGTCGTCAATCAAGCTGAGGTAGCGCCGGACCAGTGCGATGGTAAATGCGCTGACACCGCTGATCTCGGGGTGCTTTTGCAGCAGTACAAATATTTCGAGCAATGCCGACGGATTGTTTTGAAATACGTCAGCGCTGCGAATCTGCAGGAAGCCGTTCCGGACTTCGAAGTCCTGATTAATGATCTGGGTCGCGGCTGTCGGGTCCAGCAGGATGGCCTCCTGAAACAGCTGCAGCAGCATTTCGTTCAGGCGACTCAGGTCCATCACCGTCCTGTAGTAGCGCTGCATGAACTGCTCAACGCCAAGGCTCTCGGGTGTGTCCTGATAGCCAAAGATTTCGGCCATTTTTAGTTGGTAGTCGAACAGCAAGCGGTCTTCGCGGCGACCGGTCAAAACGTGCAGCGCAAACCGTATGCGCCACAGAAACTCCCGTCCCTGTCGGAGCAGCCCCAGTTGTGCCGGAGTCAGAAACTGCTCGTTGACCAGGTCGTCCAGTTTGCCGGTGCCAAAATACCGTCGCGCAACCCAGACGATGACCTGAATGTC
>CAYLLI010000123.1:0-7114 GCA_964384295.1 uncultured Chromatiaceae bacterium
CGCCGCTGTAACGTGACAGCAACAGCGCCCACGCACCCTGTGTGATCGTGTTGACGGTGAGTCTGTGTTGCTGCGCGAAGGTTTTCAGCGCGTGACCTGCTGTGACCGGCAAGCCGAAATGCACCTCGTCGTAGTCGGGTGCAGCGGCACCGGCATCGACCATGTTCGCGCCAGGCAATGGTGTCGGTGCGGTAAAGCCTTGCAGGCTTTGCGCCCAGTAGTCGTGGGCTGCGGCCTGGTCCTGCGCCAGCAGCCATGCCATGTAATCGCTAAACGGCCGCGTAGTTGTCAGCTTCGGCGTTTCGCCTGCAGTCAGTGCTTCGTAGGCGGAGAACACCTCACGAATGACGAGTGGTATTGACCAGCCGTCCATGATCATGTGATGGAAACTCCACACCATCCGGTAGCGGGTGTTGGCCAGTTTCAGCAGCGTGACGCGCGTCAGCGGTGCGCTGGCCAGATCAAACCGCTTGTTGCGGTCGGCCTCGAACCAGCGGGCGAGCCGGGCATCCTGCTCGACTGGTTCCGCGTCAGTCCAGTCTTCCACCGTAAACGGCACGTCGACGTGACTGTAAACAATCTGCACCGGCGTCTTGATGCCTTGCCACTGCGTCGCGCTGCGCAGGCTGCTGTGCTGGTTGATGACAGCGTTCCAGGCTTTTTCAAACAGCGGTACATCGAGATCGCCTTCGAGCAACCAGTTAAAGCTCGCCAGATACACGTCGGTCGAGTTATCGAGCAGGCTGTGGAACAGCATGCCCTGTTGCAACGGTGTCAGCGGGTAAATGTCGTCAACGTCGCGACTGTTACCGAGCAGCGTGTCGAGCTCGGTCTGGTTCAGCTGGGCGAGCGGGAACGATGCCGGGGTCGGTCGCAGGCCGCTGCCGCTGTCGCCGATGGCCACCAGTTGTTGCAGTTCGCGTTCCACGCTAGCCGCGAGTGCAGCGACGGTTTCAGCATCAAACAATGCCGTGCTGAAGCCAAAGTTCAGATACAGCTGACCGCCACTGATCATGCCGTTGATGTCGAGCTTGTGCAGACGGTCGTTGGCTGCACTGTGCTCGGCACCGCGGGGTTCGTTCAGCACGGTAAACATCGAGTTGCCGGCCGTCATCTGATCGATGTTGCCGAGGTAGTTAAAGCTCACGTCCGCATCGCGCACGCGTGCGCGCAATGCATCACCGGCATTTGAATAACGCAGCACACCAAAGCCGATGCCGTTGTTCGGCATTGCGGCTAACTGGTCTCTGACTGCCGGTAATGTGTTTGCGGCGGATGAATCGGCAGGCAGTTTCAGCAGCGCCGGGTACAGGGTGGTGAACCAACCGACGGTGCGGGTTAAGTCGACATCGTCAAACAGGTCTTCACGACCGTGGCCTTCAAGGTCAATCAACACCGACTGACTGCCGGTGTGTTGCGCGAGCGCCGAGGCAACGGCGCTTAATAGCACATCCCGTGGAGAAACACGATAGCGATTGGCAAGCCCCTGAATAATGCCGTCGGTGTCGGCCTTGCTCAGTGTCAGCGTGTGCAGCTGGTTGTGCGCTTCCGTGTTCGCTCCGTCAGCATGATCAACGGTGAGTTCACCGACCGCATCCCAGTCGAGTTGCAGCCAGTAGTCCGCTTCGTTCTGCAGCGCATCGGACTCACCCCAGTCTTGCAGGCGTTCGCCCCAGGCTTTGAACGACGTGGTCTTGTTCGGGAATGCAACCGGCCGTGCCTGCAGCAGTTGCGTATAGGCAAACTCAAGATCGGCGAGCAATGTTGTCCATGAGACCCAGTCGACGGCCAGGTGATGCACGACCAACAGCAGTTTGTTGTCGGCAAGCAGCGCACCTTGCAGCAGCGGGCCTTCGGTAATGTTCAGGCTGCCTTGAAAAGCATCCAGTTGCTCATCGGTGGCGTCCGGCAGCCGCTGCAGCAGTTCGGTGTCCTCGAACGGTGCCAGTTCCTGCTGCCATGTTGCGTCAGTTTGTGTAAACCGCGAACGCAGCGCATCGTGCTGATCGGTTAACAGGTGCAGTGCCTGTTCCAGAATAACGGGGTCCAGACGCTCGTCCGCCTCAATCAGCATCGACTGATTAAAGTGATGCGCTTCCGTCAGGTTGCGTTCGAGGAACCAGCGCTGAATCGGAATCAGCGGTGAGTCGCCAAGCACACGACCCTGTTCGGCATTGATCTTCGGTGCATCCGCACTGATAGCCGCTGCCAATTCCGCAATCGTCTGGTTCTGGAACAGCTGCTTCGGCGTCAGCCGCAAACCGCGCTGCGTCACGCGGGCGATAATCTGAATACTTAAGATCGAGTCGCCGCCGAGTTCAAAGAAGTTGTCGTGCACACCGACTTGTTCGGCACCCAGCAACTCGCCCCAGATGTCCGCAAGAATCGCCTCATTGCGGTTTGACGGCGCGACGTATTCGGCGCTCACACTTAGCTTGCCGGTGGCGGCATCAGGCAGTGCTTTGCGGTCAATCTTGCCGTTCGGTGTCAGCGGCCAGGCCTTCAGTACGACAAAGCCGGACGGAATCATGAAGTCCGGCAGCAGCTGCTGCAGGTGACTGCGCAGTTCGGTTAACGACGGTTCGGCGTCGCTGACGACGTAAGCCACGAGTTGCTTGTCATCAATGCCTGTGCCCGTGGCGGTGACGAGGCACTCGTCCACCAACGGATGTTCGCCAAGGCGGTTCTCGATTTCGCCGAGTTCGATACGGAAGCCGCGTACCTTCACCTGATAGTCGATGCGGCCGAGGAATTCGATGTCGCCGTTGTCCTTCAGCTGCACGCGGTCGCCGGTGCGGTACATGCGGGCGTCCGGATCATCACTGAACGGATTCGCGACAAAACGCTCCGCAGTCAGTTCTTCACGGTTCCAGTAGCCGCGTGCGAGTGACGCGCCGCTGATGCACAGCTCGCCCGGTACGTGTACCGGCAGCGGCTGCAAATGTTCATCGAGCACGTAGGCCTGCGCGTTGCTGATCGGTTTACCAATAGTGATCGGTTCGCCGGCAACACACTCCTGATACGTCGCCCAAACGGTAAATTCGGTCGGCCCGTACAGGTTGAAGAAACGTCTGCCCGGTTGCCAGCGTGCAACCAACTCAGGCGGGCAGGCTTCACCGGCGACGGTGATCGTTTTCAGTGCCGGCAGTTCGGCCGCGGGCAGCTGATACAGCGCCGATGGCGGCAGCGTCACAGCAGTGACTTGTTTGCTCTCGAGTAGGTTCAGAAGCGGTGTGCCCGGCAGCACTTCATCTTTGCTGGCGATACACAGCGCCGCACCGACAGCCAGACCTTTGACGATTTCATAGACGGACGCGTCAAAGCTGATCGACGCGAACTGCAGCATGCGATCCTGCGGACCGAGTCCGAACGCACGCGACTGCGCGTCAACCAGATTGCAGACACCGCGATGTTCCACCATCACACCTTTCGGCAGCCCGGTCGAGCCGGAGGTGTAGATGATGTAGGCAAGATCATCCTGAGCAATGTCGGTGTTTGCAGAAGTGGTCGGACTTGCCGCAATGGCGGCCGCGTCACGATCAAAACAGGTGGTGGGCAACTCATGCTGCGGCAAATCATCAAACAGCGATTCGCGCGTCAGAATCATCGCAGCGCCGGAGTCTTCCAGCATGTAAGCCAGACGATCCGACGGGTAGGTCGGATCCAGCGGCACGTAGGCAGCACCGGTCTTCATGATGCCGAGAATGCCGATCACCACTTCCGGTGAGCGTTCCACGCTCAAACCAACAATGCTGCCTTTGCCAATGCTCTGACCGATCAGATAGTGCGCCAGCTGATTACTGCGCGCTTCCATCTCGGCATAGCTGATGACCTGATCATTGAAGATCAACGCATCGGCGTCGGGTGTTGCTTCAGCCTGCGCAGAAATAAGGCCCGGCATGGAGCCGGTTCTTTGCGGAGCGACTGTTGTGTCGTTCAAATCACCCAGAATGTGTTGTTGTTCTGCTTCTGTGAGCAGCGGCAGCTCGTTGATGTTCTGCTGCGGGTTTGCAACCACGGCGTTGGCGATCACTTCGAAGTGATCGAGCATGCGTTCAATCGTGGCTTTGTTGTACAGGTCGGTATTGAACTCGAAGTAGGCTTCCAGCCCTTCTTCGCGTTCAGCCATCGACAGCGTCAGGTCAAACTTTGCGGTGCCAAACTGCAGCGGCACCGGTCGCGCTTCGAGCTCTTCAAAGCTCTCGGCATCCCACGGAGCGTTCTGCAAAATGAACATCACCTGGAACAGCGGCGTGTGGCTCATGTCGCGAACCGGCTGCAACTCATCCACCAGTTTCTCAAACGGCAGTTCCTGACTGGCGTAGGCTTCAAGCGCGGTTTTGCGAACCCGCTCGAGGAACGTCATGAAGTCCGGTTCACCGGAGGCATCGCTGCGCAACACGAGAGTATTAATAAAGAAGCCGACAAGACTGTCGAGTTCACTGCGGCGACGGCCGGCAATCGGTGTGCCGACGACAAGGTCGTCTTGTCCCGAATAGCGTTTCAGTAACACGTTAAACACAGCCAGCAACACCATAAACAACGTGCTGCCGTTGTCTTTCGCCAGGTCTTTCAGTGCATGCTGCAGTTCTGGTGGCAGCACCCGGCTGACGTAATCGCCGTTAAAGGTTTGCACCGGCGGACGTGGTTTGTCTGTCGGCAGTTCGAGTTTGGCCGGCGCACCTTTGAGCTGATTGCTCCAGTAGTTGAGCTGGCGGTCGAGTTCGTCGCCGCTTAACCATTCGCGCTGCCATGCTGCGTAATCGGCGTATTGAATCGGCAGCGGCGGCAGTTCAACGCGTTGACCGGCACAGGCGCTTTCGTACGCCAGAACCAGTTCGCGGAACAGCACGTTCAGCGACCAGCCGTCAGAAATAATGTGGTGCATGGCGAGCACCAGGATGTGCTCGTCGGTTCCTGTGCAGATTAAGTGCGCACGGAACAGCGGCCCGGTGTTCAGGTTGAACGGTGCCTGTGCGAGCTTCGCCAGTTTTTCCTGCACGGCCGTTTCACCGGCACCCTGCATATCGATTGACTCGATCGTGACCGGTGCCGCGGCCTTAATCAGTTGCTGCGGGTTGCCGTCAACGGACGGGAACGTGGTGCGCAGTACTTCATGGCGTTGCACCAGAACGTCCAGGGCATTTTGCAGGGCTGCCATGCGCAGCGGGCCTGTCAGGCCAATCGCCCACGGGACGCAGTAAACCGCATTCTCAGGATCCAGCTGGTCCAGGAACCACAGGCGCTGCTGCGCGAACGACAGCGGCAGATCGCCATCCCGAGGTGTTACCTGAATCGGTTCTTCAACCTCCTGTTTGCCTTCGGCTTCCATCGTCGCAGCAAACTCAGCGACCGTGCCGGCTTCAAACAGCACGCGAATGTCGACCTCGGTTTCCATGACTTCGCCGATGCGCGCAATGAGCTGGGTTGCCAGCAGCGAGTGACCGCCGAGTTCAAAGAAGTCGTCGTGAATGCCGAGGTCTTCTTCGTCGAGCATCTCGCGCCACAGATCAAGCAGCATTTCCTCAAGCGGGGTTCGCGGTGCCGTCAGCGGCTGGTCTTCGGACCGTGACCACTCAGGTTTCGGCAATGCTTTGCGGTCGACCTTGCCGTTGGCCGTGAGCGGCAGCGCATCGAGCTCGATAATCGCCGCAGGGACCATGTAGTCCGGCAGCGACTCGGTGAGGTGCGCACGCAGTGCCGAGACGTCGAGTGTGACGTTCGGTGCCGGTACGACGTAACCGACCAGCTTCTGATCGTCCGCCGTCTCGCCCATCAACACCACAATGCTTTCGTTGACGGCCGCATGCGACAGCAATGCCGATTCGATCTCACCGAGCTCAATCCGGAAGCCGCGCAGCTTGACCTGATCGTCTGCACGACCCATGTACTCCAGATCGCCGTCCGGACGGCGGCGTGCGAGGTCACCGGTGCGGTAGAGCTTCGCCCCCGGTGTCTCATCAAACGGGTGCGGCACAAAGCGTTCGTCGGTCAGATCCGGACGGTTCAGGTAGCCCCGTGCCAGACCGGCACCGCCGACGTATAGCTCGCCCGGTGCACCCACCGGTACCGGTACCATCGACTCATTCAGTACATAGACCTGCAGATCCGGGATCGGCACGCCGATGTTGCTGCCCGGCGCGTCGCAGTCGGCGAGCACCAGCGGCCGGTAGGTTACGTGCACCGTGGTCTCGGTGATGCCGTACATGTTCACGAGCTGTGGTTTTACATCGCCATGACGCTCAAACCACGGTTTGAGGGCTTTCAGGTCGAGCGCCTCGCCACCAAAGATCACGTAGCGCAGGCTTAAGTCTCTCGGAGACGTCTCATCGACCCGCATCAGTGCCGAGAACGCCGACGGGGTCTGGTTCAGAACCGTGACCTGCTCATCCGCGAGCAGGGCATAAAACTCTTCGGTGGAGCGACTGACGAAGTAGGGCACGACAACCAGGCGTCCGCCGTACAGCAGTGCTCCCCAGAGCTCCCAGACCGTGAAGTCAAAGGCGTAGGAGTGGAACAGTGTCCAGACGTCGGTGTCGTTAAAGCCGTACCAGTCGTCGGTGGCCTTCATCAGGCGGGTGACGTTGGCGTGTTCGATCAGCACGCCTTTCGGCTTGCCGGTGGAACCGGAGGTGTAGATCACATACGCCAGCTGATCGGAGCTTGCCGGCAGGTCCGGGTTCGTGTCGGGCAGTGAGTCATCCAACTCACCGAGCACAACGATCTGAGCTTCACTCAGCGGCATGCGATCAACCGCTTCCGCGTGTGTGACGATGACCGGGGTCTGACTGTCGTCGACCATAAAGGCGAGACGGTCGGCCGGGTAGTTCGGATCGAGCGGCAGGTAGCCGCCGCCGGCTTTGAGCACGCCGAGAATACCGACGACCAGATCCAGCGAGCGCTCCATGCTGACGCCGACCAGCGTGTCTTTAACGACACCGAGGCTGATCAGGTGATGGGCGAGGCGGTTCGCGCGGGCGTTGAGCTCGGCGTAGCTTAATGACTCGCCGTCGCAGGTGACGGCAAGGGCAGACGGGGTCTTCGCGACCTGCTGTTCGAACAGCTGGTGCAGGCACTCTGTTCGCGAGTAGTCGTGCGCTTCGCCGCTCAGCAG
>CAYLLI010000124.1:0-7004 GCA_964384295.1 uncultured Chromatiaceae bacterium
CACCCCTGTGGGTGCTTTTTTTTTTTGGCGGAGAGGGAGGGATTCGAACCCTCGAACGATTTGACTCGTTGCCGGTTTTCAAGACCGGTGCATTCAACCAGGCTCTGCCACCTCTCCGTGTTTGTAATGCAACCTACGCTGCAGGTTTTCTAGCCAAATCCGCTCAACCGCAAGGCCGGTCGGGATTGACTCGGTTCGCCTTAAGGCGATCCTCGGGGCTACGCCCCGTCGTCGCTTCGCTCCTCCGTCCAAACTGCTTAAACGCAGTTTGTCGAACCCTCGAACGATTTGACTCGTTGCCGCCCTGTTGGCGGTAGTGGCAAGACCGGTGCATTCAACCAGGCTCTGCCACCTCTCCGAATATCGGCCTGCTCGCCTGCAGGGAGGGGGATTGTCTACTGAGTTGCGTCGTAACTCAATGCCTGCCGCGCATTTCTTTGCCGAAAATCAGACTTTTTTCGGGTTCGGACCTTGAACAACTGCAATCTGCGCCCATTTCACCAGGAACTGACCGTGCTACGATAGGTCTATTGTAGGAGCTCATGACGAGCTCTTGCTTCATTGACTCAGGAGAGATACATGGAACGCAACAATCTGCCCCGCGGCGGCGCTACTGCAATCCCCGCCGGACGCAGTCAGGAATCGGTACTTGCCACGAACAAAGTGCTGCGCAACACCTATTTGCTGTTGTCGATGACGCTGTTGTTCAGCGCTGCAACAGCGGGTATTTCAATGGCTCTGAACCTGCCCCATCCCGGTTTACTGATCACGATGGTTGGCTATTTCGGGCTGCTGTTCCTCACTCACAAATTCCGCAACAGCGCGCTGGGTCTGCTTGCAGTTTTCGGCCTGACGGGCTTCATGGGGCTTACCCTCGGCCCTGTGTTGAGCATGTACGTTCAGGCCATCCCTAACGGCGGCCAGTTGGTCATGACGGCGCTTGGTGCAACGGGTGCCATCATGCTTGGCCTGAGTGGCTATGCACTTACCACACGAAAAGACATGAGCTTTATGGGCGGTTTTCTGACCGTCGGCACCATCGGTGTGTTCATTGTCTCGATGCTCGGCTTGTTCTTCGACTTTTCCGCCTTTCAGCTTGTGATCTCAGCAGTCTGGATCATTGTTTCCAGCGGCTGGATTCTTTGGCAGACCAGCGAGATTATCCACGGTGGCGAGACCAACTACATTTCAGCGACCGTCATGCTGTATGTCAGCCTGTACAATATTTTTATGAACCTGCTGATGATTCTCGGCATGGGCAGCAACGACTAATCCCGTTGCCGCATGAAAAACACAGAAGCCCCGCCTTTGCGGGGCTTTTTATTTGCGGGAATACCGCTAAGATAGAACCCACACATTATTAAAGCAGCGACACCGATATCTATGCGGTCATACCGATTTCTGCGATCGACTCTGCTGCCGGCATTAGCCGGCGTCCTGCTGCTGCTTTGCCCCCCTGCCTTCGCCGAATTTGACTCATCGGCAGCCAAAGACGAACTCGATAAGCTTCAGGAACGCCTGCTGATTGAAGACATCAGCGCCGATGAACTGAGCGATATGCGCAATCAGGCCTCGGCGATCCGTTCGGAAGCATCAGCCTGTGCCGCAGAGCTAAAGCCCAAGGTCGAGAAACTCCAGGCAGAGCTCGAATTGATCGGCGACATTACCGATTCTGTCGACGTACAGATCTGGGAAAGCCGGAACCAGACATTGGAAACCTATAATCGCCTGCTTGCTACCAACACCACCTGCGAGCTGGCAGCGGCGCGTTCCGACCGCCTGATTGACGCGATTGAGGTTCGCTTTAAGGACATCAGCGCCGAACTGCTGTCTACCCGCGAATACAATCTGTTCGACATCATCCGGCAGATGCCGAGCGAGGTCGTCACCTGGTCGGCCGCTTCGAACGTCGCGCTGGCACCACGACTAAAAGCCGACGTTTCGCGCGGCAGCGCTGTCACAGCAATATTTGCGGGTCTGATTCTGGGCCTTCTGTCCGGTTGGTATTTGCGTCGACGCTACCGCCAAGACCTTCCCGAAGACTATAAAGAGCAGCCGCTCGGCAATGCCGTGCTGTTCCTGAACGCTCTTTATAAAAGAGTGCCGCTCATCCTGTCTGCCTTCGGTACCGCCGCCGGCCTGATGAGTGTCAGCAATACGCCTTTCTACGAATCGCTGCCGATTCGCTTTGCCATGGGCGTCGTTGTGTACGGGTTTGGTTTGTTTCTGGTGGACTGGTGCACCGGCCCGTCATCACCAGTTGGCCGGGCAAGCACGGCGACGGATGAGCAACTGCTGCCGCTGCGGCGGCGCCTGCGCTATCTGATCTTTGCGCTGATCGCCTCGATCGTCGTGCTCGGTCCTTTCTGGCTTGGCACTGAAGCCAGCGATAAATTTCCGCTGCTGCGTTTGATTGCTGTCGTCGGCACGGTGATTCCGCTGTACATGATTCTCGGCACAGCATCGAAGTACAGCTGGCTGGTCGGCCGGTTCCGCGCGATCCGCACCATTGCCTTTTTTGCGCTGACGATCACTCTGCTGTCCGAAGCACTCGGCTATCACAACTTCTGCAACTTTATGCTGCGCGGCTTTATCCTGAGCACGCTGGCACTGTTCCTGCTGTGGGTGTTCCTGTGGCAGACGACCGTATTCATCGAATGGCTGAATGAATCGGAACAGCCGGTGGCAAAAATTTCCCGTGCCCTGCTCGGATTCTCCGACGAGAAACGCCGCCCGGGTCTCGGTTTGTATCAGTTGGTCGTCGACACTTCGGTCTGGCTTGGCTTTCTCGTGGCGCTGGTCTTTATCTGGGACAACTCCGACACAGTCCTCGCAAAACTCTGGACGCAGGCAACAGAGGGCATTGTCGTCGGCAATATTCGTATCGTCCCAGCCGACATCCTGGCCGGTATCGCAGTGTTTGCCATCATTCTCGTCGTCACCGGCTGGATGAAACGCTGGATGGAACGGCGCTGGCTGGAGCACATCACGAAAGACCGTGGCACGCGCGACGCATTCACCACCGTCGTCAGCTATGTCGGATTCATGATCGCCGCCCTGGTCGCCCTGTCGATGGCAGGCATCAACGTGACGGGTCTTGCGGTCATCGCCGGTGCGCTCTCCGTGGGTATCGGTTTTGGTTTGCAGGCGATTGTCGGTAACTTTATTTCCGGCATTATCCTGTTGTTTGAACGCCCGATTAAGGCGGGTGACTTCGTCACTGTCGGCGAGACCGAAGGCTTCGTCAAACGCATCAGTATCCGCTCCACTGAAATCGAAACGCTCGACAATCAGGACGTCCTGGTGCCGAACTCAGAGCTCGTATCCGGGCGTGTGACCAACTGGGTACTGCACAACCCTTACGGCAGACTCAGACTCCAGATCGGTGTTGCGTACGGTTCCGACACGCAACTCGTCAAAGAGATTCTTGAGGCGGTGGCCTGCGATCATCCGGAAGTAATTACTGATGGTCGCGCCGCCGGGCCCAAAGCATTGTTCATGAACTTCGGTGACAGTGCCCTTGAGTTTGAGCTGAGAGTCCGGATTCTGCGGATTCCGCGCCGCTTTGATGTCAGCAGCGAGCTGAACTTTGAAATCGACCGGCGCTTCCGCGAAGCCGGTATTACAATTCCGTTCCCGCAACGCGACGTGCACGTCATTCCGCCGGCAACGCCTCAGGATTTGCTCCCGGGAGCGGATGCCCCTGAGTCCGTGACTGACGAAGACTAGCTGAACCGGCTCAACCGAGCTGAGTAATACCGTTCATGTAGGGCTGCAAAACGTCCGGCACCCTGACACTGCCGTCGGCCTGCTGATAGTTCTCCAGCACTGCCACCAACGCCCTGCCTGCAGCCACACCCGAGCCATTCAACGTATGCAGCAATTCCGGCTTCCCGGTTTTGGGATTGCGCCAGCGCGCCTGCATCCGACGCGCCTGAAAGTCACCACAGTTACTGCAGGATGAAATTTCCCGGTAAGTATCCTGACCCGGCAACCAGACTTCCAGGTCGTAAGTTTTGGTTGCGCCGAAACCAATATCGCCGGCGCACAGCGTCACCACCCGATACGGTAGCTCCAGCCGCTGCAATATGGTCTCTGCATGGCCGGTCAGTTCTTCAAGCGCAGCAAACGAGTCTTCCGGCTTGACCAGTTGCACCAGTTCGACTTTTTCAAACTGATGCTGGCGAATCATGCCGCGCGTGTCGCGACCGTAAGAGCCGGCTTCCGAACGAAAACACGGCGTATGGGCCGTGCGCTTCACCGGCAATACCGACGCATCGAGGATCTCGTCCCGGGCAAGGTTGGTGATCGGCACTTCGGCTGTGGGTATTAAATACAGCTCCTGATCGCCGGCGGTCTCAAACAAGTCTTCTTTAAACTTCGGCAACTGCCCTGTGCCAAACAACGACGAGGGGTTCACCAGATACGGCACATACACTTCGTTGTAGCCATGCTCAGCGGTATGGACGTCCAGCATGAACTGAATCAGCGCACGATGCAGCCGCGCGAGCCCGCCATGCATCACGGTAAAACGGGCCCCCGACACTTTCACACCGCTCTCGGCATCCAGAAGGCCCAGACCTTCACCGACATCAACATGATCTTTCGGTGTGAAATTAAACGCAGGAATGTCACCCCAGCGACGCACTTCGACGTTGTCATCCTCGCTCACACCATCCGGAACAGACTCATGCAACAGATTCGGCAAACCGTACTGAACCTCATCCAGCTCAGCCTGCAGCTCTTTGAGTTCGGCATCAGCCGCGTCGAGCTCGGTACCCAGCGTCGACACGGCATCCAGCAACGGCTGAATGTCTTCACCCTGCGCTTTCGCTTTGCCAATGGACTTCGACTTCACATTGCGTTCGTTGCGCAACTCTTCGACGCGTATTTGCAAACCTTTGCGTTGCTCCTGAAGCGCAGCAAAGCGTTCGGAGTCGAAGCTGAATCCGCGCCTTGCGAGATTCGCTACTACCTGCTCCAGTTCGGTACGAAGAAGTTTTTGATCCAACATGATGTCTGACTTGTATCGTTAGCTGCGGGCGAACCCGTTAAGTGCTGCGCATTCTACACCGGCTATGTATCGCTGTCCGGTTTGGCTTTCGACGATTCAGTCGCCGCTGCCGCCCGGACCGAGCGGTTCTGCTCACGCAGCTGCGCGAGTTTCTCACCAATCTGAATTTCCAGCCCCCGCTGTACCGGTTGGTAATAGTGGCGGGGCTCCATGCTGTCGGGAAAGTAGACTTCACCCGCCGCAAAGGCATCCGCCTCATCGTGAGCATAACGGTAGCCGTCTCCGTGACCGAGCTCCTTCATCAGTTTCGTCGGGGCATTGCGAATGTGCATCGGTACTTCGAGGCTGCCGAGCTTGCGCGCATCCGATAAGGCTTCCTTCCACGCGGAATACACCGCGTTGCTCTTCGCTGCACACGCCATGAACACGATCGCCTGCGCCAGCATCAGTTCACCTTCAGGCTGGCCCAGCCGTTCAACCGCCTCCCAGGCATCCAATGCCATCCGTAAGGCCCGTGGATCGGCGTTGCCGATATCCTCTGACGCCATTCGAATGACCCGGCGAGCCACGTACAGCGGGTCGCAGCCGCCGTCAATCATTCGTGCGTACCAATACAACGACGCATCAGGATCAGACCCGCGCACCGCTTTGTGCAAAGCGGATATCTGGTCATAGAATGCATCGCCGCCGCGATCAAACCGGCGCAACGTGTCGGTCAGCGCTTCAGCAAGCACGGCATCATCAATGACCGGGGCAGTCTCATTCGACGCCTGCGCCAGATCGGCCGCCAATTCCAGAAGATTAAGCGCCCTGCGGCCATCTCCGTCTGCCGAGTTCGCCAGTGTCAGCAATGCTTCGTCGGAGGCAGTAACGCCGGAATCCCCGAGACCGCGTTCGCTGTCTGCAAGCGCACGCCTCAGCAATGCAACAATCTCCTCAGGCTGCAGCGCTTTCAGCACATAGGTTTGTGCGCGGGATAGCAACGCGTTGTTTAACGCAAAGGAAGGATTCTCTGTTGTCGCGCCGACAAAAATCAGCGTGCCGTCCTCTACCCACGGCAAAAAAGCATCCTGCTGCGACTTGTTAAACCGGTGCACCTCATCGAGGAACAACACAGTGCCACCTTTCGGACGCATGCCGGAAGTCGCACGATCCACGGCGGCGCGAATGTCTTTGACGCCTGCCATCACCGCCGACAAACCGATGAAATCAGCGCCTGAGACCTCGGAAATCAGACGCGCCAACGTGGTTTTGCCCACACCGGGCGGCCCCCAAAAGATGGCGGAATGGAGCGTCTCGCCGCCCAGCATGCGCGCCAAGGGTTTCCCCTCACCGAGCAAATGCGACTGTCCGGATACTTCGGCCAGTGATCTCGGACGCATCCTGTCGGCCAGCGGGCGCCAGCCTGCCTCGTCACTTGCGAACAAATCACCGGTCATCGTGGAGTGAGCCTCAGAATCCGCGACTCAACAAACCGGGGCCACTGCATCAAGCCCGCGTACAGCAAGGCGATACCCAGCATTGCGCCGACACCGTCGGCAACAACATCACCGAACTCGGCGCTGCGAAATGCGGTAAAGGACTGCAGCACTTCAATCAAAATGCCGAAACCGAACAGCGTAAGAAACAGGAATACACGACTGATGACTGCCGCAGGCAACAGCGCACCAAACCAGATAGCAAGGAACGCAAACGTCAGCACATGCATCACTTTATCGTTATACAGCGTCGCTCCGGGAGGCACCGATAAAGGCGTCAGGCACACGTAAAGAACGATGCCGACTAAGACGCATCCCCCGGCCCACCAAACGCCGCGCAGCCGCATCGTCCTGAACTACAGCGCCGACTCGTCGATGACATCGACGCTGTCAGGCACGACTAGCTCAAAATCCGCGTTGCTGAGCGCGGGATTCTGCTCGGCATTAAAAAAGCGGATCCGCGTCGTCTGGCCTAAGCGATCCGCAAGCTCCAGGCCGACCAGCGTATCGCT
>CAYLLI010000125.1:0-6913 GCA_964384295.1 uncultured Chromatiaceae bacterium
CCTCTGGCGCGCCGCATCCGGTTTCATCCATCTTGCGCATCGCGCCTGAAAGCAGCCCCGCTGAGAACCATGCCTTCGATGTCACACCGGCACGGCTTGTGACCGGCTTGATCACCGAACGCGGCGTTGCCGAACCAAATGCGAGAGCACTGGGTGCCCTGTATCCCGAGAAAGCCGGAGCAGCGGCATGAGTGGTTCCGCGTTGCGCGCCAAACTTATTGCTACCGCCATCGAACTGAATGCCAGCGGCATTAATCAGGGCACGTCGGGCAATCTTTCGGTGCGCTGTGACGACGGCTTTCTGGTTACACCATCCGGCATGGAATACGCGGACCTTACTCCTGACGATGTCGTGTTCATGACACTTGACGGTGACCACCAAGGTAAACGCAATCCTTCGAGCGAATGGCGCTTTCACCGGGACATCTATGCCGCACGACCGGATGCCGGTGCCATCGTCCACACGCATTCGGTGCACGCGACTGCCCTTGCCTGCCTGAGTCGCGGCATGCCGGCGTTTCATTACATGGTGGCCGCAGCGGGTGGCCGCGACATTCGCTGCGCGCCTTATGCGACCTACGGCACACAGGAGCTGTCGGATTTCGCGGTTGCAGCACTGGCCGACCGCAAAGCTTGTCTGCTGGCGCATCACGGCGTGATCGCGCTCGGTAGCGACTTGCACCGCGCTCTCGGGCTGGCCGGCGAGGTGGAAACCTTGGCACATCAATACCTTGCGGCTTTGTCAGTTGGCGAACCGGATACCCTCAGCGACGCCCAAATGGACACCGTGATTGAGAAGTTCAAAAGCTACGGTGCGGACGCTCAGCAATAGTACGTAAAAGTCCCGCGTGACCGGCCCGATTCATTTGATAGACTACCGCCCAGCGAAATCAGTAGCCGCCTAAAGAGCCCCTTTCAGGGGTTCGCAAATACTGCCAACGAGTCTCGAAAGCAGGCTGCAGAACACCGCGGGGAGCGGTGGCAGCGTGTTGAAATCGTGATCCACGTGGCAGTCCGCATTGGCCCTGATCGGCTACGATGATTACGTTGCATTGCCAATGCGCTTTGTTGGAGTCAGTCACTTATCGCGCAGCACTGTGCTGCAGGGGTGAGTGCGGTTGTGGGGAGCACAACTCTGTTGAACATCGACAACAAACCGGCTGTGTTAACAGCGGGCTTAAATGCCTGCTGCGTTGTGCTGTTGTCCGTCGGCGGCTTGTTCGCGGGCACTGAAAACGCAGCGGCCGATGTGCAGCTGGGTGAACGCTTTCGGGGTTACGGTGACTTTCGTGTGCGCGTCGAGCAGGACTGGAACTCGCTGAAAGGCGACGGCACGAAGCGCGACGACCGGCTGCGACTGCGCTATCGAATCCGCGGCGGGATCGAAGCCACCATTGATGACAACTTTTCCGTCGTTGTAGCAGCACGTAGCGGCCCCGACGACTCGCAGCAGTTTCCGCACACCACCATTATCGACTTTGACGGCGGCGACAGCGGCCCTTACGAGTTCAACCTCGACCACTGGTATCTGCAGTATCAAAACGGCGGCTTAAAAGCCTGGGTCGGACGCAACGAATTTTCGTTCTGGCATCAGGATGAACTGTTTGTCTATGACAACGTCACCTATCCAGGCGTCGGCTTAAGCTATGACCACAAACTCGGCAAAGCCGACCTCACGTGGAACTTCAACGCGGTGGCACTCCCCGTCGGCATGAAGGCAGCCTCGGGTCACGGCGTGCTGGGTCAGGTCGTCTACCATCGCAACTTCACGAAACGCGGCTTCACGTTAGCAGCGGGCTTCTTCGGCATGAAAGCCGACCCGGACAACACCGAAGGCCAGCGCCTGCTGCTCACCGAGAACAACACGCGCGACTACAGCATCGTCGACCTTGAAGTGCAGTATCGCTCGGAGATCTTCGGCAAGCCGTATTACGTCGGTGTCGACTACACCCGCAACCTCGAAAACTACGACAACGAGCCGGTCGGCAGCTTTAGTGAGTTTCACAAGAACGATCTGGACGGTTACGTGGCGGAAGTCGTCTGGGGTGACCGTGGCGACGGCGACTTTCAGTTTGGCTACTACTACGCGTATCTCGAAGCACTCACTGTGAACAGTTCCTACATTGCCGACGACTGGGTCCGCTGGGGCAACTCCGTGCAGATTCGCGCCACCAACCTGAAAGGCAGCGAGTTCCGTCTCCGCTATACCATTAAGCAAAACATGAACATTATTTCACGGCTGTTCTTTGTCGACGCCATCGACCTGCTCGAGCCAGGTGACACCACCAAAGAAACCGGCGACCGCCTCCGCATCGACTTTAATATTTCGTTTTAAGTAAAAACGACAAGGGCTCCGGCCGTCACACCTCCGCTCCCCGCGGTTGCTCTAACCGCAACGACTTTTTTTGACGATACGCCATATATATATCTGGTATTGTTAAAGAAAAAGACGTCATATCAGGGGAAGACTTATGCGTGTGATCGTCAGCATTTTCGCCTTGCTGGCAGCCGTTGCTGCTTCAGCAAACACGGTTACCATCGACTTTACCGACCCGGTCATCGAGTCGGGTTCTAACGACCCATTTGTCACGGAAGGCTATCTGTTTTCATTTGAGCGAGGTGTCACGTCGCCCGCCTACTTCACGACCGTGCCGAACGGCATCACCTTTTGCCCGGACTGCATATTGACGGTTACGTCAGTCGCTGACCTGAGCTTTGATTTCTCCAGCATCAACCTCTGGTCATTCAATACAGCAAGCACATTTGAATTGACAGGCGTGTTTACCGATGGCAGCACGACAACCACTCAATTGCTCTTTATTGGTCCGGAGACACCCCCACCGGGCGGCCTGAATGCTGCAGGCATTGACTACACACTGAACTGGACCGGACTCACCGAGCTTAAAATCTCAAGCCTTGCATTTGAACCCACCGGACTGAACTCGCTAACCCTCAGCGAAATCCCGCTACCCGCAACTGTGTGGCTGTTCGCTTCTGCATTGGCCGCTGTCGGCTGGCACCGCCGCCGACAGCCCTGACTGTCTTACTCAAGGCTCTCATACGCTCCCGCCGTTGCGGCGGTGACATGCCGTCACGCACCTGAAATCACTCGCAAATTCATAAGCTTCTGGTATATTGCGACCCGCCCGAAGGTCGCAAGGCCACTTTACCGCCGATTCAGGAGCATTCGTTCATGCAGCAACAACCTCTTTTTCCGCTCAGCGCACTGGCGTGCTGCGCGCTTTCTATCTGGTCGGTAACGGCCAACGCCCTGCCCGAAGTGCCCGATGAGAAATGGCGCATCGCCGGTAACCTGAACCTCGGCGGCGGCGTCGTTCGGCTTGAGAGCAACACCGTATCGGGCAACGGCATAACCGGCATTCCGAACAATCCCATCAGCACCAATGATCTGGTCAACGCCCCGCGCGGTCGTTCCGGCGCAACGCCGGTCGCGGTGAACGAATTCAGCTGGAACTTCGGCAACCGCAACGAACTGTTTGTCGGTGAGACGGTTGAAAACGCCGTCACGTTCGACCGCGGTTCGCAGATGGGCTGGCGCAAAACCTTTGAGAACGCCGGCACGATCGAGGTTAGCGGCGTGTTTAACCGGCTGGTTCCCACCGACGTCTATGAAGACAGCTTTCTGACGGGCGAGAAACGCAAAGAAACCGAAGCCACCCGGATCGGCGGGCGCTTTCAATGGGACAAAATTTTCGGTTCCGAGTTTGAAGTTCAGCTGACATTCCGCGACATCAATATCGACACCGACAACAACGGCCAGAGCCTTGTCATCGGTGATCCGGGAAACCCTCAGGACCTGCCGACAGGCGTGAACCTCATCACACGTCAGCAACAGCAGCTGCTCAGACGGGACGCATCCGAAGTATTTACCCGAGTCTCCTACGAGTTTACACCCGGACAGCGCCACAGCATTCGGCCACTCATTGGCTACAGCAATCGCAGCGCCGACGGCGATGCCGAGTCGTTCGATGCACTGCGCGCTCAGGTGACCTACAAGTACATGAGCAAAGCCTTCGTTTACGTTGCCAACGCTGTGCTCATCGAGCGCAAGTATGACGCCCGCAACCCCATTTACGACGAGTTCCGCGACTCGACCAGCTATCTGCTCGACTCCACTATTTTCGTGCCGTTAAAGTTCGGCAGCGGCAACTGGGGCTGGTTTGCGAACGCCACCTGGGGTCAGGAAGACTCGAAGATCAACTTCTACAACCAGAAAGCACTGCGCGTCGTAACAGGCTTTCAGCTGAAGTTTGAAATGTAGTTCTGCCAAAGCATGAAACGAAAAAAGGGCGCAGCAAATGCTGCGCCCTTTTTTTTCTTCCAGAAAGTGCCTTTATTTCTTCGGCAATTTCCACGCCATCACGTAATCGCCTTTCGGCAAAGGTGACCACGCATGACCACCGGCCGAAGTCACGACGTACTGCTCACCTTCGTAGGTGTACGTCATCGGTGTGGCATTGGCGGAATACGGCAGGTCATCGTCTTCCCACAGGATCTCGCCGGTTTCCACATCGTGCGCGCGGAAACGGTTGTCGTAGGAAGCGCCGATAAAGACCACGCCGGTGCTGGTGGTAATGGCACCGCCGGCAAACGGTGTGCCGAACTCCAGCGGAATCGGAATCGGCATCAGCTTGTCGAGCACGCCCAGCGGCCGCGACCAGATGATCTCACCCTTGTCCATGTCGACACCCACCAGCAGCGACCAGGGTGGTGCGGTACACGGTGAGAAGATCGGCGACATCAGCGGACCGTGCTGCACACCGTACTCCGCTTCACCAATGTAGCCCGGAGGGCCCATCGGCAGTGCAGTCATCGGGTTTTCGGCGTCTTCTTTCGAGATTTTGTCCCGGGGAATCAGCTTCACGAAGTACGGCAGCTGAGAAACCGGGGTCACGAGAATGTTGCGCTCGGAATCAAACGCACCACCGCCCCAGTTGGAACCACCACCGACCATCGGGTACATGATCGTGCCCTGCTCTGACGGCGGCTCGTAGTAATCGCCGTGGCGCATCGACGCGATTTTCTCGCGACAGGCTTTCTTATCGAAGCTGTCGATAAAGCCCCACGCATCATCCACGGAGATCGTGTGTTTCATCAGCGGTGGCGGCTTCACAGGGAATGGCTGAGTCGGTGACAACTGCTCACCCGGAATGCCGTCGGTCGGTACAGGGCGCTCTTCAATGTCGAAGAACGGCTCGCCGGTTTCACGATGGAACGTAAACACGACGCCAACTTTCGTCAGCACCATCACAACAGGAATCTTTTCGCCATCACGGGTGATGTCGACCAACAGCGGGTGCGTCGGTACGTCCCAGTCCCACACGTCGTGGTGAACCACCTGGAAGTCCCAGACCAGCTCACCGGTGCTGGCGCGAATTGCCAACACAGAGTTAGCGTGGCGGTTGTCACCGGGGCGGTGCGTACCGAGGTAGTTCGGTGACGGACCGGCGGTGGGCACAAACAGAAGATCGCGTTCGCTGTCCCACGACATCGTGGTCCAGACGTTTGCGCCGCCGACGTCGTAGTCGGAGGCTTCTTCGCCTTCACGCAGAATCGGGTCAAACACCCACTTCAACTCACCGGTGCGTGCATCAAATGCACGGATCGCGCCGTTCATTGACGCCACACTCTTAAACTTGTTGGCAGAACCACCAATGATGACGGTGTCATTCACAACCGCGACCGGTGACTGCAACTGCATCGACTGCAACTGCTCCTGGGGCTGCATCTGAGCAATGATCGGCTTCACGTTCAGATTGCCGCCATCGGCAAAGTCTTCGCAGTATTTGCCGGTGGCCGCATCAATGGATACCAGCCGCTTATCGTTGGTCGCCATAAACAACCGGTACTTACAAACCGCGCCAGCTTCCGCCTGCGTATCTTCCCACTGAGTCAGACCGCGGCAGTTAAACTTGTTGGCGTAGTTGGTCATGTCGATTTCAGGGTCGAACACCCAACGCTCTTCGCCCGTGCCCGGATGCAGCGCAATCACTTTATTGAACGGGGTGCAGGTGACCAGATGGTTGCCGGCTTCGGGCGGCAACAGAATCGGCGTTGCCTGAAAGCCGCTCATCGCAACAAGCTCCGGATACTCCTCCAGAGCGCCGGTGCTGTAACTCCACGCCTGCTCCAGATCTTTCACGTTTTCGCGGGTAATCTGATCGGCTTCGGAATAACGGCCGCCGCCTTCCGCGCCGCCGTATTGAGGCCAGGTGCCGTCGGCTGCAAACGCAGAGCCGACAGTAAACAGGATCAAGGTAAGAACGCGTAAAGTCATTTTCATGTGGCGTGTCCGAATAAAGTGAATGCCCGCTGAGGACGTTAAACAACTACTTACTGATTCGCCGATTATAGCCATTCGGAGTCAGCTGTTATCGCCCGCCTGAATGTGACTATACTAATGTCTGTAAGGTGGTCAGACGCGAAGCAGCCATGCTGCTAGAGTCTGCTAAAACACATCCGGAACGAGCGGCATGAGCCGCCTACAGGGGAATATCCATGGCAGTGGTGGTTATCACCGGCAGTACGAAAGGTATTGGCCGGGCTTTTGCTGAAGAATTTCTGCGCCGGGGACATAACGTCGCCATTTGCAGCCGTAACCCCGAAGACGTCGCAAAAGTCACCAAACAACTCGATGCGATCAGCCGCGGTGGCGTCATTGGTCAGGTGTGCGACACAACCAACAAAGCGCAGGTACAGGCGCTGTGGGACGCTACCAAGAAAGCCTTCGGTCGTGTGGACTATTGGATTAACAACGCCGGTACTGCCATCGGTCGGCATCTGATCCATGAACTCAGCGAAGCCGACACGCGGGTTTTGATTAACAGCAACATGATTGGCACCACCTTTGGGTCGCAGGCTGTGGATGGTTTCCGGACGAATGAAACAAAGC
>CAYLLI010000126.1:0-6906 GCA_964384295.1 uncultured Chromatiaceae bacterium
GCATGCGTCGCCAGCGGTTGCGCAGCGCGATCGCCACAGACCGTTTTGCATTGGTCTGGCCGATGATGTGTTTGTCCAGTTCCTGAACAATCTCTCTCGGGGTCATTTGTGACATTCCCGGTAACCTCCGTATTACCTATTTATCGCTTGAGAGACTCTCAAGGATGATGTTCGTATTGGTGTAGACACAGATATCGGCGGCAATTTCCAGAGATTTGCGCGCGATCTCGCTGGCGCTGAGTTCTGTGTTGTCCAGCAGGGCTTTAGCAGCAGCTTGAGCAAAACTGCCTCCTGAACCGATCGCCATCAGATCGTGCTCGGGTTCAATCACATCGCCGTTGCCGGAGATGATCAGCGAGGCTTCGGCGTCTGCAACGCACAGCAACGCTTCCAGTCGCCGCAACCGGCGGTCGGTGCGCCAGTCTTTCGCGAGCTCGATTGCCGCGCGGGTCAGGTTGCCGTATTGCTCGAGTTTGCCCTCGAACAGCTCAAACAGCGTGAATGCATCGGCGGTGCCGCCGGCAAATCCTGCCAGCACTCTGCCATTGGCAAGCGGGCGTACTTTGCGTGCGTTGCCTTTCATGATGGTGTTGCCGAGGCTGACTTGCCCGTCGCCGGCGATCGCAACTTCGCCGTTGCGTCGAACTGAGACAATGGTCGTGCCGTCATACTGCTTCATTGTTGGTTCCTTAGGTTATAGCGCCCGACACGGTTGCATCCGGCGCAGCCGCCCACAGGGATATCAGTGGGAGGCCTTTCGGCCGGCGTGGTCAGCTGGCTTCTTCGTTATCTTCCGGCGGCTCCGCGACAGACTTGGTCTGAGCCCGCGGGTGTGCTTTTTCGTATATTTGGGCTAAATGCTGAAAATCAAGGTGGGTATAGACCTGAGTGGTGCTGATATCGGCGTGCCCGAGCAGTTCCTGCACGCCCCTGAGGTCACGACTCGACTCAAGCATGTGAGTGGCAAAGCTGTGCCGGAACAGATGCGGATACACCCGCTGCGGCAGCCCGGCCATCCTGGCCCGCCGTTTGACCCGGTTTTGCACGCTGCGCGGACTGATGCGGGTGCCTTTTGGCCCGACGAATACGGCGTTTTCAGAGGCTGTTGCAAGCTTGCCGCGGCTGCGCATCCAGGCATTGATAGCCTTCACGGCAAAGCGGCCGACCGGTAGCACGCGCGTTTTATTGCCTTTACCGGTGACGCGCACCATGCCGTCGCGGGTGTCAATGTCGCCGATGTTCAGCGCGACGAGTTCTGCGAGTCGCAGGCCGGATGAGTACAGCAGCTCCAGCATCGCTTTATCGCAGATATCGGCAGGCTCCGTGCCTGAAATATCGAGCAGCTTCGCCATCTGATCCACATCGAGTGTCTCAGGAAGCTTTTTGGGCATGCGCGGCGCGCTGATATCAACGGCGGGGTTATTTTCGAGCTGGTTTTCGCGAATCAGATAGTTGAAGAAGCTGCGGGCGCCGGAAAGGCGTCGTTGAATGCTGCGCCCTCCAAGCCCTTTCGCGTGACTCGTCGCGGCAAATCGCCGTATGTGGTGATCGCGCAGCTGGTCCCAGGCATCGAGTTGTTCGCCGCTGCAGAAGTCGGTAAGACACTGCAGATCGCGGCGATAGCTCTTGATAGTGTGGGCGGAGAGCCGGCGTTCCAGTCTGAGATGGTCGAGAAACGCGATGACTTGTTGTTCAGCCGAGGCATCCATCAGCGCGCCCGCCGCCCGGGATCATTCAGCGACTGCCCAGAGCAGCCGTCACGAGTTCGCCCATGCGGGACAGGAAGTCCATGCTTTGGTCCGGGCTGAAGTAATCGGCGTCACGGCTGCCAATCGCCAGGAAGCCTGTTGCGCACTGGTCGCCCAACGGCACCAGTGCTGCCGAGCCGATCTCGATGTTGCCGGCGCCAAACAGGAAGTCTCTTTGTGAGTCGCGAATGTAGCCGCAGCGGGGTGTGCCCATATCGAGGAACGTTTTGAACGGTGCCAGTGCTTCATCGGTGCGGTCGATAAGCCGAAGAAAACGGGTTTCCGGTTCTCTGTCAGTAGCGCTGGGCGTGAACAGCACCATTACGGCGTGTTCGGCCAGTAATTCGCCGCGTAGCGTGGCTTCCAGCGCCGTAACGATTTCATCCCGGTTCTTTGCAGCGAGCAACTCTATAGCCAGAGCATCGATTTTGCCGGCCAGCTCGTCATTGCCTCTGGCAACGTCAATGAACTCCCGCAGTTGCTGTTCCAGCGACTGATTTTTGTCGCGCAGGACACTGACCTGGCGCTCAATCAACGAAGTGGCGCGGGGCCCGCCGGTGCTGTGAGACAGCTCCAGGCTATGCAGCAGGTGGGGATGATGTTCAAAAAAATCGGGGTTGTTGCTGAGATAGTCGGCGACCAACTTTGCGTTGATGCCCTCGGGTTGCGCTTCTGCTGTGGCCTTTTTTGCCGTGCTCATAGTTGCTGCATCATCCGTCAAAATTGCTGGTTAACAGGCCGTCAAATACTTTGATGGCTTCTCCGGCCAGATAAAGCGGTTCTCCCGGTCCTTCCCAGCTGACCGTAACGTCACCACCGGGCAGGCTGACTGTGACTTCAGCCTCGGTGAGCCCCGCTTCGCGGGCCGCTGCAGCTGCTGCACAGGCGCCGGTGCCACAGGCACTGGTTTCGCCGACGCCCCGCTCAAACACCCGCAAATTCATGTGCGTAGGGCCGAGCAACTGCATGAATCCGATATTAGCACGGTTGGGAAAACATTCATGACGCTCCATGAGCGGCCCGATGCGTTCAACCGGGGCGGTTGCCACATCGTCAACGGTAATCACGGCATGCGGGTTACCGACGGATACCGCCCTGAATTCCAAAGTCTCGCCGTCCGCCTGAGCCGTGTATACGGGCCCGGGTTGGTCGGTGATAAACGGCAGATCTGCCGGATCAAACGACGGCACACCCATATTCAGCGACACACTGCCATCAGCCTGAATGGTGGCTTCAATAGCGCCGCCACTGAACTCCATGTTCAGAACCCTGCCGGCTTCCGGCTCGTCCCCCGCCAGCAGGCGGGCGACGCAGCGCGCACCATTGCCGCACTGTTCAACCTCTCCGCCGTCCGCGTTGAAGATCCGGTAGAAAATATCGTTGCCCGGCGTGTGTGCCGGTTCCAGCCACATCAGCTGATCGAACCCGACTCCGGTGTTCCGGTCGCTGATTGCGCGAATAAAGTCCGCGTCGAAATCAGGCGCAGCTGCACCTTTGATGACAACAAAATCGTTGCCAAGGGCGTGCATTTTTACAAAGGGCAGATTCATAACTTATTAACCGGAACAATCTGAAACCAACAAGTGACAACCGATTCAGCGCGCATTCTAAACCCGTTCGAATTTCGCCCCAACAAATGGCGGTAAATCACAATTGCATTTTGTTAAATGCAAGGCTAACTTGCAGCGCTGCGACAAAATAATAACAGCGGAGATAACTATGCGTTCCATTATGGTTCTGAACGCCAAGGGCGGTTGCGGAAAAAGTACTCTGGCAACCAATCTGGCCAGCTACTATGCCACTGAGAAAGATAAGAAGGTCGCTCTGGCGGATTACGACCCTCAGCAGTCCAGCCTCGATTGGCTGGAGCGCCGTCCGGACCGGGTTGCGCCTATTGCCGGCGTTCCTGCGTACAAAAGCGGTCTGCGCGGCATGCCCCGTGATACCGAGGTTCTGATCATTGATGCGCCCGCGCGGTCACACGGCAAAGAGCTGGAAACCCTTGTAAAACATGCTCAAACCATCATTGTGCCGGTGCTGCCGTCATCCATCGATATGCAGGCGGCCAATCGTTTTCTGGAAGAATTGAAGCCGGTTGCGCAGAAAAAAGCCAAAATCGCGGTTGTCGCTAACCGTGTAAAAGAAAACACGCTGATTTTTGAGAGCCTTGATGAGTATCTGAGCGAGATGCGCGTACCTTATGTGGGCGCATTCCGCGATGCGCAGAATTACATTCGCGCCTATACGCGTGGTTTGGGCATCTATGAACTGCCTGAGTACCTGGCCTGGCCCGATTGGGAGCAGTGGCACGAATTGGTGAGCTACCTGAACAGTAAGCGTAGCCGCATCAGCTAACAAAAAAACCGCCGGTCTGACAACCGGCGTTTTTTTATGCCTCTTCCGGAGCCTGCGTTAAGCGGCGGGTGGATTGCCAGTTCATCTCAAGCCCCTGCCTGAAGGCTTCGGAGGCCCGTTCCGGTTCGTCGAGCTTTAGCATCAGCTGGCCAAGCTCGTTGTAGGCCTCCGGCAGAGGTCTTAGAGCAATGCTTGACTCTATGTAGCTGCGGGCTTTGCCCCACAGCTTGCTGCGCAGGCACAAGCGGCCTGCCGCCAGCAGCAAATCCGGGTCATCCGGCCTGTCCTGCAGCCATTTCTCGGATTGTTTCAGCAATTTTTGCGGCTCAGCGGTGAGTAACTGCCCGTAGCGCTTCACTAACTCGGTGTCCCACTGTTTGTTCAACGCTTTCCGGATCAACTCTTCTGCCTGAGCGTGTTCGCCTGCCAGAGTAACCGCCTGAATCCGCGCGGCCACCAGCTTATGGCTGTTGCGCAGTTTGCGGGGAACCCGCCGCCAGACATTGTCGATCTCGGAGCTCACTCTGCCTGCGTCCCGCAACAGGCCGACAAAACACAGCTCCGACCATTCGCGGTGCTGGTCTTTGCTGAGGCGTTTCTGCAGCTTTGGCAACAACGGTTCAAGTTTGCGCCAGTCTTTCTCGGCAATGCTGACTTCTGCCAGCAACCGGACGGCTTCACTGCTGCGCGGACTGCGTTGCAGGATGCTCTCTAACGTCGCGCGGGCAGCTGCGGTTTCGTTATTGCGTAGCTGCAGTTCCGCCTGAGTCAGCAGTACCGCGCTGCGTGCCTCAGGGTCTTGTTCTTCGGCCATCTGCAGCCAGTTGTCACGCCGCGCCGTATCGCCCTGCGCCTGTGCTGCGCGGGCCGCTGCCAGGTAATTCAGCAGCGGTGTCTCACTTGACCGGATTCCTCGTGTGAGCAATTTTTCGCCTTTTGCAAAGTTGCCCTCAGCGAGTTCGATATAGCCCTGCGTGATTCGTTTGTTTGCGCGCCGGGCTCTTGCTCTGGCGGCTGCTTCACCGAGTTGCGCGGGCGCCTGCCAGAGCCGCACGAGGGCTCTGACAGTCAGGTACCCGACCAGCAGACACAGCGCCAAAACCGGCACCGACATCTCAACGCTATAACCCGCGAAATTGATCAGCACATAGCCGTTGTTATCGAGCAGAAAGTTGGCGGCAAGTGCGCCAAATATCAGGAACGCGACAAACAGCAGAGCAAACTTCATGGAGCGTTGTCCTGCAGTAGCGCCAGGTCATCGGTGAGGCCGGCGAGATCGGGTAACGGCGCACGGCCGGGGCTAAGCAGCAGTTGCTCGATGTCCGTCAACGAGTCGGCAACGGCTGTATCACTGGGCTCAAACCACTGTTGAAGACGTTCGGATACGACCAGCAAGCTTTGCGTGAATATCGCGGTTTCGTTTTGCAGTACCGCCAGCTTTGCCGTCTGCAGTTCCAGCAACAGGCTGCGTCTGATGAGCGCCGCGTCTGCATTGCTCAGTTGCGGAACGACCTCGGCATCACTGCGCTTCACCGATATGACGCTGGAGAACGCATCGCCGATTGCATTCCAGGCGCGTTCGGTTCCGCTGCCGTCAGCGGCTTCTGCTGAATCAGAGCCAAAACTGTCGGGCAGGTTGGCTTTCACTTTCAGTGCCGGTACCCGGTCAATGATGGTTTGGATGGTGTTTGCATCAGCCGCCGCCGGGTGCTGCTGACGAATCTGCAGTTCCCCGATGGCTGCGCCGATCCGGTCGCGTATCGGGGTGTACTTCGGCTCTGCCAAAGCCGCAAAACGCTCATCGGCCAGTGACAGTGCCAATTGGGTTGCCGGTATGTTGCGGGCCACCCGCAACTGCGCATCAGCAAGTCTTAGATACCACTCAGCTTCGAGTAACAGAATATTGCGACGGGCTTCTTCGTCAGTGCCGGGAAGATCTGCCAGCAGGGTTTCGATCTGTTCGATCCGGATTGGCAAAGTGTCCATGCGCGCGGCTTGTGCGTCCAGTCGCGCAGAGAGCTGCTGAATGGTCTCTGCGTTATAGCTGGCGGTTCCTTCCAGCTTTTCCATTGCCCGTTTCAGGCTTTGAATCTCGGCATCCGTGAATCTGGCATTGGCCTGATCGTCACCTGAGCGCTGTTGCCAGGCCAACAAGCCTGTGCCCAGCAGTGCCAGCAGCGCAATGATTAGCGGCAGGCTGGATGTTCTGCGTGCAGGCGCGACCTGCGAGGACGATGCCTCATCTGCAGTATCAGGGGCCTCGGTGGATTCAGTGTCATTCATGCGCGGCTGCTTTCCGGTGCTTTACCGGATGAGATTAAGTGAGCGCTTATTTTGCCAGTGAATGCTGGCCGCATCCATCAGGGCAGTATGAAACAGGTTTCTGGTGTGAGCCGGCTTGGCTGCAGCGATTGAAACTTAGCCGCAGTACTCATTGACCTCGCTTTGCGCTCTGGCGCGCTCCGCGTCGAGATCCAGCCAACCACTGACCTCACCGTCAGGGCCTTCCCGGTAGATTCGCCGGTTGTTGCTGTACAGAGTGAGTTTTTCGCGCGCTTTTGCACAGTTGCGTTCACGTTGCGCCTGCTCTTGCGCTGCAACCTGAGCTTCGGCCGCAGCCTGAGCACCGGCAGCGGCGTCGAGTTTGGCTTGCTCAGACAGTTGGTTTCTCTCCGCCTGATTTTCTGCTTCGACGGCTGATTCATTGGTGGGCTTAATAACGATGCCGGTAGCTTCAACCTGAGCGCCGCTCGGAGGCATATCCGAGTAGGTGCGCTCGCCGTCATCGCTGCGCCATTCATAG
>CAYLLI010000127.1:0-6817 GCA_964384295.1 uncultured Chromatiaceae bacterium
CGCGAAACGCTGGTCTCGGTAGCGCCGATGATGGAGCGTACCGACCGGCACTGTCGTTACTTCATGCGGCTGCTTTCTCCGGACGTGCGTCTTTATACCGAGATGGTGAACGCCAATGCGATTGTGCGCGGCGAGCCCGAGCGTCATCTGCGCTATTCGCCCACGGAGCATCCGCTGGCGTTGCAGCTTGGCGGCAATGAGCCGGCCAAGCTGGCCGAAGCGGCGCGGATTGCCGAGGACTTCGGCTATGACGAGGTCAATCTGAACTGCGGTTGCCCCAGTGACCGGGTTCGCTCAGGGGCTTTTGGCGCGTCGCTGATGGCCGACCCGGATCTGGTCGCCGAGTGCGTGGCTGCGATGAATGCAGCGGTGACGATACCGGTCACGGTAAAGAACCGCATCGGTATCGACGATGGTGAAGTGTGTAACGACAGCTTCGAGTTTCTCGATCACTTCACCACGACCGTCGCGGCCGCCGGCTGCGACCTGTTTATCGTGCATGCGCGCAAAGCGGTGCTGGGTGGCCTCAGTCCCAAGGAGAACCGCAATATTCCACCGTTGCGTTATCACGTTGTCGCCGAACTTAAAGGTGCGCATCCGGAGCTTCGTATCCTCATAAATGGTGGTGTGCGGGACGTTGCCGCTACACAGGAACAGTTGCAGCATGTGGATGGTGTGATGATCGGCCGGCAGGCCTATAAAGAACCGTATCTGTTGGCAGAGCTGCAGCAGGCACTGTTTCCGGAAGCCAGCCCGGCTCTGCCTGACAGGGCCGACGTGATTCGCGCGATGGCGAACTACGCGGCCGGAGCATTAACGGGCCATACCCGAATGCATCACATTACAAGGCATATGGCGGGTCTGTTTGCCGGTTTGCCGGGAGCGAGGCGTTGGCGCCGTGATCTGGCGGCTGTCCGTCAACCTGATGAGTTGCATGCATTGGCGGAGCAGGCTGTAGTCGACGAGCCGTTCAGCGAGCTTGCGTAATCGCCGAAGGCAAATAACAATGCTTGCGCCGCCGTCATACATGCAGCGGCATAACTTACGGCACACGCAGCGATAGCGGGGGCATCATGGCAGCGCGGGAGAAAGACATCAGTAAGCAACTGACAATGGCGGAGCAGGCGGACAAGCACGAGCTCTACGAAGAAGCTGTTCAGAACGTTGAAGAAGAAGTGAAATTCTTCCGCAAGACGTTCAAGAAAATTACCGGTCGCCATGCCAAAGAGTTTCGCGAGGACTTTTGCGGCACGGCCAGCGCATCGTGTGAATGGGTGCGTCAGGGTGATGACTACCGTGCGACCGGCGTTGATTTGTGCGCGGACACTTTGCAGTGGGGTCGCGAGCATCGCGTCAGCAAACTGTCATCGCAGCAGCAGGATCAGTTGACTCTGATCGAAGGCAATGTCCTCGACACGCCTTCAGCGCCTGCAGACATTCTGGGTGCTTCGAATTTCAGCTACTGGTGTTTTCACACGCGGGCTGAGTTGCTGAATTACTTCAAAGCCGCTTACGCTAACATTAAAGACGACGGTTTGTTTTTCCTTGATATCTACGGTGGCTCGGAAGCCTTTGAGGAGATGAAGGAGAAAACCAAGCACGATAACTTCACGTATGTCTGGCATCAGAAGAGCTATTACCCGGTGACGGGCGAGTACCTATGTCACATTCATTTTCACTTTCCCGATAAGTCGAAGATGAAAAAGGCGTTCACCTACCACTGGCGCTTATGGACATTGCCGGAAGTCCGTGAACTGCTGCTTGAGGCCGGCTTTAAGAAAAGCACGGTTTACTGGGAAGGTACCGACGAAGACGGTGACGGCAACGGCATTTTTGAGCCGGAAGAGCGCGGCGAAGCCGATGCCGGCTGGATTGCGTACGTTGTGGCCGAGAAATAAAGGCCCGATGCTCAATTCTGCTACCCGTTTGGTAGTTCTTGTCATGAAAATTCCCTAGGTTAGCGGGAGAGTCAGCCGGATGCTGACGTATACTGATGCTTGGCATTTAACGTAATCACGACCTAAGAACCGTTCATGGGCACAGAGCAGGAACTCGCAATAATGTTTTCCGACGTCGTCGGCAGCACTCAGCTTTACGAAAAGCTGGGCGACGATGTTGCGCGCGAAACGGTGCAGGCCGCTGTCGAGGAGATGAAACGGGCGACTCTCGAGAACTCGGGTACGGTCATCAAGACGATGGGCGACGAAGTGATGGCGACCTTTGATAGCGTCGAAGATGCGATGCTTGCCGCTACGGCCATGCAGGTCATGAACCAGGCCAGCAATGAGGCCAGCGAGCGTTCTGTCAGGGTGAATATTCGCATTGGTTGCCATTTCGGTCACGTCGTCGCTGAGAATCATGATGTGTTTGGCGCCGCTGTGCATACGGCGAATCGCTTAACGTCGCAGGCGAAATCGCGGCAGATTCTGATCACCGAGGATACGGTGGAGCGACTCGGTGCCCACTGGACTGAAGTGCTGCGTCAGGTGGGTATGGTGACATTGCGCGGCCAGACCGGAGAGGTCGCTCTGTACGAAGTGTTGTGGTCGACCGACGACGCGACGAACATGCTGCCTGAGATCAGCGACGTGCTGCCGGCGGTTGGTAAAGCCGGGCGGCTGCGGCTGCGGTTTCAGGGTCAGGAAGTGGTGCTGGCAGAGGACAGGATGCGCAGCGTCACGCTCGGGCGCGCCGATGACTGCGATGTGACGATCAAGGGCAACTTGATTTCGCGTCTCCATGCGCGCATTGAGCTCAAGCGAACCCACTATGAATTGGTCGATCAAAGCACCAACGGTACTTTTGTTCAGGCTGACGGAGAGGAAGAGGTTTACCTGCGTCGTGATTCCGGCAATCTGTCCGGCCATGGTGTTATTGGTCTGGGCCGTGCCGCCGATCCTGAAAGCCCTCTGACCATCGAATACGTGCTGGAAGACACCGACGCCTCCTGATCGGGTGGCCTGTCGCGCTGACCCTATAACTTCTCTCCGGCTTGCGGCATCATTCGCAGTCTTCAGGTAACTACTGTGCCATCTGCTGCGCGTTAATGGACTACGATATCGACCACTATTTCGGACCGGAGAGCCCGCTGGCTGACAGCTTGCAGGGCTTTAAGCCCCGTGAAGGTCAGCTCGACATGGCGCGGGCGGTCAGCGAGGCGCTGGAGTCGGGCCATGATCTGGTGGTTGAAGCCGGCACCGGTACCGGTAAAACCATGGCCTATCTGATGCCGGCCCTGCTGTCGGGCCGTCGGGTTGTGATCTCGACCGGCACCAAGACACTGCAGGATCAGCTGTATCACCGGGATCTGCCGACCGTATCAAAAGCGCTCGGGCGCCCGGTAAAAGTGCGACAGCTCAAAGGCCGTGCCAATTACCTTTGCAAGCATCGTCTGGAACTCGCGTTAAATGACAGTGCGAACGCCGAGTCGGGGGTTTTGAGCGGGCAGTTGCGCAAGGTCGACGACTGGTCGCGGCGCACGCGCAGCGGCGATGTGAATGAACTGCGACAGGTGCCCGAGGACTCGCCGGTATTCCGCTTGGTTACCTCGACGGTTGATAACTGTCTCGGTAGTGATTGCCCGCAGTTTGAAGAGTGTCATTTGCTGCAGGCGCGGCAGGAAGCGTTGGGCGCCGACATCGTTGTCGTGAATCATCATTTGTTAATGGCCGATCTCGTGCTGAAAGAAGAGGGCTTTGGCGAACTGCTGCCCGGGTGTGAGGCGGTGATTGTCGATGAGGCGCACAAGTTTCCGGACGTTGCGCAGAGCTTCTTCAACCAGAGTTTTACATCCAACCGTTTGCTTGACCTGTGCAACGATGTGCGGGCCGAAGCGCTCGCGGCTCTGCTGTTTGACCGGCGTCTCGATGCCGCACTGGACGATGCCGGTTATGCGGCCAAAGATGCCCGAATGCTGTTGTCCGCCGGTGACAGCAACATCGGCTGGGACGACCTACCCGAGCCCTTTGTGCCGGCGTTGCAGCGAACCCTCGAGTGTATTCAGTACGTCATCGACTGGCTGGAAGGGCTGAGTGACGATGATCGTCAGCCGCCGCTGCAGCGCTGCCTTGAGCGGGCCCGCAGTCTGTATGACACGCTGGAGCGGGTGTTGGCGGCAGACCCGTCAGGCGGTCTGCGTTGGGTCGGGCTGACGCGTTCCGGCTTCAGCTGCAATTACACACCGGTCGATATCGCACAAAGTTTGAACCGCTTGCTGCAGGAACAGCACTGCTCGTGGGTGTTTACCTCGGCGACGCTTGCGGTTGAACAGGACTTTTCTCATTACCTGGCGCGGCTCGGCATGCAGTCCTGCGCAACCCAGCAGATTCCCAGTCCGTTCGATTACGGGCAGCAGACGCTATTGTATTTGCCGCCCAAGCTGCCGGCGCCGAATCAGTCCGGGTACACCGCCGCATTGCTCGACGAGATCAAGCCGTTGATTGCAGCGAGCCGGGGCAGGGCATTTTTGCTGTTTACCAGCCACCGCGCGTTGCGTGAAGCGGCAACACTGCTGGAGCGGGACCCTGAGTTTGAGTTCCCGCTGTTGGTGCAGGGCCGGGCGCCGCGCACGCGGTTGCTCGAAGAGTTTGCCGGCATGGATAATTCTGTGCTTCTCGGCACCAGCAGTTTCTGGGAAGGCGTGGATATGCGCGGCGATAGCTTGGTGCTCGTTGTCATCGATAAGCTGCCGTTCGCATCACCCGGAGACCCGATGTTGCAGGTGCGACTCGAGGCAATATCGGCCGCCGGTGGTAATCCGTTTCGCGATTACCAGTTGCCGCAGGCTGCATTGAATCTCAAACAGGGCGTCGGTCGGTTGATTCGCGATGTCGATGACTGGGGTGTTGTTGTGCTGTGCGACCCGAGGATTACCGGCAGCAACTACGGCAAAGTCTTTCTCGCCAGTTTGCCGGCAATGCCGCAAACTCAGGACCGGAATGAAGCGGTTGCGTTTTATACGAACCGCTGAGGAAAAGCCCCATGACCCTTGATGTCACATCAACGCCTTGCAGTGCCGCCACCGAAAATGTTCTGGCGCTTGAGACCGCAACGGCACGTTCGACAGTTGCGGTAGCGGCCGAAGGCCAGATTCACAGCGTGACTCTGAGTGGCAGCCGGCCGGGTGCCGGCGAAATTTATGGTGCTATTGATGCTGCAGTGGCTGCGGCAAAGATTGGAACAAGTGACCTCAATTGCATTGCCTTTGGCTGCGGCCCCGGCGGGTTTACCGGCGTGCGCATTGCCGCTGCAGTAACCCAGGGTCTGGCGTACGGGCTGCAAGTGCCGGTGTTCCGGTGCTCCACGCTGCACTTGTTGGCAGCCGGTGTTGCTGCCGCAGCACCCGAGGGTGCGGTTATTGCGGCGGCGCTGGATGCCCGGCAGAACGAAGCGTATGTGGGTTTGTATTCGCGCGAAGGTGACAGCCTGACGCCGGTCGTTCCGGATTCACTGCAGCCGCCTGCCGGAGTTGCTCTGCCGGAACTGAGTCAACCGGTCTATCTGGCAGGTCCCGGTTGGTCGGTGTATCCGGAGCTGGCATCCGGCTTTAATGTGTCCGTTGCGGGCATGGATGTTCAGGCTCTGCCGAATGCGACCGATCTGGTGCCGCTGGCGCTGCGTGCCATTGCCGCCGGTGAGTTAACCGATGCTTTTTCGGCTCAGCCCAATTACTTGCGTGATAAGGTCACCGACTAACGCTCACAGGAGTAGATCGCATCTAATGAACGCCGATTTTCTGAGTCATCGCAATGCCAACCTGGCGGGTTTTCTCGCCTGCTGTGGAATGATGCTGTACGCCTTGTATGCACAGGAGTTCCTGAATCTGCCGCCGTGCCCGCTGTGCGTGTTTCAGCGGGTTGCCGTGATTGTGATGGGAGTACTCTTTCTGCTGGCTGCCCTGCAGCGGCCCGGGGTTGCCGGACGGCGCGTCTACGCCGGGCTTTTGGCGCTTGCCGGACTGGCAGGGGCGGGTGTTGCCGGTTGGCACATCCGGCTGCAAAACCTGCCTGCGGATGAGGTGCCGGCATGCGGTCCCGGCCTCGACTTTATGCTGGACACCTTCCCGCTGACCGACGTGCTTTCCATGGTCTTCACCGGCTCCGGCGAATGTGCCGAAATTAGCTGGATTTTCCTTGGGTTGAGCATGCCTGCGTGGGTTCTGATCAGCCTTGTGGGTTTGTCCATCTGGGCGATTTGGGGTAATCTTGCCCACCTTCGATAGCAGCTCGCCACCCGGCGGGCTGTTTCATACATGGACGTCAGGTTTGTGCCGCTGCAGACGGCATGGCCGCACAGAATTGAATAAAAACTGAGGGCTGTTCGGGACAGGCTCAGTTGGAGATAAAACATGACATCAAAGCTCGAGAGCTATCTGGCTGAGCGCGGCATCATGAACCCCGCCGAGATCCTGCATAACCCCAGCTACGAGACGCTGTTCGAAGAAGAAACTGCTCCGGGTTTGAGCGGCTATGAGGCCGGAGTGGTCACTGAGTCGGGAGCGGTTGCGGTTGATACCGGCATTTTTACCGGCCGTTCACCGAAAGATAAGTACATCGTTAAAGACGATGTCAGTCGCGACACGATCTGGTGGTCGGATCAGGGCAAGAATGACAACAAGCCGATTGATCAGGACGTTTGGGTTGATCTCAAAAAACTGGTGACCGATCAGCTCAGTAATAAGCGCTTGTTTGTTGTCGACGCGTATTGCGGTGCTAACGAAGCCACCCGTTTATCCGTTCGTTTTGTGACCGAGGTAGCCTGGCAGGCGCACTTTGTGACGAACATGTTTATTCGTCCCACGGCGGAAGAGCTGGAAACC
>CAYLLI010000128.1:0-6695 GCA_964384295.1 uncultured Chromatiaceae bacterium
TGAGCTGAAAGAGTTTGAAGACAAAGTGCTGAGCGCGCGGGAACGGGCGCTGGCACGCGAAAAATATTTGTACGACGAACTACTGCAGAAGCTGTTGGCACAGCATGCTCCACTGCAGGCGATGGCTGCGGCCATTGCCGAACTGGATGTATTGATTAACCTGGCCGAGCGCGCACAAACCCTGCACTTCTGTCAGCCACGACTCACGTCACAACCCGGACTGACGATCAAAGCCGGAAGACATCCGGTGGTCGAACAAGTGCTGGACGCGCCGTTTATCGCCAACGATGTCGAACTGCATCCAAAGCGTCGCTTACTGATAATCACCGGTCCGAACATGGGTGGTAAGTCGACGTATATGCGACAAACCGCACTGATCGCGCTGCTGGCACACGCAGGCAGCTACGTGCCGGCAGATGCTGCGGAGATCGGCAGCATCGATCGGATCTTTACGCGCATTGGTGCCGCCGACGATTTATCCGGCGGGCGCTCCACGTTCATGGTCGAGATGACCGAAACCGCCAACATTCTGCACAACGCCACCGCGAACAGCCTGGTTTTGATGGATGAGATCGGGCGCGGGACCAGCACGTTCGACGGCCTCTCATTGGCGTGGGCAACCGCGGCGTTTATCGGCAAAAAGGTGCAGGCGTTTACGTTGTTCGCCACCCACTACTTCGAGCTTACGGCACTTGCCGGCGAACTCGACGGCTGCGTTAATGTGCACCTCGACGCCACCGAACACGGCAGAAAATTGGTGTTTATGCACGCGGTAAAAGAAGGCCCTGCCAACCAAAGTTACGGTCTGCAGGTGGCATCGTTAGCCGGCGTACCGCGCGCGGTGGTCAACGCGGCGCGCAAGTACCTGGATACGCTAGAAGACGAAGCGGCGAATCATCACAAGGCGGCACAATCGCAAACCGAACTGAACTTTGAAGCGCCGGTTGAAGAAGCGCCTTTTGATGCACTGCGCGAGCAGCTCGATGCCATCGACCCCGATGAGCTCACACCGAAGCAGGCGCATGAACTGCTGTACGAACTGAAGAAACTCAGCGACTAGCTACCAAGCCAGCACAACGCCCAGATAAGGGCCTTCCAAGGTCAAATCCGTTTCGACCCGTTCGCCCGGTACGCTGTAATCAAACTTGAAGTCCACGCGGCGATAACCGCCGACGAGCTCCGTGCGCAAGCGCGACTGCGACAACACATACCCTAAGGCGGCGTTGTAGTTGCCGTAATCAATCCGCGCGCCATCGAACTCACCCGAAATCCACTGCAGCGCAAAGCGGGCGTTAAACCGTTCTGCAAAGCGCCACTGCGCATCACCACCGATGTAGCCAAAAGGGGTTTTGCCATCGAAGGCCAACGGCTCGCCCACCTTGGGCACCAAAGCCACATCGATATCGGTGCGTCCGAAGCCAACGCCCAGTGCAGCTGTCCAGCGGTCGCTGCGAAAAACGTCATAGCTGACGTTGGCCAGCAGCAGGTTCACGTCGATATCGCTGACCACTTCGGTTTGTGCCGGTATCGGCGGCAGGTCACCAATCTCGATACGCACATCAGCAAAGCCGACACCGTCATAGTTGGTCGGCAGATAATCGACATTGAACCGCCAGCGTTTGTATTGCGCGCCCAGCCGCAGCTGAAACGCCCGGGCAGTGCCGAGACCCAACGTGTCGGCTGTCGCCAGCGAACTCACAGGCCCGTCGCGGTTGACGAAAATCGTTCCGCTGATATCACGGGGCCCGTAGACCACCGAGCCAAACAGGGTCAGGTCTTTCTCCGGTGCGGCGGCTGCCAACGAAGAACACGTTACTAATGCCAGGGCAAACAGAATGCGACGCACGGTGTTTCCTTAACTCGATGTTGCGCTGGATTGTAAAGCCAATGATCAATGCGATACCAACCCAATCGGATCCACGGTATGCTGGTTTTGAACCTGGGAGTACAGCACATGATGTCATCGATTCGTTGCAGTTTTCTTGCGTTGTTACTGATGGCCTTCAACGCTGCCGCCGATGATGCCGCGCGCCGCCAGCAACAGGAACTGCTTGACGCACAGTGCTATCAGGCACGGCAGCTTCGGATTGCGCCGCTACGCGCAGAAGCGATTGCCGAGTGCGTGCAAACGCAGCAGCGCGAGAGTAATCCGCAGGCTTTTTGCGAACGGTTTTATGCGGATTTCGGAGAACGCGCCGGCAATCGCCCGGCGATGTTCATGGACCTGCCGGAGTGTGTGGCAGCGTTTGAGTTTCAGCAAAGTAACCGCTCGGGCAGATAGCCATCAGGAAACGTGGTCGTGGTCTTGGTGGGCCTTAGCACTGCGGTCGCCGGCAGCGCCGGCAAACACGGTTGAATGCTGATGGTCAAACCGACCAAAACGGAAAAAGAAATCCACCTGATCAACCACACGATCCGACATCAGCATCCCGGTATGGTTAACCGGCAACAGCACAAAGTCTTTTAAGCCCGGGAGCTTCGTCTCGCGGGCTTCAATCATGCCGTCGTGCGGTTTGCGAAGCTTTGCCACGAGCTGTCCGACACCCACACTGAAGCTGCCGGCAATCGAACCCACCAGCTGTTTGCCACGCCAGGCTTTGATGGGCTTATTGAACACAGCCTCAGGCAGCGTTTTACCGAGCATAAAGTTGCCGAAATTGAACCGGGCAAAGTTGCTACCGGCCTGCGTACCGGCAAGCGGCGAGCCCATGCAAATGACTTTGTCGACGTTCAATTCAGGGTGCTTGCGCAACGTCTGCAGCGCCATAACGCCACCGAGACTGTGGCCAAGCAAATGCACCGGCCCGCGCTCAGCCAGAATCGCCTGGCGCAGCTTTTCGATGTTGTGATCAAGATCCCGGCTCAGCATGCGGTAACTGAACCGCACGGCACGGTAGCCATTGTTGTTTAACTGCTTACGCAACCAGCCCATCTCAAAGCCGGTCATCCACAGTCCATGTATGACAATAACGGTTCGGGTCTTCATTGCGACAATCAGTTAAGTGCTCTGCCCCCATGCAGTTTGGTCTTTAACTTCCCATACCAGAGACCGGCGGGTCCGGACTTGGTTCACGGTTGACCGACTACCGGCAAACCGGGTTCTACAAACCGTTCGCAAATGCAAAAAAGGGCCAACCAACGGCTGACCCTTTACTTTACACAGCGACTGCTCTGCCCTCAGCCTTTGGCTTTTTCGCGCAACCGCACACCCACTTCCCGCAGCTGTGCGCTGGAAACAGGGCCCGGTGCATCCGTCAGCAAACAACTGGCCGACTGTGTTTTCGGGAACGCAATCACGTCGCGAATGCTGGTTGCACCGGTCATCAGCATGACCAAACGATCAAGCCCGAATGCCAGCCCCCCGTGCGGCGGACAGCCGTACTTAAGGGCGGAGAGAAGGAAGCCAAACTTGTTCTCGGCTTCTTCTTCATCAATGCCCAGCAGGTCAAACACCGCAGACTGCATATCGGCATCGTGAATACGAATCGAACCGCCACCGAGCTCCGTACCGTTCAGGACAAGGTCGTAAGCTTTCGACAGTGCTTCGCCCGGGTTGGCTTTCAGTGCTTCAGGATCATCGTTCTTGGGTGCTGTGAAGGGATGGTGCAGTGCATTCCAGCGCTTGTCGTCCCATTCGAACATCGGGAAGTCGACCACCCACAGCGGGCGCCAGTCGCCTTCAACCAGATCACGATCGTGACCGATCTTCACGCGCAGTGCGGCCAGTGCGTCATTCACAACGCGGGCTTTATCAGCACCGAAGAAAACGATGTCGCCGGCTGCCAGTTCGAGCCGGTCGATAATGCCCTGCACGGTGTCGTCCGGCATGAATTTCAAAATGGGTGACTGCAAGCCATCGCGACCCTGCGACGGATCATTTACTTTGATGTAGGCAAGGCCTTTGGCGCCGTAGCGGCCGACAAACTCGGTGTAGATATCAATCTCTTTGCGGGAGATTTCCGCACCACCGGGCACTTTAAGGGCTGCAACCCGACCCTCGGGATCAGCGGCAGGACCGGCGAAGACTTTAAACTCGACACCGTCCATCAGGTCCGCCACATCAACAAGTTCCAGCGGAATACGCAGATCCGGACGGTCGATACCGAAGCGTTCAATCGCTTCAGCGTAGGTCATCCGCGGCAGCGGATCCGGGAAATCGACGTCCAGCACCTCTTTAAACAGTTTTCTGACCAGGCCTTCCATCACCGTCATGATCTGGTCTTCCGTCATGAACGACATCTCCACGTCGAGCTGGGTAAATTCAGGCTGACGGTCGGCGCGCAGGTCTTCGTCGCGGAAGCAACGGGCAATCTGATAGTAGCGGTCCATGCCGGACATCATCAGCAACTGCTTAAACAGCTGCGGTGACTGCGGCAATGCAAAGAACTCACCCTGATGCGTGCGACTCGGGACGATGTAATCGCGTGCGCCTTCAGGCGTTGCCCGGGTCAGAATCGGCGTTTCAATATCCATGAACCCGTTGTCGTCCATGTAAGAACGCAAAATGCTGGTGATGCGCGCCCGGGTCTGCAAACGCTGCGCCATCTCTTCCCGGCGCAGGTCGAGGTAACGATAGCGCAGGCGCATGTCTTCATTCACATCATCGTCGTGATGAAACGGCGGGGTTTCCGATGCGTTGAGAATCTCAAGGCCGGTGCACAGAATCTCGACTTCGCCACTCGGCATGTTCGGGTTGACAGTGCCTTCCGGACGGGCGCGCACTTTGCCTGTAATCGCCAGCACGAACTCACTGCGAATGCGCTCGGCCATTGCAAATAAATCCGGCGTGTCAGGATCGCACACCACCTGCAGCAAGCCCTCGCGATCGCGCAGGTCGATAAAAATAACGCCACCGTGATCGCGACGGCGGTGCACCCAACCGGCCACCTGCACTTCTTCGCCAATCAACGAGGCATTCACCTCACCGCAATAGTGTGTTCGCATGAGCTGTTTGTAGTCCTGAATCTGTGCCGGCAAAGCCAACGCGCGCAGCAACGGCCGCGCTCTGCAAAAAATAGTGAAAATTCCAGCCGGAACGGCAGCTTAAGTGCCAAAAACCCGCTCGGGGGCACGAATGTTAAGACTGCGGCGGGGCTTTCGCAAGCGGGGCGCTGTTATCGGGATGAGCCTCATGCCACTCCGGCACGACCACACCGAGAGATACCACCATCTGCAGCGCTTCCTCGATCTCCATCTCAAGCTCGATAACCTCGGCTTTGGGCACCATCAGGATCAGACCGGAGGTGGGGTTTGGCGTGGTGGGCACAAACACGCAGACCACCTCTTCACCCGTCTTGGCCTGAACTTCACCCAGGTTTGAGGAGGTTTGAAAACAGAGGCTGTAGAGGCCTCTGCGCGGGTATTCGATCAACATCACACGGTTAAACGACTGCGTGCTGTCGGTAAAGACAATCTCCGCGAACTGCTTGGCGGCCGAATAAATGGTCCGCACCAACGGAATGCGCTTCAGCAACGACTCCCAGAAACGCACCAATTTCGCGCCAAGAATATTGGCGACGAAAATACCGGTGAGCAGCAGCACCAAAAGCGTCAGCAGAATGCCAAGCCCCGGGATCCGGAAACCGAGCAAAGTTTCAGGCCGGAAGGCAACCGGCAATAGCAGCAGCGTCTGGTCCATCAGATCGACCAGAATCTTCAGCAAAATAATGGTCACGCCCAGCGGGACCCAGATTAGGAGCCCGGCGACTAGAAAGGTGCGTAAGCGCTTCATTGAATAACTACCAAAGACATGACTGAAGCGTGTCCGAAACGCGCGAAAATGGCAACAACGCCTGCAACCGGCTAGTCAGCCGCTTTGCTGTCGCTGCTTTTGGATGACTTGGACGAACTGTCCGCCAGGTTGCGCTTGTCGCCGGTTTTGAAGTCCGTTTCATACCAACCACCGCCTTTCAGGCGAAACTTCGGTGCTGACAGCAGCTTTTTCAGCGCATGCTCATGGCACTTCGGGCACTCGGTTAACGGCTCGTCGCTGATTTTCTGCAGAGCATCGAAGGTGTGGCCGCAGCTCGTGCATTGATAGTCATAAATGGGCATTGCAAACTCCAGACCGCAGCTGCCGGATTAGCGCCTGCGGGCGACACTTTTTAGTGGCTCAGCGGCTAAAAATTAAGTTTCACCGCTGAAAAACCCTGCGAACTCAGTAAACACGCGAACCCCGCCGAAGCGGAGCTCGCGTATTCCAGAGCCCTGCGTTTACTTACTGAAAACCAGGTTCGGCTCGCCGGCATCGACCGTAATACTGTCACCCGGCCCGAACTCACCGGACAGAATCTCCTGCGCCAACGTGTTCTCCAGCCGCTGCTGCAATGCCCGCTTCAGCGGTCGCGCACCGTATACCGGATCGAATCCGGCTTCGGCCAGTTGATCGAGTGCGCCGTCGGTCAGATGCAACGAGATATCGCGCTCGGCCAACCGTTTCTGCAAACCGGCCAGCTGAATCGTGACAATCTCACGAATCTCACTCTGCGCCAGCGGATGGAACACAACGACATCGTCGATACGGTTCACAAACTCCGGCCGGAAGTGCTCGCCGACCACATCCATCACCGCCGCCTTCATCGCGTCGTAGTTCTCTTTACCGGCAAGGGCCTGGATTTGCTGGGAGCCGAGGTTCGACGTCATGACAACAATCGTGTTGCGAAAATCGACCGTGCGTCCGTGACCGTCGGTGAGCC
>CAYLLI010000129.1:0-6604 GCA_964384295.1 uncultured Chromatiaceae bacterium
AACGATGTGCCGGCGATGTTGCCGAAAGCGGGCGTGTTTCCGCAGGTGGCAGAGGGTTACAAAGCCGCGAGTTGAGGGCATAACGCGCGGAGTTAAGGTCCGGATACTTATAACAATAAGACTACCGGGCACAGCAACAAACGTATTCGCAGAACCAGGCTGGTTAGCAGCTTGCTCTGCGCTGTGAATTTAAACTGGAAAATATTGAGAGGAAAGCATGAGCTACCGTCTTGGTGTAGACGTCGGGGGAACATTTACCGACCTACTCTTAATCAACGAGGACACCGGTAAAACTTTTACCGCTAAGGTGCCTTCGACCCCTGAGGATTCTTCAATCGGCGTGCTGAATGGTGTGGCACGTATTTGCGATGAGTCCGGTATTGACCCCACTGACATCAAGCGCGTCATGCACGGTACCACCGTTGCGACCAACGCGGTGTTGCAGAAGAAAGGCTCGAAAGTCGGCTTGGTAACTACCGCCGGTTATGAGCAGACTCTGCAGGTGGCCCGTTCTTTCTGTCCGGGTGGCCTCGGTGGCTGGGTGACCTTTAACAAAGAACCTTTGTTGGCACCTCTCGAACTGACTATCGGCGCGGAAGAGCGGATTGCTGCTGACGGTTCTGTCGTGAGTGATCTGAACGAAGCCAAGCTGCGTGAAGACCTGCAGGCGCTGCACGCAACCGGCGAGGTTGAGGCCCTGACGATCTGTTTCGTTAACTCATACATTAACGCCGAGCATGAAGAAAAGGCGGCAAAGATTGCCCGTGAAATCTTCGGCGATACACCGGTTTCCGTGTCCAGCGAAGTGGTTCCTGAAATGCAGGAATACGAGCGTACTGAAACGACGGTCATGAACTCCTACGTCCGCCCTGAAATGCAGCTGTATCTCGATAACCTGCAGGGTGCTCTGAACGAGCGTATGGGCGAAGACACCGCACTTTCGCTGCTGCGTTCTGACGGTGGTCTGGCTTCTGCACGTTCCGCTGCTGATTCACCGGTGAACATGCTGATGTCCGGTCCGGCCGGTGGTGTAGCCGGTGCGATCTATTTCTGTTCACGGGCAGGCTTCGACGACATCCTGACGTTCGACATGGGCGGTACTTCAACTGACGTGGCTTTGATTCAGGATTCAAAAGCCCGTGTTCGCCGCGAAACATTTGTTGGTGACGTTAAGGTTCGTGCGCCTTCTTGTGACGTACGTACCGTGGGTGCGGGCGGCGGCTCGATCGCATTCGTACCGGAACTGACCGGCGCCCTGCGTGTCGGTCCTGAGTCTGCCGGTGCGGTACCTGGACCTGCTGCTTACATGAAAGGCGGCGATAAGCCGACCGTCTGTGACGCGAACGTTGTTCTGGGTTATCTGCCGTCTGACGTGCAGCTCGGCGGTAAGATGGAAATCTCCAAGGAAGCTGCTGAGAAAGCGGTTCAGACCATCGCTGATGCATTGAACATCAGCCTGACCGATGCTGCTGAAGGCATCATCAAGGTGGCTAACGAAGCCATGTTTGGTGCCCTGCGTCTGGTATCGGTTGAGCAGGGTTACGACCCGCGCGACTTCGCTCTGGTTTGCTTCGGCGGTGCAGGTCCTCTGCACGCGAACGCAATGGGCATTTTGTCTGATGCATGGCCGGTGATTATTCCTCCGGGCCCGGGTGTTTTGTGCGCCCGCGGTGATGCAACGACCAGCGTTCAGGATGAAGCAACCCGTACGTACATCAAGATGGCCGAAGACGTGTCAGCGGATGAGCTGTTGGCCGACCTGAAAGTCCTTGAAGAGCGTGCTTCGCAGGCATTGCTGGATGACGGCATTCCTGCTGATGAGCACATTGTTTCTTATCAGGCTGACGTTCGTTATGCCGGACAGGCTTTTGAGATTTCTCTCGACTTCACCGAAGAAGGTCTGAAAGAGAAGGGCGTTGCTGTGGTGACGGATCAGTTCGACGCAGAACACGATCAGCTGTTCAGCTTCAAGCTCGACGACGGCCACGAAATTCTGATGATTCGTGCGGTTGTTAAAGCGAAGCCGACCGAGATGGCAGCGGCTTCTGTGGGTGCTGAAGGCACCAAGCTTGAAGACACCATCGTGCATGCGTCGAAGTTCTGCTACGAAGGCGAGTGGTACGACATTAACCTGTACGACCGCAACAAGTTGAGCGAAGGCACTGTCGTTCCGGGACCATCCATCGTGATGGAAATGGATTCAACGACTGTCATTCTGCCGGGGCATGAGGCCACGGTTGATAAAGTCGGCAACCTTCTGATCAACCCGTCTAAGTAAGAGGAGACAATTCAATGTCAGCATCAATTATTGAAACTAACAACACTCCTCTGAAAAAGATCGAGGTTGAAGGCGTTACTGTAGACATCATCGAGAACGCGCTGAAAAACGCCCGTATCGAGATGGACGCCGTGTTGTTCCGTACCGCGATGTCACCGGGTATTCGTGAGCAGGGTGACTGCTTCCCGATGATCGCGAACAAAGACGGCAAGATGGTCGTGGGTCAGTTTGGCTCATTCATCGGCCCGTTCATGGAAGCCTACGACGAGGAAATCGAAGAAGGCGACATCATCCTGACCAACGACCCGTACATGTGTAATGCGGCCGTTTCTCACTTGCCGGATTGGCTGGTGTTGAAGCCCGTGTTCAAAGACGGTCGTCACATCGCATGGACCGCTATGTTCGGTCACATGTCCGATAACGGCGGTATGGTGCCGGGTTCTATCCCCATCGAGGCGACCAACATCTATCAGGAAGGTGTGCGGATTCCGCCCATCAAGCTGTACAAGAAAGGCGAGCTGCAGTCAGACATTCTTGAACTGATTCTGCACAACGTTCGTACGTCTACCTGGAACCGTTTCGACCTGAACGCGCTGGTTGCTGCGTGTAATACAGCCGCCAAGCGCTGCGTTGAGATCGCCGAGCGTTTCGACGACGACACGTTCTTCAGCACGATGGACATCATGCTGGAGCGCAACTACAACGCCATGAAGTTCATTATTCAGAACTTTATTCCGGAAGAGCCGCGCGTCTTTGAAGACTACCTCTGCGACGACGGCATGGGCATGGGTCCGTACAAGATCAAATGTAAGATGTGGCGTGAAGGCGACATTGCTCACTTTGATTTCGACGGTACCGACCCGCAGGCTCAGAGTTCGGTGAACTTCTATTTGAACGAAGACATGTTCAAGATGTTCTTCGGTTCATTCACCATTAACGTTGTGGATCCGTTTATCGTGTTTAACGATGGCTTCTACGATCTGGTGGAAGTGCACATTCCGGAAGGCACACTGCTGAAACCGAAGTTCCCGGCGGCTATCTCCGGCCGTACCCATGCGCTGGGTCGTATCTTCGATATTCTGGGTGCGCTTCTGGGTTCAGGTGCGCCTGAGCAGATGCTGAACGCTGCCGGCTTCTCCGATTCACCGCACTTGTTCTACGCCGGTTACGACAATCGCGAAGGCAAGGACGGCGAGTGGTTCCAGCTGTTCCAGATCGGCTTCGGCGGTATTCCGGGGCGCCCGATTGGTGACGGTCCTGACGGTCACTCACTGTGGCCGGGCTTCACTAACGTGCCGAACGAGTTCATCGAGTCGTACTTCCCGCTGCGTATTGAGCGCTACGAGACGATTCCTGACTCAGGTGGTGCCGGTCTGCACCGCGGTGGTAACGGCTTGAGCGTTGCGTATCGCTTCTTGGCAGACGGCCATATCGGTATCCACGACGAACGCTGGCTCGTATACCCATGGGGTGTACTCGGTGGTCAGGTCGGTATGCGTTCCACCAAGAAACTGGTGCGCACCGACGGTTCTGAAGAATGGCTGCCTTCGAAGTGCGACGGCATCAAAGTTAAAGCTGGTGACCTGCTGTACTTCAACACCTGGGGTGGCGGCGGCTGGGGCGATCCGCTCGAGCGTGATCCTGCTCTGGTTCTGGCTGACGTTAACCGCAATCTGGCAACGGTTGAGGGCGCTAAAGACTACGGTGTTGTCATCGTTGACGGCGCGGTTGATGAAGCAGCAACTAAGGCTTTACGTGATGAAATTCGCGGTAGCCGTGCTCCGATTGAGACCTTTAACCTCGGGCCTTCAATCGAAGAGCTGCGCGCGAGCTGTAAAGCTGAAACCGGTCTTGAAGCTCCGGTACAGCCGGTGTTCCGCAACTAACGGATCGCCACAAGCACGATCAAAAAGCCCGGCCTGGTGTCACCAGTGCCGGGTTTTTTGTGGCTGTTGGTTTGGCCATAAAAAAAAGCCGCCAAAAGGCGGCTTCAGATGATGATTTAGAAGGCCTAGATGCCGGTCGGCGGCATATGGCCCAGCGGCTCGGCATCCTGCTGCCGCATGAAGTCGTTGGCGATGCTTTGGGCAACGGCCCGCAGCTTTGGCACGAACTTCTCGACGGCTTCCGCTTCGCTAATCGCCGTGCTCGCAAAGCGCAGTGTAAGAACCGCAAGCAGACGTTCGTCTGCCATCACGGGAACAGAGAAACTGGTTTCATCGGCAACACGGCGTGAGCGCTTCCAGATGGCAAAACCGTTCTTGCGGGTTTCGACGAGGCTTTCATAGACCTTATTGCGGTTCTTGGCCGGCTGGTCTTCGCTCGATTTAGACTGCGCGAGCAGGTCCAGCAGGTTATCGCGTTGCTCTTTTGGGCAGAAGGCGAGGTACGCAATGCCGGATGCTGAGTTCATGATGGATACACGAAACCCGGGGCCGCGCTTTTCGACGGCCAGCGGGCTTTTGTGGTCGGTGGTCTGCCGGACCAGCATGCTGCTGCCGGACAGAGTGGCAATCGCCACCGGCCAGACCAGTTCACGACACAGGTCATACAGGTAGGGCCGGGCAATCTGCGTGACCCAGGCTTCGTCGTCAAAGCCGTCGCTGAGACCACGGACCAGTATGGTCAGTCGGTAACGGTCGTCGCTGGCAGCACGGTAGGCGTAGCCTGCGGTGCAGAGGGTTTCCAGAATCCGGTAGGTGGTGGTTCGCGGCAGGTCAATGGCCGTAGCCACCTCAGAGACGGTTGCACCGTTGTGACGGTTCAGAACGTGCAGAACCTCAAGGCCGCGCAGCAAAGCACGAATAGGGCGTGTAGAACTCATAATTTCCTTCTTGCTATGACGGATGATCAGGTTTAACTGGCATTCTGTGACCGCAGAGCGACGGAATGAACAGAAGCAGAATCAAGCCTCATCCAATAGGCGGACAATTCTAGACGCGCGACAGGGCAATGCCAAGACCAAACGGGGCAAAAGTTACAGTTTGTCACGATTGCCGAAAACCGCCCGTTCGTGCGCAAACCCGTTTGCCGGGGGGGCATTGCACATCCCGGTATAACCGCTGCATGCCGGCAACACCTGCGCTAACATAGCGGAGTGCACTGTGACCGGTGCACGGGGGACATTTTTCTTATCAAGGCCCGTTACGGGTATCTATTAACGATAGCTATTACGACTGGCTATCAAGGATAGCGAATGACACAAGCAATGGCCGCAGGTCGCCAGGATCCGTTTGCAACCAAACTCGGATGGGCGATTTTTATCACCTTCTTCATCCTGTTTTTCAACATTATTAATTTGCCGCGGACGCCGCTCGGTGAGCGTGAGTCGCTGCAGATGATGCATGACAGCCTCGGCCTTATCGTCGGCATTCTGTGCTGGATTCGGGTCTACTGGTTTGTCAAAGGCCCTCAGCCACAGCCGCCTGAAGGCGTGCCGGCGGCCTCATTTGCATTCGGGCGGGCCGTGCTGTTTATGCTGATCCTGACGTTTGCGCTGGAATCCATTATTGGTATTCCGTATGCCTGGTCCGAGCACGGTCGCGAAATTAACTGGTTCGGGTTTGAGGTGCCGGCGCTGATCCACGGCACCGAGCCTTTGCGCTTGATGACCGGTTATCCGCACAGCGCGCTGGCGTTCTATTACCTGATGTTGATCAGCCTGTGGCTCGCGGCAGGGATCTGGCAGCAGGTGCGTTACAAAGCGGGATGGCGTCGCCTGTTCCCCGGTGAACTGGTTTAAGGGGTTAGAGCTATGTACACATTACCAATTTCGACCCGTTTGCTGCATGTTGCCATTCTTGGCGGTTTTCTCGCGCTGGCCCTGTACTTCCCGTACTTGTGGTTTGGCGTAACCCCGTTTCATACCGATGTCGTGGTCTCGGATGCTGAGATCGAGGCCCTTAAGGTCGGGGCAGACACGACCGATTGGTATGCAGAGGCGTTGCCTGAGCGGACCGAGCAAGAGCTGGCGGCGCAAAAAGAAGCCTTTCAGTGGTGTCGTTTCTGTCACACGTTGGATGCCGGTGGTGACCACCGGGTTGGCCCGAACCTGAACCGCATTTACGGTCAGCCCATCGCCGTTGTTGCGAACTTCCCGTACTCGGATGCGTTTCTTGAGTTTCAGAAACCCGGTGTCGTCTGGACGCCGGAGTTGATGCGGCAGTTTATTGCCGCACCTCACGAGATGGTGCCGGGTAACCGTATGCGTTACCCGCCGATGGTGGGGTATGAGATGAGCGAGGAGCGCGACGCAATGATTATCGAGTATCTGCTCCGGAATACCCGATAGTTTCAGTTCGTCAGAAAAGCCCGCTGCGCCAATAC
>CAYLLI010000130.1:0-6500 GCA_964384295.1 uncultured Chromatiaceae bacterium
GATACAGTGTCGGCATTTTCTGCTTGTGCAGGAACTGACCCGCCTGCACGTTGGCAGCGATCATGCATTCTTCAATGAGTTTGTGTGCGTCGTTCCGCTGCAACGGCGCGATCTGCTGGATCTCGCCTTCGGCATCCATTCGAATGCGCATCTCCGGAATATCAAGCTCCAGAGAACCGCGTTTCTTGCGTGCCGCCGCAAACGCCGCGTACAGGTCATACAGGGTTTCGAGTTGCGGCAACAGCTTGCCGACTTCTTTCAATGCTTTGGCATCCTTGTCAGCAACCGCTGCGTTAACCTGACTGTAGGTAAAGCGCGCGTGCGACCGCATGACCGCTTTATAAAACTTCGACCGGCTGACCTTGCCACCCGGGGTCACCTGCATGTCGCAGACCATGCACAAACGATCGACATTCGGGTTCAGCGAACACAAACCGTTGGACAGCGATTCCGGCAGCATCGGCACAACGCGATCCGGAAAGTACACCGACGTGCCGCGCTTTAACGCTTCGCGATCAATGGCATCACCGGTCTTCACGTAATGCGATACGTCAGCGATAGCGACGACCAGCCGCCAGCCATCTTTGTTCTTCTCGGCAAACACCGCGTCATCAAAATCACGGGCATCCGCACCATCAATCGTGACCAGTGGGGTGTTTCGCAAATCTACGCGGTCACGCTTATCTTTCTCGCGGACCTCAGCGCCCCAGGTTTCCGACTGCGCGATAACGGCGTCCGGAAAGCCATCGGGCACTTCAAACGCTTCGATCGCCAACGTGGTTGCCATGCCCGGTTCGGAAGGCTCACCCAACAGCTCGGTAATCTTGCCGTAGGGTTCGCGATGTTTGTTCGGATAGCCCAGAATTTCGAGCTTCACCATCTGGCCTGGTTTCGCGCCGTTGCGGTGATGGTTTGCCACCATAAAGTTGTGCGTCGACCGTTTGCCCTGCTCTTCGACAAAACCGACACCGTGCTCACGCTGATAGCGCCCGACGACCACCGTCTTACCACGCTCGAGAATCTCGACCAGCGCCGCTTTCCGTTTTCCTTGCCGACTGACGCCGTTCTCGCGCACAACAACGCGGTCACCGTTTAACAGCTGACGCATCTCGTGAAACGGCAGAAACAGGTCCTCGCTGCCATCTTCAGGAATCAGAAAACCAAAGCCATCGGCATGGGCCTGCACCGTGCCCGCAATTCCGCCAATCTTACTGATCAGGCAATATTCGTCGCGACGGTTCTGCAGAATGCTGCCGCGGCTTACCATCTCCGCGAGACGCTGCTCCAGCGCCTTCAGCCCACGCGGGCCTTTCAGATTGCAGTTTCGGGCGAGCGCTTCCAGCGAGACGGGCACACCGGCCGACTCAAGTAACGCAATCACTTCGATTGCCGACGGAACGGGGTTCTTGTATTTAGGTTTCGCCGTGGTTGCTGCCTTGCGGGCTTTGCGCTTTTCAGACGGTTTGAGCTTAGCCTTCGCCGCTGCCTTCTTGCCTGTACCTGGCTTCTTGACGCCCTTGCCCTTTTTCGCAGTTTTCTTTGCGGGGGTTCGCTTGCGCGTATCAGCCATGGTCTGCACCGCGGCGATCATCAAAGGATTGATTCATAGGGCGCTAGCATACCGCATCAAACCCGGGCAGTAGCACCATTATTGACCCCTCCCCACGCTGTCTGTATATTCCCGCTCCTGCACCTTGCCCAGGTGGCGGAATTGGTAGACGCGCTAGCTTCAGGTGCTAGTGGCCGTAAGGTCGTGGAGGTTCAAGTCCTCTCCTGGGCACCAAAAAATATAAGGCTCCGTCCCGCAGGGACGGGGCCTTTTGTTTTTTGGCTATGCCCAGCAGGACTTGAACCGACTGGAGGTTCACCGATTCGCCGGGAGCGAATCGGCGGCGACCGAACGCAGTGAGGAAGGTCCGCAGGACCGCGGGCAGGAAGCCCGCGCCAACTCCTCTCCTGGGCACCAAAAATCAAAGCCTCGTCCGACAGGACGGGGCTTTTTTGTTCTTTGGCCTCGCCAGGTTATCTCTGATAATAAAAATATAGCCAGATAGCTGTGCGTTAGCGGCGAAGGACATACTACAGATGTAACCAAAGATCGGCTTTATCGGACTGGGCAACATTGGCACGCCTATCGCAATGAACATCATGAATGCCGGTCTTGAATTGACGGTGTTCGACGTACGCCGGGAAAGGTTGGCCACTTTTGAGGCCTTGGGAGCTTATTGCGCCGCGGATACATTAGAAGTGGCTCAACGAGCCGACATCATCTGCATTGCGGTGATCGACGACGCGCAGCTTCACGGCGTACTCTGCGATCCAAACGGGGTGCTTGCCGGCGCCAAACCCGGAGCAATTATCGTCATTCACAGCACTGTCAGTCCGGAGACTTGCCAACAACTGGCCAAACGCTGCGCAGAGGCCGGAGCAGCACTTGTCGATGCGCCGGTCAGCGGTGCGGCGTCCGGTGCAAAAGCCGGAACGCTTGCGCTGTTAGTGGGTGGCGAGCAAGAACATGTTGATGAATGTCAGCCGTTGTTTGCTGCCATCAGCGACCGGGTGTTTCATCTCGGTCCGGTCGGCACGGGCCAGATCGCAAAGATTTGCAACAACCTGATGTTTACAGTCAACCTCCGCGCCGCGCTCGAGGCATTGGACATCGCAACAAGCGCCGGCCTGAATGAGAACGACTTTCGGGCAATTTGCGCGGGAACCACGGCACAAAGCTGGTCGCTGGACAACGTTGATGACATGCGCGAGTTGCTGAACGGCTCCATGCAATCACGCGACGCGGTTGAGATCGGCAACAAGGATCTCGCCCTTGCGAGCCAGCTTGCCGATGCGGTTGGCGTTAAAGCCAGGCTTAGCAAACTGGCGCAAGTTCAAGGCGAATAGCGTCACCGGCGTTACAATGAAACTCTGTCGATTTATCAGGAGCTCCACGAATGTCTGAAAAACGCATTGTCGTCACGGGCGGTACCCGTGGCATTGGTCTGGGTTTAACGCGGGAATTTCTTGCCCGGGGTCAGAAAGTCTGCATTACCGGCCGCAGCCAAAGCTCCGTCGACAAGGCGCTCGCTGAACTCGGCTCCGATTTTGACGGGCGGCTTATCGGCATTCCGTGCGATGCGGGCAACCTTGAACAGGTTCAACAAGTCTGGAACAAAACGGCTGAGCAATTTGGCGGCGTGGACATCTGGATTAACAATGCCGGCGCGGCGAATCACATCAACAACTTTGAAGATGTGGAAACGGACGACTATGTCAATGTCGTTAACACCAACCTGATCGGCATCATGCACGCCTGCAAAGTCTGCCTGATTGAGATGAACAAACAGGGTCACGGCCAGATCTACAACTTCGAGGGTTTTGGCAGCGACGGCATGATCAATCCGGGCTTCGGCGTCTATGGCTGCACCAAACGCGCGCTCACCTACTTCACCGATACACTGATCAAAGAAAACAACGACTCACCCGTCAACGTGGGCTTTCTCAGCCCCGGTATTGTCATCACTGACATGATTCTGCAGGAAGCGGATGAGATGACGCCGGAGCGCTGGGCGCGCACCCGCCGCATGTACAACATTCTTGGCGACGAAGTCGAAACGGTCACCAAATTTCTGGCCGAAGGCACGCTGGCTGACTACGGCAAACATGGCTCGCGCGTCGCCTGGCTGACCCGCGGCAAAGCTGCACGGCGCTTTTTTGGCGCCTTTGTTCTGCGGCGTAAGCGGGATCTGATCAGTCAGTTTGGCGTCTGACACAGTTCGCAGGACGGGGCGTCTGCTCCGGGCTTGCCTGAGCATCCCGTCGGGCGCTATAACTAGTTCTCCGGGCTCAGGAGCACAGCGATGTTCAGTATCTCTCTCGCACTCGCAAGAATCGGCAGAGCGGTCTACCGCGGCTTCAATGACCCGCTGTTCCGCGCATTATTACTGGTTGTCAGCTTTCTTTTGATCACCGGGCCGCTGTTCTATATGGGCGCAGAGGGCTGGAGCTACATTGATTCGGTTTACTTTTGCGTCATGCTGATGTCGACGAACGGCACCGGCGACCTGAGACCTACCGGCGACCTGTCCAAAATATTCACCCTGCTGTACACCGTGATCAGTGTGGGTGCTTTCGTGGGCCTACTGGCCCGGCTGACACAAACCCTGCTCCGCGGCAACGTAGACGCCAAAGACCAAAGCACGGATGCCTGACGGAGGCTTGATGTTCTTGTGGTTATTCGGAAACAGAGATTGATTGCCGCGATCGTCGTGGCTTTCTATATCGCCGGCATTCTTTCGGCGATGCATGCAGCGCTATACACCCGCACAGCCCAGGGGGCAATTGCCTGGTCGGTCGCTTTGGTGTCGATGCCGTTTGTCGCAGTACCCGCTTATGCCGTGCTCGGGCGTAGCAAATTCGACGGCATGTCCGATGCGTTCGAGGCGCGTCAGGACGAGATCGAGGGCTTAGTCGCCGATTTTCGTGACGAGCTCACCTCGTGGAAAGCGAGCCAAAGCGAGTCACCCTCGTGGGCAAACGCCATGACCCGGCTCTCTAACCTGCGCTTCCTGCGTGGCAACGATGTCACTCTGCTGATTAACGGCGAGGCCACCTTCGACAGCATCCTTGACGGAATTGCACGAGCAGAAGACTACGTCCTGCTGCAGTTTTACATGATCCATGACGACGGTATCGGACGACGCGTTAAAGACGCACTGATCGAACGCGCCGCGGCGGGTGTCAAGGTTATTGTGCTGTATGACGAGATTGGCAGCTCCGATTTGCCGCGCAGCTACGTGCGTGAACTGCAGGCCGCCGGCGTAAAAGTCAGCTCGTTCAAACCCACTCAGGGTTGGCGAAACCGCTTTCAGCTTAACTTTCGTAATCACCGCAAAATGGTGGTCGTTGACGGCCGCGAAGCCTGGGTGGGCGGTCACAACATCGGTGATGAATACCTGGGGCTTGATCCGGACTTCAGCCCGTGGCGCGACACCCATGTCCACTTGAAAGGTCCGGCGGCACTGCAGGTGCAACTGACCATTCTTGCCGACTGGTACTGGGCGACACGCGACATTCCCGAACTCAACTGGATACCCACTGACAGCGGCAGTACCGAAGTCATGGTGCTGCCAACAGGGCCGGTCGGCGACCTTGAAACCGCCAGTCTGTTTTTCGTCAGCGCGTTGAGCGCTGCGCGCGAAAGAATCTGGCTGTCGGCGCCCTACTTTGTTCCCGATGATGCAGTGGTTAAAGCCCTGCAGCTCGCAGCCCTGAGAGGCGTCGACGTCCGGATAATCACAACGGGCAAACCCGATAGCCTTCCCGTTTTCCTCGCCGGCTTTCACTACATTCAGGAACTCAGCGGCTTGAATATCAAGTTCTATGCCTATGAACCCGGCTTCCTGCATGAAAAAGTCATGCTGGTTGACGACTCGGTGTCTGCGGTAGGCACGCACAATTTCGACAACCGCTCGTTCCGGCTTAACTTCGAAGTGACCGCTGTGATTATTGATGAAGACTTCGCGTCCGAAATGGACGCCATGTTTCAGGCTGACTTCGCCAGCGCGCGGCGGATCGACGATACCGAATGGGACAGCAAACCGATCTGGTGGCGCATTGCTGTCAGATTGTCGCGCCTGGCATCACCGGTGCTGTAGAGTGACGAAGAACAAAAGCGCGACCCATTGCCGCGCTACCTAAGCATTTGATTCCGGGACGGCATCGGCATCCCTTCGCTCGTTACCAGCCAGCGATAGCAGCGCAGGCAATAGCACCAGCGTCAGCAGCGTCGACGAAACAATGCCACCGATAACCACGGTCGCCAGCGGTCGCTGAACCTCAGATCCAATACCAGTGTTCAGTGCCATCGGTACAAAACCCAGCGAGGCGACCAGTGCCGTCATCAGCACCGGTCGTAACCGGGTTGCCGCACCCTCAACAATGCTTTCCTGCAAACCACGACCTTCTGCCACAAGATCGCGAATAAACGACACCATTACCAGACCGTTGAGCACGGCGATGCCGGACAACGCGATAAACCCGACGGCAGCCGATATCGAAAACGGAATGCCCCGCAGCAACAACGCCGCAATGCCGCCGGTTAATGCCAGTGGCACACCGGAGAAAATAATCGCGGCGTAGCGAATTGATCCGAGTGCCATGACCAGCAAGCCGAAAATCAAAAGCAACGTCAGCGGCACAACAATGCTCAGGCGCGCTGTCGCCGACTGCAGGTTTTTGTAGGTGCCACCATAGTCAATCCAGTATCCCGCCGGCACATCGACCTGCTGCTCGACAGCACGACGCACGTCTTCAACAAACGACCCGAGATCGCGCCCGCGCACGTTCGCTGTCACCACCACACGCCGCTTGCTATTCTCACGATTAATCTGGTTGAAACCACTCACCAGCTCTGCGGTTGCAAGCTCACCCAACGGCACAAATCCGCCACCCGGTAGCGGCACGGGCAGGTCCAGCAATCGATCCGAATCGCTGCGTATGTCTTCAGG
>CAYLLI010000131.1:0-6473 GCA_964384295.1 uncultured Chromatiaceae bacterium
GACCACGAGCGGGTTGATTTCGACCATCTCGAGGTCTTCCGCCCAGAACATTTTGTACAGATTCGCAGCAATACCCATGAACTGCTTCATCTGTGCCGCGTTCAAGCCGAGGCCATAACCCAGCTTGCGTGCCTGCCAGGGCTGAAAACCCGCGGCCGGGTTTACGCTTAGCGTGACAATTTTTTCAGGGGTTGCTTCCGCAACTTCTTCGATGTCCATACCGCCTGCGGCAGACACCATAAAGCCAACCTGCTCGGCAGCACGGTCAACCACCATGCTGACGTAAAGCTCGCTGTCGATGTCACTGCCGGCTTCGACAAACACGATATTGATCGGCAAGCCTTCGGCATCGGTCTGTTTGGTAATCAGGCGTCCACCCAATAACTCTTTCGCAGCATCAGCCACTTCGTCTAACGAGCGGGCCAACTTCACACCGCCGGCTTTACCGCGACCACCGGCGTGAACCTGAGCTTTAACCACCCAAAGCTCACCACCGAGTTTTTCGGCAACCGAACGCGCACCCTCGGGGGTGTCGGCAATATCGCCCTGAGAAACAGGGATGTCATAGCGCGCAAACAGTTGCTTCGCCTGATATTCGTGCAGGTTCATATCTTGAGTACTTCCTGTAAGAATGAGGGCGTCTGGCCCGGCGGACCGACGCGGTTTTTTCATGTAGCGGCGTATTGTGGGCGAAAGCCAGTGGGAGATAAACCGTTTTGCGCCAAATGACGCACAGATTTTTGGTCGGGTATTGCTACAATGCCGACTCAACCGCGTGAAACAGGACCGAACCGCGAAAATGACTAGCGTGGACAAGGAGTTAGGGAGAACTACCAGTTTCACCGTCGGGCCGCAGCTGTCAGCCCGGGCGGACTTCAGCGCAAGGGTCCTGCGATTGGTCAGTGGCTTGCGAGTGCTGGTGGCAGCCATCCTGCTGATTATCGGCACCTGGGATCTCGCGCCCGCCGTGTTGGGCTCCCGCTATCCCGGCCTGTATGAGACCACGGCTCTGATCTATCTGGTCCTGTCCGGGGTATTAACGGTATTTATCTTTAAAGCCAATGACGCGATTGAATCGCTGGCCAGCGCCCAGATCGCGATCGACATCGTCGCAATTATTATCATGGTGCATGCCAGTGGCGGGGTCCGCAGCGGCATTGAAGGACTGCTGGCCATTTTTGTCGTGACTGCCGGTATCAGCCTGCCCCGCCAGATCGCGTATCTCGCCGCGGCATGTGCAGCCATCGCAGTGCTCGCAGAGCAGACCTTGTCGTACGCACAAGGGGTGACAGAAACCAGCGATTTCGTGCAAGCCGGCATTCTCGGCACCATTATGCTGCTGATCACGTTCGGCACTCAGCCGCTACTGCGACGAATCGAGGAAAGCGAGGCACTCGCGCGTCAGCGGGGCATCGACCTCGCTGATTTGGCGCAGCTGAACGAATACATTATTCAGAACCTGCGTGAGAGCATTCTGGTCGTCGACAACGACGGCAGAATTCGGCTGCTGAATCAGTCCGCCGCTGAACTACTGGGTACTGCGCGGGACAGTAAAAAGCAGCGTTTGCTGGACGTATCACCGGAGCTCAACACACTGCTGGATGAATGGCGACGCGCGGACAGTACTGACGGTGAAACGCCTAACTTCATGTCCAAAGACGGCACGAGTATCAATATCTACATTGCACCGCTTGGCAAGACGCCGAACGGCGCGGTGCTGCTGTTTCTGGAAGACGCCAGCATTCTCGCCGACCGTGTGCAGCAGTCGAAGCTGGCCGCACTCGGCAGGCTCAGTGCGAGTATCGCGCATGAAATCCGCAACCCCGTCGGAGCGCTTAGCCATGCAGGCCAGTTGTTGGCGGAATCACCCGAACTGGGTGAAGAAGAGCTGCGCTTTCTCGACATCATTCAGAAGAATTCGAAGCGCGTCAGCAACATTGTCGACAACGTTCTGAAACTGTCCCGCAAAGATGCGGCACACCCCGAAGAGCTGGTTCTGAACGACTGGTGCCGGGAATTCGCCGAGGAGTTCACCGGCACGCTGGAGCTCAATGAGGGCGAGCTGTCGGTGCATGACGAGGATACCAACGTCCGGGTCAGTATGGATCCCGGGCATTTGCATCAGGTGGCATGGAACCTGTGCGAAAACGCCATCAAGTACGCCAGCAAAACCGCGGGTGGTATTGCCGTTGAAATCCGTATCGGCCGAAGGCCTAGCAGCGGCAGACCGTTTATGAACATTGTCGATCAGGGTGGCGGCATTCCCGAGCATCTGCAGGAAAACCTGTTTGAACCGTTTGCCACCGGCCCCGAAGGCGGCACCGGTCTGGGTTTGTACATTTGCCGCGAACTTTGCGAGCAAAACAAAGCTACACTTCGCTATCTGCCGGGCCCGCATGGCGGCAGTATTTTTCAGGTAGTGTTTACCGACCCCGGTCGCTGGAACCTTTAAACCAGCACCTCTGGAGCAGCATAGAAACCATGGATCAACCTCTGGCACTGGTCATCGATGACGAACCCGATATCTGCGAGCTACTGGCCATTACGCTCGAGCGGATGAACATCTCGACCGACACGTGCAACGATCTGGCAACGGCCAAGGCAGCGCTCGGCAAGAAACGCTATCAGCTGTGTTTGACGGACATGCGCCTACCGGATGGCGACGGCCTCGATCTGGTCGAGTGGATGCAGGAGCAATCCATCGCGGTGCCGGTGGCCGTTATTACGGCTCACGGCAATGTCGAAACCGCCGTCCGTGCGCTGAAACTGGGCGCATTTGATTTCATTTCCAAGCCCGTTGACCTGAAAAACCTGCGGAAGCTGGTCGTCAGTGCGTTAAAGCTGGGTATTGCCGGCGAAGGCGAGGCGCGCCTGCTGGGCGAATCAAACGCTATTAATTCAGCACGCACGATGATTGCCAAAGTCGCCCGCAGTCAGGCGCCGGTGCACATTAGTGGCGAGAGCGGCAGCGGCAAAGAGCTGGTGGCACGGATGATTCACGAGCAGGGCTCACGCGCAGCCGCCGCATTTGTACCGGTCAACTGCGGTGCGATACCGGGCGAACTGATGGAAAGCGAGTTCTTCGGCCACAAAAAAGGCTCGTTCACCGGCGCGGTCAGTGACAAGGCTGGCTTGTTCCAGGCCGCAGAAGGCGGCACGTTGTTTCTCGATGAGATCGCCGATCTGCCACTACCGATGCAGGTAAAACTGCTGCGTGTGATTCAGGAAAAATCGGTGCGCCCGGTGGGCGGCACCAGCGAAACCGATGTGGATGTGCGCATTCTGAGTGCCACCCACAAAGACCTGGCCACACTCGTAAAACAGGGCCAGTTCCGGGAAGACCTGTACTACCGGATTAATGTGATCGAACTGTGCGTGCCGCCGCTGCGGGAGCGTGGCGAAGACGTGCTGCTGCTCAGCGAGCACATTCTGAAACGGCTGGCGCAGGACATGCAGCTTGGTTCTCTGACTCTGACTAAGAGCGGGAAGCAGAAACTGCTCGGCTACCGGTTTCCCGGCAACGTGCGGGAACTGGAGAACGTGCTCGAACGCGCAGCAACGTTGTGCGAAAACAACCAGATCACCGATGACGACATTCAGGTAGCCGATGCCCCTGCCGATGATACGGATGAAGCACCGGTGCTCGGCGACCAGCTGGAATCGATGGAACGCGATGCCATTGTTAAAGCCCTTGAAAAAACGCGTTACAACAAAACGGCAGCTGCAAAAGAACTCGGCATGACGCTGCGCGCCCTGCGCTACCGGATTCAGAAGTTTGGTATTGAATAAACCGGTGACACACCGGCAAAAGTGACAAAAATTGTCACAATGTGACGTTCAGCGTCACAATGCGACGGTCATTCGATGCCGCGCAACATCACAGAAACTGCCGATTTCGCATCGAAAAAAATTTATAACCCATTAATAACAATAACTTAGGGTTATTCTCGTAAAAGTTGGCACACCCTTTGCATTAATCTTCTCGCAGACCCACGAGTCGCGAAGTTTTTTACGTTTATTTTGTTGTTGTTTGTATCTGGAGAAGATTCATGAAATCAATTCAAAAGGGTTTTACCCTCATCGAACTGATGATCGTTGTTGCCATTATCGGCATTCTGGCGGCCATCGCTATTCCTGCTTATCAGGACTACACCATCCGTGCTCAGGTTTCTGAAGGTCTGTCACTGGCGTCTGCTGCTAAGACTGCTGTTGGCGAATCATTCCTGAACACTGGTGCTCCTCCGGCAACTCGTACGATTGCAGGTATGTCTGTTAACGCTAACGACACCAGCGGTCAGTACGTACAGGGCGTTCAGGTTACTAACGGTACTATCTCAATTCAGTACGGTAACGACGCTAACGCTCAGATCGCTAACCTGTTCCTGGAACTGGTTCCTTATGAAACTGTAGACCTCAGCGTTGTTTGGTACTGCGGTGGTGCAATCGGTCAGATCCAGCCGGGTCACACTCCGATGGGTACCAGTGCTGGTGGCGCTGTAGCTGCTCCGGTTAACGGCACGACTATCCTGCCGAAATACCTGCCAGCTGCTTGCCGTATCTAAGCTAAGGCCTAGACCAAGCTATGAATCAATCTTGATTGATTCATCGGGAAGGGGGCTTGCATGCAAGCCCCCTTTTTTTTCAACCGACGACAGAGAACCATTTCTTTAGCAAAACGCGGTTACCGGAACCGTAAAATTAAACAACCGTTTTTTGCTAAAGACATGAGCAAATGAGTACCGGAGTGTCACATGCGGAACACAACAAAACGATTCACCAGTGCGGCCCGCAGATCGAAGCAGATAGTGCAGCAAGGCTTCACACTGATCGAACTGATGATCGTGGTGGCGATCATCGGCATACTCGCAGCGATCGCAATACCGAGTTACAGCGACTATACGGTTCGTGCTCAGGTTACCGATGGATTGCAATTGGCCGGTGCTATGAAAGTACCCATCATCCAGACCTTTCTCGACACGGGCGCGGCACCGATCAACCGCGACGCTGCAGGCATTGGCGGCATCGCGACGGACACGAGCGGCCGCTATACGACTCAGGTCGACGTGATTAACGGTCGTATTGAAATTACATTCGGTAATGAAGCCAGCGCGATTATCGCAGGTGGCACGGTATCACTGACACCGTATGAAACCGTGAGCGGCGGTATCGTTTGGCGCTGCGGTTGGGCCGATGCGCCGCAAGGAGCTGGTGGCAACCTGTTGCCCATGGGTACCAATGGCAACAACGCGGCAGTCTACGCAGCACCGACGATCCCTGCGAAGTACATGTCCGCCAACTGCCGTCCGTAAGCATCACGACACCAATCTTTCTGAACCGTTGCCAGGCAGCAACAAACATCCCGATGCCGATCATTCAGCCGCCGGATACAGCGTAGGCGGCTGACCGGAAATTCCGGCTGAATGCTCACCCGAAGCTGACCTGCTTCACCCTTTTGAAGTCCAACCCGGGTATTGTTGAGAACCTCGTCACAATACCGACTTAACATAGTTGCTCACCCAAAATAACTGCGCGAGTATCGGCTAAACCCTTTACTTATCAATCCTTGGCGCATTTTTTGGAACCCGGATAGCACTATGGCAACCACTGCAACTCAGGCAATACTGACCGGCCTCCCCCGTCGGTTGGTTGCTGATGGCATTCTCGATGAAGCTGCCATGACAGAAGCCATTCTGGAGGCACGCAGTGCCAGCCGTGGCTTTGTTGCTCATCTGGTTGATGAGGGCCTTGCCGAATCCTCGATGGTGGCCATTGCCGCCTCACAGGAGTTTGGCGTACCGCTACTTGACCTGGATGCCGTCGAAGTTGACCTCGATGCCGTGCGCGCCGTTGACTCAGCACTCATTGTCAAACACCGGGTACTGCCGATGGTGTTGCGCGGTAAGCGCGTTTACCTCGGCGTGTCTGATCCGACCAACCTGGCGGCCATCGACGAAATCAAATTTCAATCCGGTCTGCGGGTTGAGCCTGTCGTGGTCGAGTTCGACAAACTGCAAGAAGCGGTCAATCAGGCACTGGAAGCCATAGATGACTCGATGTCGGATCTTGAAGACGACGAGTTTGATCTCGAAGGTCTTGAGGTTACCGGTGGTGACGAAGAGCAGGATGAAGTTACCAAGGATGACGTTGACGATGCACCGGTGGTGCGCTTCGTTAACAAAGTATTGCTCGATGCGATTAAAAAAGGTGCATCCGATATTCACTTTGAATGCTATGAACAAAGCTTCAGAGTCCGGACCCGCACCGACGGCGTACTGAAACAGGTGGCAACACCGCCGCTGGCGCTGGCGGGCAAGGTATCCGCACGTTTGAAAGTGATGTCCCGACTGGATATTGCCGAACGCCGTGTCCCGCAGGATGGCCGTATCAAGATGAAGCTGTCCAAAACGCGGGCGATCGACTTTCGTGTTAACACCTGCCCGACACTGTTCGGCGAAAAAATCGTGCTGCGTATT
>CAYLLI010000132.1:0-6435 GCA_964384295.1 uncultured Chromatiaceae bacterium
TCCGACCTTGTACGCCACAACCAAAACATTTCTTGATTACTTTGGTTTGAAGAAGCTGGAAGATTTGCCGCCATTGGCAGACTTGCAGGAGCTTGATCCGGTGAACGTGCAGCTGGAACTCGGAGTTCCGGAAGAAGAAAAAGTGCTGGTTGACGGGGTTTCTCCGGGCGCGCCGCTTGTGGCGCCGGCGGACGTCAATGAACTGCCGGAGGAGCCGGCATCTGTCACGTCTCTGTCAGATAAACGTAAATCGCTTGAGGAATCTGACGCTTCCGGCGCAGCCGAGCCGGACGTGGCTGATGACGAATCTGATGCCGTTGTCTCCGAAGCGGAGGCTGCTGTGGAAAACTCTGAAGAGCCTTCTGCCGAAGATGCCGGGGAACCGGAGGTGCAGGATTCCGCTACCGTACTGCCTCTGAAGCAGTCCTGATCAGTCATGCCTGAAGAAAGGCTGCAGAAATGGCTGGCGAATGCCGGTCACGGCTCGCGCCGTCAGCTTGAGGAAATGATCAAGGCCGGCCGCATCACTGTCGATGATGAGGTTGCGGAGCTCGGCAGAAAGGTCACCGGCAAAGAGCGCATCGCCATCGATGGCAAGCTGGTGCGAACGCCCAAAACCAAGCGCGTCGAGCGCACCATCATGTACTTCAAGCCGCCGGGTGAAATTTGCACCCGATCCGATCCTGAAGGGCGGCCTACGATATTCGATTCCTTGCCGCGCGTGTCCGGGGCTCGCTGGGTCAGTATCGGACGATTGGATGTGGCTACCTCCGGTCTGCTGCTTCTGACCACCAACGGCGGGCTTGCCAACCAGCTGATGCATCCGTCAAACGAAGTGCCGCGTGAATACGTTGTACGTGTGCTCGGTGAACCGATGGAGAGTGAGCTGCAGCAGTTGGTGACAGGGGTCGAGCTGGACGATGGGGTTGCACGGTTCGAGGCCATTAACTTCACGCGGGGCGAGGGCTCCAACCGCTGGTACAGGGTGCGCCTGCGGGAAGGGCGCAATCGAATAGTCCGCCGGCTCTGGAATTACTTCGGTTATGACGTCAGCCGGCTGATGCGGATTAGCTACGGTCCGATTCAGCTGCCGCGCGGGCTGGGTCGCGGCAAGTACCGGGACCTGGAGCCCGGCGAAGTCTCGTCACTTTATCATTCGCTAAAGAAAAATAATAAAAAACAATAGCTTTTGGTGTTTTATTAAGGTTTTTTCTGTTGGCAATTAATGCTTTGGCCGGTAATGCCTTTGCTGTCTTTGCCCATCAAGTAGCAGTAGGCCGGCATGATCTCCTCCGGCGTTTTCAGTGTTAACGGATCTTCGCCGGGATACGCCGCGGCCCGCATGTTGGTGCGGGTGGCTCCGGGGTTGATGCAGTTTACCCGGACGGACGTGTTTTCCAGTTCATCGGCCAGCACTTCCATCAATCCCTCCGTCGCAAACTTGGATACGGCATAAGCGCCCCAGAAAGCTCTGCCTTTGCGGCCCACGCCGCTGGAGGTAAATAATAATGACGCGCCGGGCGATTTCTTCAGCAGCGGTAGCAGGGTTCTTGCCAGCACAAACTGGGCGTTCACGTTGATGTGCATGACTTCCATAAAGCTGCCCACCGGGTACTGCTCAATGGGAGCGCGGTGCCCGAGCATGCCGGCGTTCAGCAGCAGGCCGTCAAGCCGGCCGAACTGCTCTTCAATCTGTACGCCAATGTTTTCATAGTCGTCGGCAACCGCTTTTTTGAAATCGAGCACTGCGATACTCGGGCGAGCACCTCCCGCCGCCAAAATCTCATCGTAGACGCGCTCGAGTTTGACTTTGGTCCGGCCCAGCAACAGCACTGTGGCGCCGAGCCCGGCGAACTGCAGGGCGGCCTGACGTCCGATGCCGTCACCGGCACCCGTAACCATAATGATCTGGTCCTTAAAGAGTCCTTCAGGCGCTGTGTAATTCTGTGCGGTTTGGTCGGTTTCCGGGTTCATTGCTGCTCTTTACTGTCGTTGGATGGATTGGGCTCGGGCCGTTCCAGCGTTTTTGACGGCCGCGGAATCGTCTCGATCATGGGTGGTTCTACCGGCGTGTTCTTTCCGGGTTGAACGCCGAGTTCGGTGAACTTGCGTGTGGCGGGAATGACCCGGGTTTCCAGTGAGCCAATCGCCTGGTTGTAACTTTTCACGCTGGACTCAAGCTGCTTGCCCACTTTGCCCAGATGGTTCGTGAACGTACCCATTCGGTCGTAGAGATCTTCTGCCAGTTTTTTGATTTCTTCAGCGTTTTCCGCCAGCGACAGCTGCAGCCAGCCGTAGGCCACCACCTTCAGCAACGACACCAGACTGGTGGGTGTTACCAGCATAATTTTCTGGCGCAGTGCTTCTTCGACGAGATTCGGATTCTGATCCAGAGCAGCAGTCAGGAACTGATCGCCCGGAATAAAGAGCAGTGCGAAGTCGGGGCTTCTCTCAAACTGCGACCAGTACGCTTTGCCAGCCAGTTCTTTGACCCGTTCGCTGACGTTTCTGCTGTGCCGGGCGAGCGCCTCTCTGCGCTCCACATCGTTAGTGGCTTCAACGGCCGACAAGTAAGCGTCCATCGGGGTCTTGGCATCGACCACAAGAATGCCTTCGTCGGGCAGGCGAACGATCATGTCCGGTCGCTGCTGCTTGCCGTCAATATCCGACACGCTGACCTGTTCATCAAAGTCGCAGCGGTTAACCATGCCGGCGAGTTCGGCGAGTCGGCGCAGCGTGATCTCGCCGTATTGCCCCCTGACTTCAGGCCGCCGCAAAGCCGTGACCAGTTTGCTGGTTTCTTCGCGGAGCTGCTGCTGGCTGCTGCTCATGGTCTCAATCTGGGCTTTGATACTGCCGTAGGCCTGAGCGCGGGTCTTCTCGATGGACTCAATTTGCTCGCGCGTTTTGTTCAGCGCTTCCTGAATGGGTTTAACAAGATTTTCGACTGCTTTTTCTTTGGCATTGAACTCGGCTTTCGAGCGTTCTTCGTGGGTATACAGCTTTTGCTCGGCCAGTTCCAGAAACAGTTTGTTGTTGCGCGCCAGAGAATCCTGCGCCATTTCCTGAAATGCGGCTTTCAGCGATGACTGAGCCTGTTCCAAAGACGCCGCCTGTTCCGCAATCCGCGCTTCATCGCTCTGAATCAAAGCGTCTTTCTCGGCGATGACCGCTTCGAGCCTGACCCGGGTCGCTCTTGAAATAAGAAACTCAATCAGAAACCCGAGACCGAAGGCGCCTAAGGTAATCAGAGCAAGATAGATAAGCTGGTTGTCGGTGAGCGGCATGTATCAGGTTCCCTGCGAACTGAGGAATGGATTATAGAGCGCATCCCTGCAAGGTTTACAGCTGCTCGAGGAGTTCGCGAAGTTCCAGAGGGTGATTGATGTGATGGTCCGCTTGCCAGTCCGCCGGATCATCCTCCGGCAGAATATAGCCATAGATCGCGGCGACGGTCGGCATTCCAGCGCGACGGCCTGCCTGTATGTCCCGCTCGGCATCGCCGACGTACAGTGTTCTTGAGGCGGTGAGCCCCGATTCCTTGAGTGCCAGCAGGAGCGGCTCGGGTTCCGGTTTTCTTTGCGGCAGAGTATCGCCGCTAATGACCGTTGCGCTGCGCTCGAACAGGTCCAGCGATTTCATCAAAGGGTCTGTCAAAAAGGCGGGCTTATTAGTGACAACGCCCCAGGGAACGCCTGCTGACTCGAGCTCAGCCAACAGCTCCTCAAACCCGTCGAACAGCTTTGTATTGATGGACAGGTTCCCGGCATAGGTCTCGAGATAATCCGGCACGAGGCCCGCTATTTCTTCTTCATCCAGATACGGAAACGCACCGCGAAGCAGTCCGGCGGCACCCATCGAAACGTAGACTCTCGCAAAGTCGTAGTCCGGCATTGGCACATCCAGTTTGCGACATACCGGCTCAAGAGCGGCCACCATGTCGGGCGCGGTATCGAGCAGTGTGCCGTCGAGGTCGAACAGCACACCTTTCTGCCCGGCGGCGCTCACTGCGGGTGCCTGCAGTGGATCAGGTAGTTGATGTCGACGTCATCACCAAGCGCGAATTCTTTGGTCAGCGGGTTGTAGGTAATGCCGGCAATGTCCGCCAGTTCGAGACCGGCAGCTCTGCACCACCTGTGCAGCTCGGAGGGCTTAATGAAACGTTCGTAGTCGTGGGTACCTTTGGGCACCAGGCCGAGCACGTATTCAGCGCCGACGATTGCGCCGAGGAAAGACTTCAGGTTCCGGTTGAGTGTCGACAACACCAGATCGCCGCCGGGTTTCAGCAGCTGTGCGCAGTGGTCGATCAGTTGGGCAGGGTCCGGAACATGTTCCAGCACTTCAAGACAGGTTACTGCGTCATAGGCGGCAGGCTCCTGCGCGGCGAGCGACCCGGCATCAACAACGCGGTAGTCAATGCTGTAGCCGCTTTCCAGCAGGTGCAGTTTCGCTACCTCTACCGAGTCTGGCGCCATATCGATGCCCGTGACCTCGGCCCCCAGCGCGGCCATGCCCTCAGCAAGCAAGCCGCCGCCGCAGCCGACATCAAGAACTTTCTTGCCGTTAAGCCCGACCTGTTGATCAATAAAGCCCACCCGCAGCGGGTTGATCTCGTGCAGCGGTTTAAATTCGCCTTTCGTGTCCCACCAGCGACTGGCCAGGTCATTAAACTTGTGGACTTCGGATGTGTCGACGTTATCGGTGGGGGCGTTCATGGGTGTCTGCTCTATTCGGCGTGCTGCACAGTCGTTCAGTGCTTGCGTGCGATACGGTCGCGCCAGGCGCGCGCTAAATCGAGTATGGCACTCTCATCAATGGTTGTCAGTTTGCAGTTGCTCAGCAGCGGTTTGCCTGCCACCCAGACGTCAGTGACCTGATCGCGTCCGGCTGCATAGACAACCTGAGACAGCGGGTTGTACACCGGCTGGGTCGACGGATGATTGAGATCAATACAGACAATGTCCGCTTGCTTGCCCGGAGCCAGCGAGCCGATGGTGTCTTCAAGTCCCAATGCTCTGGCGCCGTTGATGGTCGCCATCGCCAGGACCTGATCGGCTGTCATTGCGGCGGCATTACCCGTGCTGCCTTTGGCGAGCAATGCGGCGGTGCGCATCTCACCAAGCATGTCCAGATCGTTATTGCTGGCTGCGCCGTCGGTGCCCAGAGCGACGTTCACGCCGGCTTCGGTCAGTGCGGTGATGGGGCAGATGCCGCTGGCAAGTTTTAAGTTGGACTCCGGGCAATGCACGACGGTGGCGCCGGCCTCTGCGAGCGCAGCGATCTCGTCTTCCTGCATCTGTGTCATGTGCACCGCTTGAAGCTGCCCCGTCAGCAGTCCGGCGTCGGCAACCCGCTGCAGCGGTCGAAAGCCAAAATTGTTCATCGAGTCCAGAACTTCGTCGGCAGTCTCGGCGATATGCATGTGCACGCGTTTTTCCAGCTCATTGGCCAGCACAGACAAGCGCTGCATATGTTCTTCAGACACCATGTAAGGCGAGTGGGGCGCAAACACGGTGCTGATCAGCGGGTGTTCACGAAAAGTGTCGGCAACGGCAATGCCTTTGCTCAGATACTCTTCAAAGTCTCCGGCCCAGATGGTAGGTACATCCAGCACAATCAGTCCGACACTGGCGCGCATGCCGGCTTCTGCCGCAATGCCGGCAATCTCATCCGGAAAGAAATACATATCGTTGAAACAGGTAGTGCCGCCCCGGATCATCTCTGCCATGGCCAGTTGGGTGCCGTCGCGGACAAATTCCGGATTCACCCATTCGCCCTCGGCAGGCCAGATATGGTCGGATAACCACTCCTGCAATGGCAGATCGTCCGCATACCCGCGGAGCAGGGTCATTGCAGAGTGGGCATGGGCGTTGATCAGGCCGGGTATGGCAACGTGGCCCGGGCGCTCAATCAGCAAGGCGTCGGGAGCCATGGCCTTGGCTGCGCTGACGTCGCAGATTGCTTCGATTGAGCCCTGTCGTACCACAAGCGCTTGATTCTGAAGAATCTTGCCGGGTGGTTCCATCGTGATAATCCAGCCCGGAGCCAGAATAAAGTCGTCACTTTGCATCTGCAGTCGCTTGTTCCTGATGAGTATTCGCGGTTCTTCACCGCTTCGGTCTAGCGGGGATAATGCCTGATTGGTATCGGCGGTCAAACCGGGCTTCCGAAGTGGCGGTTAACCGGTCTTCAGATTCAGTCAGCACACGATTAAAATTGTTCCGCCGGCTGCCGTTTTCAGGCCGCTCTGTGCTACCATAGCGCCTTTATTTTTAGGGTTTTTAGAGCAATTCAGGGGCTGGCACTCACACCCCGAAAAAGCGCGTTAAAAACCCGTGCCGGGACTGCTGTTTTTAGGGGCGGACGTCGCGGCCTGCGATTCACCATTATCGAGAAAAGTTGCCTTGCCAATGTCTGAAGCGGCTGAACAAGTAT
>CAYLLI010000133.1:0-6273 GCA_964384295.1 uncultured Chromatiaceae bacterium
GCCACGCACACTGCACCAATAAACAATCGCATCGCAGAACTCCTCGTCTCAGACTTATCGGGTCACCTCATCAAGATACGCTTTGAATAACGCGTCCGTAACCGGCGACTGCCCCCTGACCAAAGAATGAGCAGGTGATCCGGCGCCAAATGCGATAGGGGATTTCCGCGGGTCAACAGGCCGGCCGCACGGTGTTAGGCTGTGTCGTCGCCTGCAACCGGAAAGCACAGGATCACCCATGGACATCGACATTATTCTTGAGGCCGACGTCGGCCCGCAGCAGTTTAAAGAGCTCGCGATTGAAGCGGAGAAGCTCGGCATTCGCGCCATCTGGTCGTCAAACTATCACCAGAACTACGACGCCTTTCTGGTCATGGCGCCCGCTGCTCTGGCGACGTCCAACATCAAACTGGCGGCGCTGGCCGTCAGCCCCTGGGAGCTGCATCCGCTGAAAATGGCGAACGCCCTGCTCACGCTCAACGAGATGTCGAACGGCAGAGCCATCGTTGCACTGAGTGGCGGCGGCGGCGTGCTCGGTGCGATGGGCTGGAAGCTCGACCCCGCGCAGGAAGAGCCGTGGCCTTACAAAGACCCCGTCATGCTGAACCGTTACCCGGAACGCCGGGTTGCGGGGGTTCGCGAAGGCATCGAGATGATCAAAACCGCCGTCAGCGGTGAAATGACCTTCGCCTACGAAGGCGAGATTTTTCAGGTTACCCGGCCGTATCAAATGGACTGGGCGAAGGCCGACAAGCCGCTTGTGTACGGCTGCTGCAGCGGCCCGATGATGATCCGCATGGGCGGCAGAGTCGCGGATGGCATTCAGGTGTCCGACTTCACCGTCGAGATGATGCCTGAAGCCATGGAGAATCTTGAGAAAGGCTGGGCCAAACGCGACGACAAACCCGCCGACTTCCGCGTTGGTAACTTCTGGGCATGGCACATGAAAGACGACCTCAAAGTTGCCATGTACGAAGCGCGCCGCGAACTGATCTGGCGCGGCGCTATTGCGGGCCGCTACAAAGATGAGATCCGGCCGTTCTGTCACGACGAGGATGAAGTCGAACTGGTCTGCGATAATTTCATGAACCTGATGAAAGCGTATTGGACCCGCACCGGCGTAATCGAAAATGTGCCCGATGATCTGTCAGAGCGACTGGTCAAAGGCATGGCATCCACGGGTGATCTGAGCAACATGGAAGAAGAGCTCGACCGCTTCGACCGGTTTGCCAAAAGCGGACTGACGGAATTGTCGATCCGTTTGTTTGATGATCCGATGGACGGCTTAAAAATGATCGGCGAGCACGTGATGCCGCGGTTCTCCTAAACAAATAAAAAAGCCCCGATAAACGGGGCTTTTTTATTGGCGGTAAGGCGCGCCTCTTAATACTGCTGCGACGCTTCATCGATGCTGGCAAACACCTGCATCGTTCCATCCTCGTTGATCTGCAATACCTTGTAGGGCTGAAAGCGGTCACCCATCTCCATGCCGGGACTGCCCATCGGCATTGCCGGTACCGACAAGCCAATCGCATTCTCCGGCGGATTCTCCAGGAACGCCAGCATGACCGGGCCCGGAATATGGCCCTCAAACACATAGCCTTGCTCGGAGACACCGGTATGGCACGAAGCCGTCTGACTGCTGATACCGAGCTTCTGTTTCACGCCGTTCAAGTCGCGAGGGTGATTCACTTTAGCCGTGAACCCGTAGTCGGCCAGATGGTCGATCCACTTCACACAGCAACCGCAGGTGGGCGACTTATACACCTGCAGTTCCTCAGCCATTGCAGCCGACGTCAGCAGTAAACCGCCGACGAGGCAAGCGTGGACAATGGCGTTTCTGAGAAGCATTAAATCAAGCAAGCGACGCTATTTGGCGTCGCGCTCCATGTACAAACGCACGCGCGCACCCCAGATTTCAAACAGCTTTTTCAGACTGTTCTCGGAGTTCAGACGGGTGTTCTGCTGATACTGCGTACCCACCCGTTGCGGGCCTTCATACACAGCGAGCAGCTCGCCGTTGCTGCCGTCGCGCAACTGAGCCTGCGCAACAATTACACCAAAGCCCTGCGTCTCAACCTTCTCGCCTTTGCGCGCGAACGGCATCAGGCTCACCAGATCCACACCCACAATCAGGACGCCATCACCGGGCTCATCAACGACCTCAAAGCTCTTGCCCACTTCACTACGAAACGATGCCTGATAACTCTCACGCAACCACTTCTCGTCTTCACGGGTCAGCGACCAACGCTGAGTGGTCCGCTCTTCCTCGGTCACCCAGGGTGGCGGAATCACAAACGTCGAACTCACACCAAGGGGCACAACCAAAACCTTGTTGTACTTACCGAGGTTCAGTCCCGGTTTCTGGAAGTACGGCTCCAGGTTTTCAACTTCATCAGGATCAACGGCAAACGCTGAGTTCAGCAGCAAGAAAAAACTCAGGCAAAAGGCGGTTAGCATTTTCATAAGTTGGGTCTCTCAATAGATGCGATAAGTACAAATATGGATAAAGTCTAACCGATAATGTGCGTAGCCTTCATTACAACCTGACATTGAATCTGCCAACGTCGATAACGCCACATGAATAGCCCTTCCAATCCCAATCCGCGCCTGCTGTTGCTGCAAATCCGCGACGAGCCCAAAGTGCGGGACGAGGAGTATGCAAGCTTTTTGAAGTACGCCGGACTGGAACCCGCGGAGGTTGACGTTCTGAACGTGTTTGATACGCCGGATTTCGCAACCGACGTAATCACAGGCTATGACGCACTGTTAGTCGGCGGCGCGAGCGAAGCCAGCGTGCTGGAGCCCGAAAACTATCCGTTTGTTGCGCCCTGTATTAGATTGCTGACGCACTGCATTGACCAAGACATCCCGGTGTTTGCCTCGTGCTTCGGTTTTCAGCTGGCGGTGCTGGCCCTGGGAGGCACGATCGTCAGGGACGAAAGCCAGTATGAAATGGGCACGCCAGTTATTGAACTGACCCCTGCCGCCGCTCACGACCCTCTGTTTAAAACCATCGGGAGATCATTTCCCGCCGTGTCCGTGCACATGGAACGGACTACAGACACGCCGGCCGGCTGCGAGCTACTCGCGTTCACCATCGCCTGTCCACACGCGTTCCGGGTCATCAACAAACCTTTCTGGGCATTTCAGTTTCATCCGGAAGTCGACCTCGACACACTGATCGAACGGCTCACCGTTTATAAAGAGAAATACACCGAAGACGATGGCCAGCTCGATGAAGTGTTAAGCAGCGCGGTGGCAACGCCGGAATCGAACGGTTTGCTGCGCAGTTTTGTTGATGTCCTGCAGTCAGGCGCTTTCTAGGGGTAGGTAATCCGCTGCGACGAACGCCCGCAAAACATCTCGCCCTTGTCGCTCTCCGTCATTACCCGATAACACTCATCGATGTCCGACATCAGCGTCAGGTTCGGCGCACCGCCGGGGTAGGTCAGCAAATAGGTGTACTTCAAATCTTCCGTCGGCGCGCTGAACTGATAGAACGTGTTCACGCAGCGTCCGTCGATAAAAACGACGGACTGCTTCTCGGCATTCGCCGCCAGATTCTCCACTGCCGCGAGACACTGATAGGTCGGATAATCCTTCATGTTTACAAAGGCAAGCTCAGGGACGGCACCCGGCGCGTTAGCGCTCGCCAGAAAGAACAAGTGCTGCTCAGCCGATGCGTGCAAAGCACATAGACAAAGCAGTATGGCGGACAGAACAGGACGCATCGGTTTTCCCCGGGCAATTGGCTGACAACACAGACCGAGTGAATGATTGCCCATTCAAACCCGTGCACGCAAGGTGCACGTAAGGTAATTCAGGTTGAGACAAGTCGCTTAACGCGACGCGGGCAGTGATGCCTGCATGGAATCTTCGGATGGGGCATACAGCCACCAGTCAGTGTCGCTCAATGCGTAGACAGGTGCATAGTGGCCAATATCCGAGGCCTCGATGATGCCGGAGGTCTGATTGTCCAGCACCAATACATCAGCGCCGACAGACACGGCCAGCACCGCGTGCGGCATTTTCAGATCGGTATCCTGAACCACCACAATCCGCAGCGCGTCGACCGGCCAGCCGAGCTGCATCAGGGAAAACATCTTCATGATCGCGAAATCCTCGCAATCGCCGCCGTTTTCCAGAAAATCTTCCGGCAATGCCCAGACATCCGGTTGACCATAATTACGGGCGTCATCGACATAGGCCTGCCGGTTAACAAACGCATTCACCGCTTTCAGCTGCTTGTGGGCTCGCTCACCCTCAAGATCGCTCAGCAAATCCCGCCAATCGCCTGCCGCACAATGCTTTGCGCCGTCACAGTCGACAGGAGAACCGGCCGGGTCATACTGCGAAATAACGTTCTCCCAGTTCGGAAAATCGGCAATCGAGCCCTGCACAGTGCCCGGATAACCGAACAACTCAGCGAAGGGTTGTGCCATTAATGGTTGAGAAATCGTCAGAAAAAGCACTAACATAGAAAACTTAGACAGCCACCAGAGTCGTAAAGACCGCCCGGCACGCGCATGATGCGCCGGCCTGCCAAAGCAGGTCGTTACAACATCACGAAGACTGAATGCCAACACTTTCATACCGTTTTATCGCTCAGCGCCTGAATGTTCGGCTGCTGTTCTCCATTCCTTTGCTGTTCGTATTCCTGGCGAATTCGCAGGCCGTTCGTGCCGACGAAATCCAGGATCGCTTCGACGAGGCAATGGCCGCCGTCGAAGCCGATAAACTCAATACGGCGCGCCGGTTGCTTACGTCACTCTTGGCCGACTACCCCACTCTGTATCGCGCCCGTCTTGAACTCGCCCGTGTGGACTATCTGGTGCGCGACTTCGAAGAAGCGGATGCAGAACTGACCAAAGTTCTGGAAGATCCGGAACTGCCGCCTTCTGTTCGAACCAACTTACTGGCGTTTCAAGCCCAAATCCGTGACGACCAGCGCACTTTTGAGAAAAAGAACCGCTGGAATGCTCAGCTCTATGCCGGCGGTCTGTATGACACGAACGTCAATTTCGGTACCTCCCGGGATATCGTCGATATCGGCGGCGTGCCGGGTATCGTGCTGCCCACGTCAAAGCCCATCGAAAGCTTCGCGGGCGTTGTTGACGGCGGTGTTTTGCACACCTTTAACCCGGGTTGGAGCTTCGAAAGTGGCGAAAACACGGGCTACTTTGTCTGGCAGAGCCAGTTAAACGGGTATTACCGGGGCTACACCGAGTCCGATGCGAAGGATTTCGATCTGGGTATCGCGACACTAAGAACCGGCCCTGCCTGGGTGGTACCGAAAGAATGGTCTGCCACCATCGGGCTACAGGTCGACCAGCTCTGGCTTGGCAGCGAACGACTCGGATTGTTCTGGACGATCAACCCGAACTTCATCTGGGATATTGACGAAAAGTCACAACTGTCGGTGGGTGTTGCTTACACCAAGCGTACCTATAACGAGAACACCGATGATGTTCGCGAAGGCGACCTGATCCGCGCCAACCTTGGCTATTCACGGGTATTTGCGGACGGTCTGTTCGGCATTCAGGCGGGTATCGGTTACACCGATTTTGACGCGAAGTTGAACATCTTTACCTTCAAAGGTCCTGAAGGCTTTATCGGTGGTAACTGGAACGCGTGGACGCGCGGCAGTCTGTACACGAGCTTTGGCTATCGCAACTTCGACTTCCAGGGTACCGACCTGCTGTTCGGGCAATCACGCGATGATGACGAATACCGCTTTATTCTCGGCGCCCGGCAGCAGCTGAACAGAAACTGGGCGCTAAAAGCCGAGTGGGTGTATACGGACAACAAGTCCAACCTTGATCTGTTTGACTTCGACCGCGACCAGATCAGCGTCGGCGTTCAGCGCACCTGGTAGCGCCTGATCGACTCAAAACAGCCTCCGTAGCTATTCATTTGAGGCCATCTTTGGGTGTCAAAAACCAGAATTTTCTGCATTATGTAAAAAAAGCCTCTATGGCGCCGTTAAAGCGGCAGAATATTTGAACTGCGTCACATTTTGCGGATTTTGTCAGATTGAACTTCGTTGACGCGGCAGCTGCCTGAAGAAGCAGCACTACAACAATAAAAATTAGGTTTGGTTGGCCGGGATGCCCCCAACTCAATACAGGGATGCTATGAAAAACACGTTCGCTCACCTTCTGACTCTTCTTCTTATCTCCGGTTTGTTCTCGAGTGTGCTTAGCGCGGCTGAGGAACAGGTTGTTCTCTCGGAACAGGATTGCGCCGCGATTCTCGATGACTCGGGTGTTG
>CAYLLI010000134.1:0-6234 GCA_964384295.1 uncultured Chromatiaceae bacterium
AATAACCCTTAACGAAGAGGTTGAGCCGATGGCGGCCGTTGATGCGACACCCAGAGATGCTGACCTGAACCCGGCGTTCAGCAGTATCGAAGAAATTATTGCCGATATTCGCGATGGCAAGATGGTCATTGTGGTCGACGATGAGGATCGCGAAAACGAAGGTGATCTGTTGATGGCGGCAGACTGCTGCACAGCAGAGCACGTGAACCATATGGCCATTCATGGCCGCGGCCTGATTTGCCTGACGCTGACAGCGGACCGTTGCAAGCAACTTCGCTTACCGCTGATGGTGAACGAGACTAACGAGCAGCACGCCACCAACTTCACGTTGTCGATCGAGGCAGCGGAAGGCGTGACCACCGGTATTTCGGCGCACGACAGAGCGCAAACGATTGCGGCGGCGGTGGCTCCCGACGCAAAGCCCGAAGACATCATTCAGCCCGGTCACGTGTTTCCGATCATGGCGCAACCCGGTGGCGTTCTGACCCGGGCCGGTCACACCGAAGCAGGCTGCGATCTTGCGCGCCTGGCAGGTCATGATCCCTCGGCGGTGATTGTTGAAATTCTCAATGACGACGGCACGATGGCGCGTCGCCCGCAACTCGAGGTGTTTGCGAAAAAGCACGGATTGAAAATCGGTAGCATTGCCGACCTGATTCGCTACCGCCTCGAAAAAGAGCAGTCGGTTGAGCGCATCTCGACGCAAACCATCGACACTGAGTTCGGTGAGTTCGAGATGGTGTGTTTCGAAGACCACATTAGCCGCAACGTGCATCTGGCGCTGGTTAAAGGCGACATCGAAAGTGTTGATGCGCCATTGGTCAGAGTCCATTTGCAGGACACGCTGGCCGACGTAGTGGGTGTTCAGCACCCCAATCTGGGCTGGCCGTTGCGGGCAGCCATGAAGACAATTGCCGATGCAGGAACCGGCGTGGTCGTTATTCTGCGCTACGAACAGTCGGCCCGCCAGTTGGCGCACGAGATCGGTGCGCTGGCAAAAGCCGATGCCGAAGTCGCGAAAGCTGCAGACGAAGTGGCGGTGCTCAGAACCCACGGCACCGGAGCTCAGATGCTGCGGGATCTTGGCGTTAGTCGTATGCGGGTGCTGAGTGCGCCGAAACAAATGCTCGCGCTTTCAGGTTTCGGCCTGGAAGTGGTTGAGTACGTTGACCACTAGTTTGCAAGCGGGAAGAGAGTCGTGAGTGACGGACCGGTAAAAGAACGGTATCAGGCAGCAAAGTTTGATGTGTATGGAGCGCGCTTTTGTATTTTGGCAGCGCGATTCAACGAGACGATCTGTGACAACCTGGTGGAGGGTGCAAGACGCACGTTGTTGGAGCACGGAATTCGCGAAACAGATATTGATCTGATTCGCGCGCCCGGGGCGTTTGAGTTGCCGCTTGCAGCACAGCGGATTGCAAAAGGCGGTGAGTACGATGCCATTATCGCTGTTGCGACCATCATTCGCGGTGGAACACCGCATTTTGAGTTTGTGTCCGGCGCCTGTACCGATGGTTTGCTCCAAGTCACACTGGATCACGACCTGCCCCTCGGTTTTTGCGTGCTGACGACCGACGATGTTCAGCAAGCCGTCGACCGGTCCGGCGACAACGATGAAAACAAAGGGCGCGAGGCTGCCCTGGCCACGCTCGAGATGGTCAGCCTGCTGCGTGCGTTGAAGGTCTGAATCATGGCTAAAACCGGTCGCAGCGGCAGTCGCCGCTTGTTGGTTCAGGCGTTGTACCAGTATCAGATTGCCGGTCACGAGAAAGCCGATTTGCTGAGTCAGTATCTGAACGGCAAAGAAGCGGTGCGGGCCGACAAAGATTACTTCACTGATGTTCTGAAGGAAGTGTTGGCAGCCACCGATTCTCTGGATGAACGGATAGCTGCATGGGCAGACCGACCTGCCGAGCAATTAGACCCTATCGAGCGCGCGATTCTATGGCTCGGTGTTACCGAGCTTGACGCCCACCCCGATGTTCCGCATAAAGTGGTGCTGAACGAGGCGATTGAGCTGTGCAAAGTGTTCGGCTCGGTGGATGGTTACCGCTACGTCAATGCTGTGTTGGATAAAGCCGCAAAAGATATTCGCCCGACCGCCACAGTTCAGGGATAACGTCCGGGGGGACACATGCTGCCTGAGTTTGATCTCATCGCGCGCTGCTTTAACCGCTCTGCTCAAGAGCGCGACGACGTGTGTGCGAATGAACCCGTGGTCGGGATCGGCGATGACGCAGCACTGCTTGAGATTGCCCCCGGTAATCAGCTCGTTGTGGCTACCGACACCATCGTTGCCTCCGTCCACTTTCCGGCTTACACGCCTGCACATGCGATTGGCTACCGTGCGCTTGCCGTTAACCTGAGTGACCTGGCTGCGATGGCAGCACGTCCGCGTTGGGCAAGTTTGTCGATTACGTTACCTCAGGCGGATGTTAGCTGGGTGGATGAATTCGCTGCCGGTTTTTTCTCGCTTGCTGATACCTACGACATTGCATTAGTGGGTGGCGACACCGTCAGTGGTTCGTTGTCGGCGACGGTAACGCTGCACGGAGAGGTGACGACAGGTTCAGCGGTCCTGCGCAGTGGCGCTCAGCCGGGCGACTCGCTGTATGTCACCGGTTATCCGGGTGATGCTGTCGCCGGCCGGTTATGCGAGAGCGACAGCGATGCGGAAGTCACACTCGCTGAGCGTTTTCTGTATCCGACGCCAAGGGTGGATGAAGGGCTGTCGTTGTCCGGTATTGCATCCGCGATGATCGATGTATCCGACGGGTTGTCTGCTGACCTGGGGCACCTTCTGACCGCGAGCGGGGTGGGCGCAGAGATGGATATCAATGCGTTGCCGCTTTCTGCCGAGTTACTTACGGCCGTTGGACGTGACCGCGCCATCGAAATGGCGCTCACCGGCGGTGATGATTACGAACTGTGCTTTGCCGTTTCGCCGGAGTCGGAAGCGCTGTTTGCTCAGGCTGTTCGCAGCTGGAATTGTCCGGTCACCCGTATCGGTACCGTTGTGCCCGGCAGCGGTCAGCGGTGGATGCGCGACGAAGAACCCTATGTGTTGCGGGCATCCGGCTTCAGCCATTTTTCCGACGCAGGCTAAGGCTTATTCATGCAGCATCGTGAGTTAGTCAGCAAGGTCCTCAAAGATCCGGTCCATTGGCCCGGGTTCGGCTTTGGCCTGGGTTTGGCACCGGTAGCACCCGGCACCTTTGGCTCGTTGCTCGGGTTACCGTTGTGGTGGTACTGCTGGTCGTACGGCACGCCGATGTATCTGCTGATTAGTCTGGTGCTGTTTCTGGTCGGGATCTGGTTCTGTGGCGAGAGCGCAAAACGCCTCGGTGTGCACGATCACGGCGGGATCGTGTGGGATGAGGTGGTTGGCATGATGCTGACGATGACCTTCTCAGAACCGACAGTTTTCAATGCAGTGCTGGGTTTCGGGCTGTTTCGCCTGATGGATATTGCGAAACCCTGGCCGATTCGGGATGTGGATCACAGATTGGAGGGAGGTCTCGGGATTATGCTCGATGACGTGCTGGCAGCAGTCTATGCAGCCATTGCACTTTCGGGCGTTCAATACCTGGTATTGAACCTGTGAGGCGACACTTAATCAAAGGCGGCATTGCATGCCAAACGCGGCAAGAAATTCATCCGGCGATATTCCGGATCGCATTGGTAAGTATGAAATTATCAATGAGATTGGTAAGGGTACGACCGGCAATGTCTACCTTTCCCACGACCCTTATTACGGTCGCGATGTAGCAATTAAGGTGTATCACATCGATGCCGCTGCCGATGGTCAGGCTGCGCGCATTGCCCGCAAAATGTTTTTCAACGAAGCCCATATCGTGGGTATGTTGCAGCACCCGAATATTTTGCCCATCTACGATGCCGGTGAAGAAAACGGCAAGTACTACGTGGTCATGGAGCACGTTCAGGGTGCCCGGACTTTGGGCGCTTATTGCCGGCCCGATAATTTGCTGCCGGTCGAAGACGTCGTAAAGATTATTTTCAAATGCGCGAAGGCACTGCACTACGCGCACGGTCGCGGTTTGATTCATCGCGACATTAAGCCGAACAACATCATGCTGACACCGGATAACGACGTTCGCATTATCGACTTTGGCATCGCCATCAAAGACGACTCGGATGTGTCGCAGATTCGCGGCATCGCCGGTTCACCCAGCTACATGTCACCGGAGCAGGTGCAATCTGCGGAGTTGTCACCCGCATCCGACCTGTACTCGCTGGGTGCAGTACTGTACGAACTCCTCACCGGGTTTCGTCCGTTTCGCGGCGCCGACTTAAGCAAGCTGCTGAATCAGATCGTATACGCAACACCTGCACCGGTGCACACGTTACGCACGGATGTGCCGGAAGAACTTGAGGAAGTCGTCGCTATTTCGATGCAGAAAGAGCCCAATACGCGTTATCAAAGTGGTGCCGCAATGGCTGCTGCCATGACGCGGGTGCATCAGAAGCTGCAGGAAAGCATGAACACGATAGACGCGCAGGAGCATTTCGATATTCTGCGCCGTCTTAACTTCTTCCACGACTTCTCGCAACGCGAGATTCGCGAATTGCTGCGCGCGAGTGAATGGCGTGAGTACGGTCCCGATGACGAGATCGTCCGCGAGGGCGAACTTGATGACCGGTTCTACGTGATTGTCTCGGGAGAGTGCATCGTCGAGAGCGGAGGCCGCGCCATCGGTCGCCTGAAGACGGGCAACTGTTTCGGAGAAAGCGGCTATGTCCGCAATGTGCGTCGTTCCGCAACCATTCGCTCGGAAGAGCAATCGACAATTCTGTCTGTCAGTGCGACGTTGCTGGAACAGGTTTCTACTGAGTGCCAGTTGCGCTTCACGAAGGTGTTTCTGCGCTCATTGATCGGCCGTCTGCAAAATCAGACGAACACGGCGGCAACCTAAGCCCCGGTATCCTCAGGCGAAAAGTCTTTCAGTTCGCCGTCAGTCAGTATCTGAACCTTTTGCTCGGCTTCTTTAAGTGCGGTTTGGCAGTCGCGGCTCAGTTTTACGCCTTTCTCGAAATGCTTCAGCGATTGCTCGAGCGACAGGTCGCCGTCTTCCAGTGTTTCAACAATGGTTTCAAGCTCTTGCAGAGTCTTTTCAAGATCGATTTTCTTTGCCACGGTGCCGCGTCCTGTGAATAGTGAGCGGTAGCGTTGCACAGCGACACAGTCCGGTCAACCGCATTGCAACGCATCGCTGTCACGCGTCAGAAGAAGCGGGCGCTCAGGCTTTTAACGTGACGTCGCTTTATATAGACTGCGGGCATTGACGGCGTTCCGGGTTAGACGTCGGTTGTTGCATTATTGTCGTGACAGAAAGTCGGTGACTGGCTGTCGTGCGGTGCTCCCATGAGCATAGGGCTAAAGCTTCGTGAGTAAGAATTACAGTGCCTCGGATATCGAGGTCTTAAGTGGTCTGGAGCCGGTTAAGCGGCGTCCGGGCATGTACACCGATACGCAACGTCCCAATCACCTCGCCCACGAGGTTATCGATAACAGCGTCGATGAAGCGCTGGCAGGGCACTGCAAGAAAATTGACGTCACCCTGTATGCCGACGGCTCGCTGGAAGTCGCGGATGACGGTCGCGGTATGCCCGTCGATATTCATCCGAAGGAAAAGGTTCCGGGCGTCGAGCTCATCCTGACCCGGCTGCATGCCGGCGGTAAGTTTTCCAATGAGAACTACCAGTACTCCGGCGGTCTTCATGGCGTCGGTGTTTCGGTGGTCAACGCACTGTCGAAGAATCTGGAAGTCTGGATCCGGCGTGACGGCAAAGAGCACAACATCAGCTTTCAGGCCGGCAAGAAGAAGGGCAAGCTTGAGGTCGTTGGCAAAGTCGGTAAGGCCAACACCGGCACGACCATCCGTTTCTGGCCCGATGCGTCTTATTTTGATTCTGCCAAGTTCTCGGTCTCGCGCCTGAAGCACGCATTGAAAGCCAAGGCAGTGTTATGCCCTGGGTTGCGGGTGCGGTTTTTTGACGAGAAAACCAAGGAAAAACTGGAGTGGCTGTACGAAGGCGGCCTGGAGCAGTATCTGCGTGAGTCATTGCAGGGTTCTCCGTGCCTTCCCGAAACCCCGTTTGGTGGCAGCTTTGCAACCGACAGTGAAGAGGTCGACTGGGCCTGCGTGTGGCTCACTGAAGGCGGCACCCCGCTCAGTGAGTCTTACGTCAATCTGATTCCGACCGCTCAGGGCG
>CAYLLI010000135.1:0-6186 GCA_964384295.1 uncultured Chromatiaceae bacterium
GAGGCGAACTTCGTGAGGTATCCGGTTGCGGCACACAGACACAATCAGATTGCTGGTAACCAGCACGGCAAGTGTTGCGATGCCGAGCCCTAAGCCGTTGATGACCGTCGTGCTGACGGCCAGCAGCGGGCACAAACCCAGAAACTGAACCAACCCCGGGTTGTTGTGCCACAGGCCCGACAACAGAGTGTGACTCGTCCCCGTTGTGGCTGTATCGGTGCTAATTGCATGCTCGGCGGGCATATATTCGTTATACCTGTTCTAAATCGGTTGAGGCGCTATTCACCAGACGTTTGCCGGCCCCGATATCGCGCTCTATTGCTGGTATTTTGCCCTCTGACTGACTAAGATTGCGACTGAATTCGTGGCCTGCTGCGGGATTTTTTGCGCGGGTCATATCCAGAAGAGAGTATCCATGGTCAGTAGCTCTGACCAGCCTTCACAAGTGAGACTGCAATGTTCCTGAGTGTAATCCGTAATTTTGCCGCTTTGGCAGCTGTTTTGTTGCTGGTACCGTCATTGGGCAGCGCCGCTGATGCCGAACGAGGTGGCGTGTTGTTTGACACCTGCGTCGGCTGTCATGGCAGCGAAAGCTATGACAACGTGTATCCGACTTACAAAGTGCCGCGTCTGGGCGGTCAGTGGCCCGAGTACATCGTTGCAGCCCTGCAAGGCTACAAAGACGGCAGCCGTAAGCATCCGACGATGAACGCGCAGGCCGGCTCATTCACTACCGAAGACATGCAGGATATCGCAGCATTTATCGCAGAAAGCGGCCAGCTGCAGACCGGAGAGGTTGTCGGCACCGCCCCTGAATCCGCTGCCACCTGTGTGGCTTGCCACGGTGCCGGCGGGCAAAGCATTGCGTTTACGTTCCCGCATCTGGCCGGTCAGCACGCGGACTACATGGTTCAGGCGCTGAAAGACTACAAATCAGGTGCCCGCACGAATGCCGTGATGGCACCGAATGCAATGAACCTGAGCGAGAAAGACATGCAGGAACTGGCTGCTTTCTATGCCAAGCAAAAAGGTTTGCAGACTTACAAGAAGTAACGGTTCTGCCGATCGCTAAACACGAAAGCCGGGCATTCGCCCGGCTTTTTTGTGCCCGATTGCCGGGTAGGTTGCGCAACCTGTTTGATGCAGTATGGTGAGGACTGACGTGTTAAAGGCGGCTTGCTATGACGGACTCCAGACGGGATTTTTTGCAGTGGGTATTGGCATCGCCACTGCTGGTTTCGGGACTTGCCCATGCACGGCCTGAGTACGCTCAACCCGAAACGCTGAAAGAAGCGCTCAATATTGCCCACCTGCAGCAACTCGCGCAGTCGAGTCTTGCACTCGATGATTATCACTTTGTCGTTGGCGGTTCCGACGACATGGCAACCACGCTTGAGAACGCGAACGGGTTGGCGCGCGTGAAGATTCGCCCGCGGCGTTTGGTGGATGTCAGTAGTATCGACAGTAGTGTGGAGCTGTTTGGTAAGCGCTATGCGTCACCCATTCTGCTCGCACCCGCCGGCAATCAGGCGCGGGTGCATCCCGATGCTGAAGGCGCGACCGCTCAGGCGGCTGCCCTTCGCGGACATCTGATGATCAGTTCGATGATGAGCAATCTGAGTATTGCCGAGATCAGCGCTGCCGGAGCGCCAGGCTGGTTTCAATTGTATCCGTCGGCCAACCTCGAGTTTATGCAGCATTTATTGGCAGCTGCTGAGACCTCAGGCTGCGATACTGTTGTCCTTACTATTGACGGCCCGACGCGTGGCAATCACGAGGCGGAGCAATGGTTTCGAAAGCATCCCGATCCGAACAAGCCGAGGGGGCCGCGAGCCCGGCTGGGCAACTTTGAGGGCTATCAGGGGCGCAAGGGCATCGGCAATCCGGCGCTCACCTGGGATGATCTGCAATGGTATCGGCAGAACACGAATCTGAATCTCGTCCTGAAGGGAATTGTTACTGCAGAAGACGCAAAACTCTGTCGCAAAGCGGGTGTTGATGGCGTGATTGTCTCAAATCATGGCGGACGACAGGAGGGTAACGGTCGCGCTACGATTGATGTGCTGCCGGAGGTGGTCGACGTGCTGGGCGGCCGCATGCCGGTGTTAATGGACGGTGGAATTCGTCGTGGCGCTGATGCGTTCAAAGCTCTGGCGCTGGGTGCTGATGCCGTCTGCGTGGGCAGACCCTATCTGTACGGGCTTGGCGCTGGCGGACAGGCCGGCGTCGAGCTGGCTTTGAAGATTCTCCAGAAAGAGCTTGAGCGCACTATGCGTTATGCGGGTGTCACCGACCTTGATGCTGTCTCTGCGTCCTATGTCTGGCAGCCTGAATAATTTGACTGCTATCTGGACTCTGTCAAAAAACCGCTTGCAAAGCTTGCTGTGTCTATAGACACTAAGCGTCCATTTTAAGCAGGACTAAGCCGCTGTGCTGTTCTGCATTAGCAACCCGGGCGATGCCCGAGAATTACGAAGGAAACAACATGAGTGTCTTGATTGGCAAACCCGCTCCTGACTTCACCGCAGCCGCCGTTCTGGGTGATGGCAGCATTGTCGGTGATCTGAACTTCACGGAAGCCCGCGATGGTAAATACGCCTGGGTCGTTTTTTACCCGCTGGATTTCACGTTTGTCTGCCCGTCTGAGCTGATTGGTCTGGATCATCGTACTGACAAGCTGAAAGAGCTCGGCTGTGAAGTGTTCTCTGTGTCCATTGACTCTCAGTTCACGCATAACGCATGGCGCAACACCGCCATCAACGACGGTGGCATCGGCCCTGTGAAATACACGATGGTCGCTGACGTGAAGCACAGCATCTGCCAGGCTTACGGCGTTGAAGTCGAAGAAGCCGGTGTTGCTCTGCGCGGCAGCTTCCTGATCGATAAAGACGGCATTGTGCGTCATCAGGTGGTTAACGATCTGCCGTTGGGTCGTAACCTGGACGAAATGATCCGTATCACCGAAGCGCTGCAGTTCCACGAAGAGCACGGCGAAGTTTGCCCGGCCAACTGGAAGCAGGGTGAGTCAGGTATGACTGCTTCTCCGGATGGCGTTGCGAGCTATCTTGCAGAGAATGCCGATAAGCTGTAACTCATATTGTTGAGTATGAAAAAGGCCCGCATCTGCGGGCCTTTTTTTGCCTTATAGCTTCTTTCTAAAACTGGATGCGCTCGCCTTTGACCGGTATTTTCGCCACTTGCTGATGAGTCTCGAAAAGCTTTTTTTGCAGGGTGGTCAAAGCAGATGGCTCCCCGTGCACCAGCAGAAGCTGTGCTTCATGTCCGAAATGCCCGGCCCACTTAACCAGTTCATTCTGGCCGGCATGCGCTGAAAAACCGCCCAGCGTTTCGATCTGTGCATTGACGCGCAACTCTTCGCCAAACAGCTTTATCTCGCGATGTCCGTCGACCAGTATCCGGCCTAATGTACCGTTCGCCTGAAAGCCGATGAACACGACAGTGTTTTCCCGGCGCGACAACCCGCGGCGGAAGTGATGCCGAATACGCCCGCCGGTGCACATTCCGCTGCCGGCAATAATCAAAGCACCTTGTCCGATGTCATTGATCGCGATCGATTCGTCTGCCGTGACCGAACAGGTCAGTCCTGGCAAAAACTCTTTTAGAGAAGGACTGTGATGCTGCTCCAACTGCCGAATATCTGACGGGTCGAGTTGGCGAATCCAGCGGTCGTAGACTTTCGTCACCTCAATCGCCATCGGGCTGTCCAGAAATATGCGCCATGGATCCAGCTTGTTCTGATGATGCAGTTTTCCCAGGTGGTAGATCAGCTCCTGGCTACGGCCAACCGCAAATGCCGGGATCATGACGTTGCCGCCACGTCTCCAGGTATCCTTTAGAATCGATTCGAGTTGCTCAATCGTCTTGTCGTAACTTCTGTGGTTACGGTCGCCGTACGTGCTCTCAAGCAAAACCAGATCAGCATTCCGCAAAATGCTTGGGTCGTTCATCAGTACGGTGCTTTCCTTGCCGAGGTCACCTGAGAACACGACGGTCTTCGGCGTGCCTGCGTCACTCAGTTCAAGCTCTACGATTGCTGAACCCAGAATGTGGCCGGCATCGTGAAATCGGATCCAGCAATGACCATGAATTAATTTTTTCTGTCGATAGGGCACGGTGACGCATTGATCGATAATCGCGCGCACGTCCGCTTTGCTGTAGGCGGGCGGTATTGGCGACTTGCCTCTTTCCTGACGGCGTTTGTTGCTCCGCTCCAGATCCCGTTCGTAGATAAAGGCCGCGTCATACAGCATGATCGGCAGCAGGTCCGCCGTTGCTTGTGTGCAATACACAGGGCCTTCAAAACCCTCTGCAGCCAACCGTGGCAGCATTCCGGAGTGGTCTAAATGGGCATGCGAGAGAATGACGGCATCTATCGCCCCGACGTCAAAGCTGAAGGTTTCGTCCCGGATTCGTTTAACGGCGTCGCCGCCCTGGTGCATGCCGCAGTCGAGCAGCACATTGCCCAAAGTCTCGGATGCGACCAGATGGCAGGATCCTGTTACCTCGCCAGCGCCGCCATAGCAGGTGATGCTGGCCAAAGGCCTAGAGCTCCAGACTGATCGACATACGCACCAGCTCCGCCAGCGAGCGCGCCTGCATTTTCTCCATGACGCGGGCGCGGTGAATCTCAACCGTGCGTTGACTCACTCCCAGATCAATCGCAATCACTTTGTTGGCGGCACCTTTTACGACAAAGGTCATAACCTCCTGCTCCCGGGGAGTGAGGCTGTCGTAGTTGGTTTTGATGGCGCGCTGTCTTGACGAGCTCTCTTCCTTCTCCTGGAACGCTTCCAGGGCGTGGTAGATGCGGTCCAGCAGGTCCTGATCGCGAAACGGTTTCTGAATGAAGTCGAACGCGCCGCTTTGCATCGCCTCTACAGCCATCGGAACATCGCCATGGCCAGTGATGAAAATGATCGGCAGCTGGCAGTTCAGCTCGTTTAAGCGTTTGTGCACCTCCAGACCGCTGGTGCCGGGCATGCGTATGTCGAGCAGCATGCAGCCGTTCATTTCTTCATCATAACCGGCGAGCAGTTCATCACCCGACTCAAAGGTGTGTGACTCAAGACCGACTGTCTTCAGAAGAAAACACAGTGAGTCTCTGACGGCTTCGTCGTCGTCGACAATAAATACTTTGCCTTGTGCTTCAGTCATCTAATGATTTGCCTGCGTTGGTATTGTAAGAACAAAGGATACACCGCGTTCCGCGTTTCTGCGGAAATCCAGCGTGCCGTCATGTGCCTCGGCGATGGTCCGGCTAATCGCCAGTCCCATTCCCATGCCGGAAGACTTGGTAGTAACAAACGGGTTAAACAGTTTTTCTGCCAGCTCCTCAGAGATACCATTGCCCTCGTCGCTAACAATCAGGCTGATCTCTTCCGGGCCGTTGTAGCGCGCCGTCAGCGCCAGGTGCCGGTATTGGGGTTCACAGTCGATCATTGCGTCGACACCATTTCTGAGGAGGTTCAGCAGAACCTGCTGAATCTGCAGCTCGTCAACAAAGATAGGGTGCAGGTGTTCTGGTGCGTCTACCGTCAGCGAGATGTTGTTCGCGTGGGCGTCCATCTGGGCGAGAGGCACAATGTCCTCCAGCAATTCGCTGATGGTTGTTGTTTTGCGCTTCGTGTCCGGCGTCTTCGTGAAGTCCCGGGTTCGTCGGATGACTTCGGCGGCGCGCTGCGCCTGCGCGCCGATGCGTTCCAGTGCGTCTGAGATCGTGTCTTTATCGACTGACTTTTCATCCAACAGTCTGCGACACGCTGCCGCGTAGTTGGAGATGGCACTGAGCGGCTGATTGAGTTCGTGCGCCATTGCGGCCGCCATCTCACCCATTGTGCTTAAGCGGCTGGTGTTCAGCATTTCCTGACGTTGTCTGAACTGCTGGGTTTGCAGTTCGCGCTCAACGCTCAGATCCCGGACCAGGCCGATATAGCGCAGCGAGTTCGGGCCGCGAACTTCACCAACAGCGATATCCGCGGGAAAAATATCGCCGTTCTTGCGTTGGGCGAGCACTTCGCGGCCGATGCCGATCACTTTTGCCTTACCGGTTTTCTGGTAGTTCGTCAGGTATTTGTCATGATGCTTACGGTCATGGCTTGCCATGAGTATGCTGACATTCTGGCCGGTGAGTTCGTCAGGGGTATAGCCGAACATGCTTTCCGTTGC